>JAFDEI010000001.1 GCA_019310425.1 Deltaproteobacteria bacterium | reverse complement strand
GCCCGCGATACCGAGTGCGGGAACCGGCCCCGCTCCGAAGATCAGCAATGGGTCGAGCCCGAGGTTGAGGGCATTGATGCCGAGTGCGATCCACAGCGGCGTGCGCATGTCCTGGAGGCCGCGCAGTGCGCCGAAGGCTGCGACCGTTACGAGCACCGCGGGCGCTGCGAGCAGGCGGATCTGGAGGTAGACGATTGCGTCGCGCTGAACGCCGATGTCGTTGCTCATGAAGCGCGCGGCCGCGTCGAGGAAGGGCCAGCCGAGCAGCGCAATGCCGCAGCCGATCGCCGTGGCAAGTGCGAGCGCGAGGCCCGCCGCCTCGCGCGCGCCCTCGGCTTTCGCCGATCCGGTCGCGCGGGCGACTTCGGTCTGGGTGCCGATTCCGAGAAAGTTGAAGACCCAGAAGATGCTCGACAGCAGCACCGTGCCGACACCCAGTGCGGCCAGCGGCGCGGCGCCGAGATGGGCGATGAATGCGGTATCGGCCAGGCCGGTGAGGGGTTCCGCGATGAGGGAGATCAACACCGGCAGCGTGAGGCGCACCAGCGTCCGATGCGGTCGCGAGACGAACGGATGCTCGTCGGGATGGGCGGTGTCGAGCATCCCCCTACCTGTCGCTGTAGATGGGCTCGCGTTTCTGGAGGAATGCGAGCATGCCTTCCCGGAAATCCTCGGTCGGGGTGCAGAGGATCTGGTTGCGGTCTTCCATTGCGACCACGGCCTCGAGGCTGCCTGCGTCGAGGCTCGCATTCAGGGAATCGGCGCGGTCGAGGGTCAACCAGCAGAGCGCGCCTTCGCGCTCGACCTTCAGTGTCTCGTAGCTCAATGTCCTACCTCAGCTGTAGCGCGCTTCGGCGCCCTTGGAAGTTCCGTGATGCAGGGCCGCGCGCCGCAGGTCAGCGAGGAAGGCATCGACGACCTTCGCGTGTCCGGGCGAGACCATCATGTGCAGCGCGTCGGGCCCGGTCTGGCGGTCGAGGTGCCAGCCGCGCTCGTCCATCACGTCGCAGACCGCCATGATGTCGATCTTCTCTGAGCCGAATGAGAACACACCCATCACCGGATCGGCCCAGATCGAGAGCTCCGGGATCGCCTCGATTCCAGAGCGCAGTGTGTCGGTGGTTTCACGGATCACGCGCGCGAGCTTCTGGTAGCCCTCGCGGCCGAGGAAGTTCATGATCGACCAGGCGGCCGCGATCGGGGCCGCGGGACGTGCGCCCGCCATTGCGAACGAGCCGTACATCCCACCCGGCCAGGCGTCGTAGACGAACAACTGATATTCGTGCAGCTGCGCCTTCTCGCGGTGCGTGATCACCGATGCGCCCTTGGTGCAGTAGCCGTATTTGTGAACATCGGCCGAGATCGTCATCACGCCGGGCACGCGAAAGTCGAAGGGCGGGATGTCTTCGCCGAGATCTTCCAGGAACGGCAGCAGGAAGCCGCCGAGGCAGGCGTCGGTGTGGAAGTTGATCCCGCGCTCGGCCGCGAGCGCGGCGAGTTCGGGGATCGGGTCGATCACACCGAACGGGTAGTTGGGCGCAGACCCGACCACCAGCGCGGTGCGGTCGCCGATCAGCTTCGCCGCGGCGGAGACGTCCGCGCGCCGGTCGTCGTCGAGCGGAATCTGAACGTGCTCGAGTCCGAGGTATTTGCACGCCTTCGCGAAGGCGGGGTGGGCGGAATAGGGGACCAGCGCCTGCGGGTTCTCGATGCCCTTCTCGGCCACGGCGCGGTCGCGCGCCGCCTTCACGGCCATCAGGATGCTTTCGGTCCCGCCCGATGTCATCGCGCCGCCGAAGCTGTCGGGCGCGTGCAACAGGTTGGCGGTCATCGCGCAGACTTCGTCCTCCATCGTGCGCAGACTCGGGAAGCGGAACGGGTTGAGGGCGTTCTCGAACAGGTAGAGCTCATTCGCCGCGCGGAGCATCTCGTCGACTTCCTCGCCGGCGGGGTAGACGAGGCTCCAGGTTCGTCCACCCTCCCAGTCGGCATCGGCGGCCTTGCGCTCGCGCATCCGCTCGAGGACTTCTTCTTGAGATGTTCCGCGCTCCGGAAGCTTCACGGCGCTCTCCTCATCGGTCGGCTAGTTCGATTCGCGCGGTCGCGAGAGCTTTCTCGGCCTCGTCGGCGATCGCGCGGTGGCAAGTCAGGAAGAATACCTGCCGTGTCGCTGCGATGTCGCGCAGCAGTGGGTAGAACTCGCGGCGCCGCAGATCATCGGTGTGGAGCAGCGCGTCGTCGAGGATCAGCGGAAGTTTTTCGCGGCCGGCATCGAGATGGTCGATCAGGCCGAGACGCAAGCAAAGGAAGATCTGGTCGCATGTGCCCCGGCTGATCGGTTCGGCGACTTTTACGGGCTCGCTGCGTTCTCGGCATGACACGAAGAGGCCGCCATCCGCTCCTTCGAGGTAGTCGAGGCGCCCGTAGCGGCCTTCGGTGATCTGTTCGAGGTAGTGGCTCGCGCGTCGCAGCACGTCGGGTTGGTGCTCTTGGCGAAAGCGTTGCTCTGCACGTGCAAGGATCGAATCGAGGAGCGCGAGCCGGTCACGCTCGGCCTTCGTCTCTCGAAGCTCCGCCTGGAACGCTTCGACAGCGTCGCGTGCGTGGGCACTGCGGCTGCCGGGGTCGTTGCGGAGTATCTCGCCGAGTTCGCCGAGACGCTTGTTTGCGTTCTCGATCGAGCTGTCGAGTGTGTCGAGCGCTGCGCTGCGTTCGCGCGCGATGCTCTCGTTCCAGGGAGCGTCGTCGTGTACCTGTTCGGTGGCCACGCGTGGGTCATCATGGAGCGCTGTAAAGCGCGGGTCTTGCGCGAGCTCGGCGGCTCGCGATCGCGTGTAGTCCTGCTCCCGGCGACGCTGCGCGAGCACCTCGTAGGCGGTGTGCAGATCGGTTGTTTCAGGCACATTTGCGCGCAGCGTGTCGCCGAGTGCTGCGAGGTGTGCGCGCTGGCGTTCCAGCATCGGCTGTTTCACGTCTAGCATCGCCTGCGCGGTTCGCCGCTGCGTGGCATCGTCGCGAACGCGCTGCTGCGCCGCCACCGCGTGCTCGAGGGCGTGCCGCATGCGCTCGACGAGCACCGGTCCATCGCAATCGAAGTCGATTCCGAGCTGTTCGCACGAAGCGCGCCAGGCAGCGACCTCGCTGTCCGCTTCGCGTTCGAGTCGAAGCGATTCAGACTCCTCGGCCTCGGCTTCGACGAGCAGCTTCTGCGCCCGCGCGGCGGAGTCGATCCAGCGCAGCAGCGTGGACGGGCTCGCGAGCATCGCGCCCGCCACAGGGAAATCCGCGAGTCCGTCGTCGACGCCGCTCGGGCGCTCCGGAGGCGGGCCTTTCGCTTCGGAGCGGGCGCGCAGGAAGAAGGCCGCGACGGCGGCCAGCACGGTGACCGCGACGCCGGCAGGGGCGACCCAAGGCGGGATCGGTGGCACCCACACCGGAAGCTTCTCGAGCGTCGCGACGATCGCGGCACCGCCACCGAGCAAAGCGAGCGGGAGCGTCCAGATGGGAGGCCGCGGCGCGATCGGGGGTGTCGCGGACACGTGCGCTTCCCACTCCTGTGCCCAGCTCTCGTGGGCGGATCGCAGCTGGGCGGTGGGGAGTCGTTCGAGATCCGCGAGCAGGCGGTCGTCGGAGGGCTGCGTGAGCACGCTGTCGAGTTCACG
Source organism: Deltaproteobacteria bacterium (assembly GCA_019310425.1). Classification (GTDB taxonomy): domain Bacteria; phylum Myxococcota_A; class UBA9160; order UBA9160; family SMWR01; genus JAFDEI01. The sequence goes on along the minus strand of JAFDEI010000001.1, from coordinate 37,052 downwards.
TCTCGCGTCGGCGCGCAGGCGCCGCGCGCTCGCGCCGACCGCCGCGGCTGTGCGTCGGCTCGTGGCGTGAGCCGCGATCGCGGACTCGGCGGCGCGGATCTCCGCGGTGGCGTTCAGCACCCGCTCGTGCGCTTCTTCGAGTACGAGCGCGTTGCGTTCGAGGCGCGCGCACGGAGCCTCGATCTCTTGTGTGAGTTTGCGCGCCTCGCGTTCCACGACCTCGGGGTCAGCCAGCGGGAACTCATCGCCCAGGCGAGCGAGGTCGACGGCTTCGCCGTGAGCGCGTTCACGTTGCCGCAGTTCGAAGAGGTCGCGAAGGTACGGCGTGTCGCGATTGATTCGCTCGAGGCGTTCCTTCTCGCATTTGTCGGCGGCGATCTGCTCGTCGAGTTCGCTCTGTTCTCGCAGCGCCTCGCGCAACTCGCCTTCCTCGCTTTCGGCGGCTCGCGCGCGCTTGTGCGCCGCGGATAGCTGGTCCGCGAGGGTGCGTATACGGGTCTGGCCCCGCTTGTGAGGGCGCCAGAGCGCGCCGAGGTCTTCGCGCAGCCTGTCGCGCACCTCGGCGATCGGGCGCAGGCCGAGCGACTGCGATTCGGGCAGGAGAAGGTCGTCGACGTGGCTTTGCTCGCTAGCCGCGAGCGCGCCGAGTTGCTCGGTCTCGATCGCGTAAACGGAGCGGTACAGCGCGCGCGGGAGGCCTTCCGTGACCGCCAACGCGTTGTTGCCCTTGCGTTGACCCTCGAACGCCGAGCCGACCGGCGCGGTGCGTGACTTGCCTGTGGCGAGCAGTACGCGTTCGATTCGCGATTCCGAACCGTCATCGAGTGAGTAATCGGCCTCGAGGTGGAGATCGCCCTGCCCCTCGCCCCAGATCGCAAGCGGATGGTTTTCGCGCGTCGCGGGTTCGAAGCCGTAGAGGATCGTCTCGATCGCGCTGCGAAAGCTCGACTTGCCGGATTCGTTGCGTCCGTAGATCAGCACGATTCCGGGGTCGAGCTCGAATTCGCGCCCGCGGTGCGGACCGAAGTGTTTCGCGTCGAGCCTGTGGATCTTCACGGCCCACGCTCCGCAACGCTGCGGTGGATCAACTCTTCGTCGAGGCCGTCGAGCAGGTCGGCGAGATGGGTTGCGCGCGCTGCGGGGTCGTCGAAGTGGCTGAGGAGTTCGGCCGGAGCGAGTTCAGCCAGCAGGTCCTCGTCGTGCTGCGCGGCGGCGATCAACTCCAGTGCGGTTGCCACGACGGTGGGCGCGTCGCGGAGGGCTTCGCGGTCGAAGGGAAGCGTCAGGCCCTTGGTTCGGAGCTGTACTTCGAGTGCACCGGTCCGGATGGCGAGCGCCTCCTCGAAATCGACTTGCGCCCCGCCATCGCGAAATCGTCGTGCGAGTGGCGACGGCCCCCTCAACGAACAGCGCAACGCGAACGCGTCGTCGGCCCCCGCGCGCGCGGCGGCGATGCGTTCGACGAGGTGATCGAGGAGAATGGCCGCGGTGTCGGTCTGTGGTAGGTCCGAGAATTCATATCGTTCCCAGCGCAACGGGGCGAACGGGATGAATTCCGGTTCGGCGGGAGCGCCCGCGTGCGCTTCGACGAGGTAGCCACCCTTCGCGCCCGTCTCGCTCGGATTGCGGCCCTGGAGGTTGCCGGCGTAGAAGACCGGCAGTCCCGCGACCGCGCGTCCGCGAACGTGAACGTGCCCGAGTGCCCAATAGCTGTAGTCGAGGCGTTCGTAGTCGGCTGCGGTCGAGGGCGCGTAGCGATCGTGCGCCTCGGCGGCGCGCACGCCTTCGACCTGGGTGTGGAGCAGTCCGACCACGGGCAGCGGAGTTTCGAGCTTCGTGAACTCGGCGGCGAGGTTGCGTGCTTCCGCGGCGGTGGGGTGGCCTGCTCCGATCACGACCGCGACCGCGGCGCCGTCGCGGTCGTGAATCCGGACGGTTTCGGGAGCGGGGGCGCGGAAGAGGTGGACGCGACGGCGCCAGTCGTCGTCGGGTGCCGGAGCAGCCGTTCCGTCGAGGCTGATGCCGAGGTGCGCGGCGTGGTGGTTCGCGCCGCCCGGATCGTGGTTGCCGCAGCAGGCGAGGAACCAGATACCCGCGTCGGCGAGGCGCCGTACCTGCTCGCGAAACCGGATCTCAGTCTTCAATGAAAAGTCGTTCTCGTCGTAGAGGTCGCCCGCCGCGAGCACGGCGTGAAGCTGCTCGCGAATCGCGAAGTCAACCGCGCGTTCGAAGGCTTCGAAGGTCGCTGCCCGAAGGCGGTTGCGCGTCTCGGGAAGCCCGCCGAAGACGGTGTCGAGGTGCAAGTCCGCGAGGTGGAGAAAGCGGAAGGCCATGGCGGCCGTAGGTTACCCCAGCCCTCATCGGCACCGACGGCTGGGCCAAGCCGGTTCGTCGCGTGGCTCGCCTCAGTAGCCGTCCCAGTCGCGCGCGCTCGCGTAGGCGGACCAGACGCTGAGTGCGTGGATCAGGAAGCCCGGCACCAGGATCAACGAGTAGCCGGCTGCGGTGGCGAGGAACCAGATCGCGCCCGCGAGCAAACGACCGCAGTAGACCTGCCCGAGTCCGGGCAGCAACACCGACAGCACCGCAGCGATGCCGGGGCTCGGGGCGTTGCGGTCGGTCATTTCGTCATCGTAGTAGCGGGGCATTCGGGAACCTCCTCGGGGCGGATTCTGAGGCCCCTTGGTAGAGCAAGCTTCGTACCAGCTCGAAGCGGGCTCTGGCGGCGCCCCAGTCAGCAAGATAGGGCTTCGATGCAGTTCGCAAACTGCACCCGCAGTGCCTGGACTGCACTATTGTCCCCCTTGGGGGGCCGATGCCTCGAAATGGCTGAACGCTTGACCCGGCGGCGTCCGAGGGCTATCCACAAGCGTCCCGAAGCTCGAAGAACCCCATACGACCCGAGGAATCCCCATGGCGCGTCGCTGCGATCTCACCGGCAAGAAGGCTCAGTTCGGTCACAACGTCGCTCATTCGAACGTGAAGACGAACCGGCGTTTCTCGCCCAACCTCCAGAAGGTCTCGCTCCAGAGCGACGCGCTCGGACGCGTCGTACGGCTGCGGGTCTCTACCCGTGCGCTGCGCTCGGTGCAGCACAACGGCGGACTCGATCGTTACCTGATGAAGATGGCGGACGAGAAACTCGCCGAGCCCGGACTGCGGCTCAAGCGCGCCGTTCGCAAGGCGCTCGCGGGTACGCCGAAGAACGCGTCCGCGAAGGCCTGATCTCCGACACCGCTCGCGCCCCGGCCGAGCGGCCAGTACGACCGAAGTCGACCGAAACGAAACGGGCCGCCCGCGTATTAGCGGGCGGCCCGTTGATCATTGCGCTGCGTGTGACGGCTATTTCGAGGAGCCGTAGCGGCGGCGGAAGCGGTCGATCTTCCCGTCGGCATCGAGCTCGCGCATCTTGCCCGTCCAGAACGGATGGCTGTGTGACGAGATTTCGAGCTTGATGACGGGCATTTCTTCGCCGTCGACTTCGCGCTTCTCCTTGGAGGTCAGCGTCGAGCGGGAGATCCACTCGTCGCCGGTCGCGGTGTCGACGTAGAGCACTTTGTGGTAGTCGGGGTGGATTCCGGGCTTCACTGAGATTTCGTCCTTACCAGCTCGACTTGCGCATTCCGGGCAGCTGGCCCTTGAGCGCAAGCTCGCGCAGCGCGATGCGCGAGACCTGGAATTTGCGGTAGTAGCCCCGCGAGCGGCCCGACACCTTGCAGCGGCGGTTTAGTCGCGTCGGGCAGGAGTTCCGCGGCAGTTTCGCGAACTGCTGCTGGATTTCCATCTTTTCTTCGTACGAGACGTTCGCGTCGTTCAGTCGCTTGCGCAGTTCAGCACGCTTCTCGGCGAATTTTGCGATCAATTTTTCACGGCGCTGGTCGCGCAGCACCTGGGAGAGCTTGGCCATCCTGCGTTGCTCCTGTCGGGAATGGAGAGGCCGGACATTAGATCTGCCCCCGCTTCCCCGCAAGTCATCTCCACGGAATCGAAAATTGTCAGCCCCCCCCGGGGGACAGAGCCCGCCCTGCTGCGCTTTGTGCTAATTCCAGAGCCTTTCCGGCAGGCCGCACGCAAAGGTTCGCCATGGGCACCGACAAGCTGCAATTCCGTTCGATCGACCCGAGCAAGCTACCCAAGCACTTCGACGCGCCCGAAGCCGAGCAGCGCTGGGACCGCTTCTGGGAGGAGCGCGCGATCTTCGCCTGGGATCCCAACCGGCCGCGCGATGAGACCTTCGTGATCGACACGCCGCCGCCGACGGTTTCGGGCTCGCTCCACATCGGGCATGTCTTCTCCTACACCCATACCGACGTGCTCGCGCGCTACAAGCGCATGAAAGGGCTGAACGTCTTCTACCCGATGGGTTGGGACGATAACGGCTTGCCCACCGAGCGCCGGGTCCAGAATTACTTCCATGTGCGCTGCGACCCCAGCGCCCCGTTCGAAGAAGTGCTCGAAGTCGAGCCCGCCTCGGCGAAGCAGCGGAAATCACATCCGCGCCTGGTCTCGCGTCCGAATTTCATCGAGTTGTGCGAGCGCGTGACCGTCGAGGATGAGAAGGCCTTCGAAGGGCTCTTTCGCCGTCTCGGGCTGTCGATCGACTGGCGCCAGCAGTACGCGACGATCGACCGGCATTGCCGGCTGATTTCGCAGCGGAGCTTCCGCGACCTCTACGAAAAAGGTCATCTCTACAACCGCGACGCACCGACCGCCTGGGACGTGGATTTCCAGACTGCGGTCGCCCAGGCGGAGATGGAGGAGCGCAGCAGACCCGGCGCGTTCCACCACGTCGAGTTCGCGGTCGAGGGAGACACGGGCCGCTTCGTGATCGCAACCACGCGCCCGGAGCTGCTGCCCGCTTGCGTCGGCGTGACCGCCCACCCGGACGACCCGCGCTACCAGGACCTGTTCGGGAAGAACGCCGTCACCCCGCTGTTCCGCGTTCCGGTGCCGATCTTCCCCAGCGAACTCGCCGACCCCGAAAAGGGCACCGGCATCCTGATGGTCTGCACCTTCGGTGACCAGACCGACGTCCAATGGTGGCGGGAAGAGGGCCTCGCGCTGCGCCAGTTGATCGGGCGCAACGGAACGCTGATGCCGGTGGCGTTCGGCAACGATGAGTTCCCGAGCGCGGACGCCGACGCGGCAAATCGCTATTACGCGGAGATCGCGGGCAAGGGCGTGAACCAGGCTCGCAAGTTGATCGTCGAGTTGTTGCGCGACCCGGACGGCGCTGCTGCCGTGGGTGGCGGTGCGCCGCTCCAGGCCGAGCCGGAGCCGATCGAGCACAACGTCAAGTTCTACGAAAAGGGTGACCGCCCGCTCGAGCTCGTTCCCACCCGCCAGTGGTTCGTTCGGCTGCTCGACAAGCAGTCGGCATTGCTCGCGAAGGGCGAGCAGGTTCAGTGGCACCCGAAATTCATGTACAGTCGTTTTCGCGACTGGACCGAGGGTCTGAACGCCGATTGGTGCATCAGCCGCCAGCGGTACTTCGGGGTTCCGATTCCGGTGTGGTACCGGCTCGACGAGAGCGGAGTTCCGGATTACGACGGCGTCCTGGTGGCGGAGCCCGAGCGCATGCCGGTCGACCCCACGACCGACGTGCCGACGGGCTTCGACGAGGGCCAGCGTGACCAACCGGGCGGCTTCACCGGCGAGTCCGACATCTTCGATACCTGGTTCACGAGTTCCCTCACACCGCAGATCGGGTCGCACTGGTCGCTCGACGCCGAGCGCCACGGGAAGCTCTTCCCGGCGGACATCCGCCCGCAGAGCCACGAAATCATTCGAACCTGGGCTTTCTACACCATTGCCAAGGCGATGCTCCACGAGGACGAGATTCCGTGGAGACACGTGGTGATCTCGGGCTGGGTGCTCGATCCGGACCGCAAGAAGATGTCGAAGAGTCAGGGCAACGTGTTGACGCCGATGCCGTTGATCGAGAAGTTCACAGCGGACGGTGCGCGTTATTGGTCTGCGAGCGCACGCCTCGGAACCGATACCGCCGCCGACGAAAAGGTATTCAAGGTCGGTAAACGTCTAGCGACCAAGCTCTTCAATGCGGGGAAGTTCGTGCTCGGGCAGACCGCTGAAGTGCACCCGGTGCAGACCGAGCTCGACCGCGCATTCGTGGCAAAGCTCCGCGGCCTGATCGAACGCGTGACGGCGTCGTTCGAGGACTTCAATCACGCGCAGGCGCTCAGCGACACCGAGGCCTTCTTCTGGACCCACTTCACCGACAGCTACCTCGAGCTGGCGAAGACGCGGGCGCGTGGCGAGGCGGGCGACGGCGAGGCCGAGCGCGGCTCGGCGGTGGCCTCGTTGCGACTCGGGCTCGACGTTCTGCTGCGACTGTTCGCGCCGTTCCTCCCCTACATCAGCGAAGAGGTCTGGTCGTGGGCGTTTGCTGTGGAGAAGGGCGAGTCCAGCATCCATCGCGCGGCCTGGCCGAGTGCGGCGGAGCTCGACGGGTTCGATGCCCCCGCGACCGAAGCGAGCTTCGACGTCGCGGTCGCGTGCTGGAACGCGATCAACAAGGCAAAGGCCGACAGCGAGGTGTCGATGGGGCGCGAAGTCGAAGCGCTCACGATTGCGGCGGATGCCGAGACACTCGCCGGGCTCGAACCCGTGCTCGGCGACGTGCTCGCAGCGACGCGCTGCCGCGCGCACACGCTCGCGGCCGATGCTTCGGTCGAGGCCGGCAGCTTCGCGGTGCGTGAGGTGCGGTTCGCTCCGAAGCCCGACTGAGCGTCTGCCGCCCGGGCGTTTAAGAGTGCGTAGATGCGCGACCGCAGCAGGACCTTCATGAATAATTCGGGCTAGTCGCGCGCCCGTCGGATCAGCGCTTCCTGCGCGACGGAGGCGACGCGGGTGCCGTCGGGGTAGAAGAGACCGCCGAAGCACAGGCCGCGCGCCGAATGCGCGACCGGACTCTCGGCCGCGTAGAGGATCCAGTCATCCATCCGGACCGGGCGGTGGATCCACATGGCATGATCGAGGCTCGCCGCCACGCGTTTGTTCCACGGAATGTCGTGCGGGCGCGCCGCCGTCCCGAGCAGGGTGCGGTCGCTCGCGTAGACGAGCATTGCGGTGTGGATCAGCGGATTCTCGGGCAGCGCGCCCCGCACGCGCAGCCAGTTGCGCTGTCGCGCCTCGGGACTGCTGTCCGGTAGATCGCACATTCGGACTTCGATCGCGGTGTCGAAGCGCTGGCCGCCCGCGTCGCCCATGTACTGCGCGCGAATCTCTTCCCAGTCCGGTAATCCATCCGGCGGGGGCGCCGCGGGCATCTCGTCCTGATGGGAGATGCCGTCTTCGGGTGTGGCGAAGCTCGCCGACAGGTTGAAGATCGCCTCGCCGCCCTGGTGGGCCTTCACGCGCCGAGTCGTGAAACTGCGGCCGTCGCGAATGCGGTCGACGACGAAGCGGATCGGCAGCCCGTGCCGACCCGGTCGCAGGAAGTAGGCGTGCAGCGAGTGCAGCGAGCGGTCATCGGTGACCGTGAGGCCCGCGGCCACCACCGATTGTGCTGCGACGAGCCCGCCGAACAAGCGTCCTTCGCCCTCCCCGGGATCGGCGAGGAACAGGTCGCGGTCGAGTGGCTCGAGGGCGAGCTGCTGTTCGATCAGGCGTTTCAGGCCCGAGGCGTCTTTATTCACGGGGGCATGATCCCGGTTTCAAAACGATTCGCTAGCGGATCGAACCGAGAATCACGGCAAGTGGGGCCCCCAGGCCTTTCGACGGGCTGGCGAACGCTCGTCGATTTGCGGGGCCGGCTCGAGGCCTATAACATCGTTAGCCAAATTTCACACCGTTCAATCATCGCGCTTAGCTGCGGGGTCCTGATGGATACTCAACCTACTGAAAAACCTTCGGAAATCCGTCGTCACCAGCAGCGGGCCACGGTCCGCCGGCAAATCCTCACCGCGACCGAGGCACTGCTCGTGAACGAGGGCTACGAGGGTTTTTCGATGCGCCGGCTCGCAGATCGCTGTGGCTATACGGCCCCGACCATCTACCACCACTTCGGCGACAAAGCCGGCCTGATCGACACGCTGCTCGAGGAGCGATTTGGCGAAATGGCCGAGCGGATCGACCGCGTGCCCGAATTCGAGGATTCAGCCGAACTCCTGCGCGCACAGCTCCTCGCATTCGTGGAATTCGGTCTCGAGAATCCGACCCACTACAGCTTGCTGATGGCGCCACGGCCGGCCGACGTGTCGCCGCCGGAGACCACCGAGCAATCGCGCAAGCGCATGGAGTTGACGCTGTCGCGGCTGGCGCGCGAGGAGCGGCTCCGGCTCGACGACATCGAAGAAGCGGTCCAGTGCATCTGGGTGATTCTGCACGGTTTGATTTCGACTCGCATCAGCTACGCCGAATACCCGTGGACGGACTCCCACATCGAACAGTCGATCGAAATCCTACTGCGCGGTCTGTTGAAAGAAGCCGACTCGAGGGACGCGGCCCGAACGAACGGAGGTGCGTCGTGACGCGGCGAATGACTTGCACTGCGTTGGCCTTCATCTGGCTGTTCGGCTGCGCAGGCGAAGAAGCCGAAGTCGAAGCGGCGAAGTTCACGCCGGTGACGATCGAGCCGGCGCTCGCTGTCGATATCGACGAACGGATCGAAGTGCCCGGCCAACTGGTCGCGAAAGACCGTGCGGAGATCGCGGCCGAAGTGGCCGGCCAGATTACCGGCATTACGCTCGACGAGGGCAGTGCCGCCGGGGAAAACGACGAAGTACTCACGATCGACCCCGCGCGCCGGGCCCTCGAGCGTGACCGCGCACTTGCCGGTGCCGACCAGGCCCGTGCGCAGATGCGCGAGCAGGAACGCGAACTCGCGCGCGTGAAGAAGCTCCGCGGCCAGAAGGTCGCGTCGCAGACACAGCTCGATGAAGCCGAAACCGAGCAGACGCTGGCGCGATCGCGTCTGCGCGCCGCGGAAGCCGAACTCGGCGTCGCCGAACGAGCGCTCGGCGACGCGACCGTGCGCGCGCCGTTCGCGGGCATGATCGGCCGGCGATTCGTGAGCCGGGGCGAGTACGTGATACCCGGCCAGAAGCTGTTCGAGCTCGTTTCGCTGAACCCGATCGAGGTCGAATTTCGCCTCACCGAGGCGGATTCCAGCCGTGTGGCATTGGCACAGACGGTCGCGTTGCGTGTTGCGCCTTATCCCGACGTGATCTTCGAGGGTCGGGTCACCGTGATCGCTCCGGTGATCGACGAGCAGAGCCGCACGCTGCGCGTGAAAGCCCAGGTCGATAACAGCGACGGCCGCCTTCGCCCGGGCCTGTTCGCGCGGGTCGACCTGGGCGTTGCGAAGCGCAGCGGCGTGACGATGGTCCCGCAAGCCGCGGTGCTGCAACGCGCGGATGGAGCCGTGGTATTTCGTGCGATCGACGACAACCGGGTCGAACGCGTTCTCGTCGAGACGGGGCTGTTTCAGGCAGGGATGGTGGAGATCGCGAGCGGAATCGCGAGCGGTGATCGCATCGTAGTCCGCGGGCACTTCCGACTCACGGACGGGCAGCCAGTGTCGCTTCGAACGCCCGCGGGCGAGGCCGTCGACCTCCGGACGCCGGATGTCGCGGGGAGCCCGAATTGAGTTCGTTCGACCTCTTCATCAATCGACCGGTCTTTACACTGATGATGACCTTGTCGCTGATCGTGTTCGGCGTGCTGGGGTACGCCCAGCTCGGGGTCGAGCAGTTTCCCGACATGGACTTTCCGGTCGTGACCGTGACGGCGCTGCTCGAGGGCGCGAGCCCGGAAGTGGTGGAGCAGGATGTCACCGACATCCTCGAAGAACACATCAACACGATCGCGGGTGTGCGCACTCTCTCGAGCAAGAGCATCAACGGTGCATCGTCGATCAAGGTCGAGTTCGAACTCGGAACCGATATCGACATCGCAACGCAGGACGTACGTGACAAGGTCGCGCGGGCGCGTTTCGAACTCCCACCCGATGTCGAGCCGCCGGTCGTGGACAAGGAGGATTTCGGCGACCAGCCGGTGCTGTGGTTCCCGGTGAACTCGAACCGCCCGCTCGTCGAAGTCAGCGAGTGGGTGCGGAATCACATGAAGCCTCGGCTCGAGACGATTCCCGGAGTCGCCTCGGCGGAACTCTTCGGCAACCAGGATCGCGCGATCCGGATCTGGCTCGACGGCGATGCGATGCACGCGCGTGGCCTGGCCGTGGGTGACGTGCTTCTCGCAATTCGCCGCGAGCACGTCGAGGTTCCCGGTGGCCTCATCGAAGGTCGGGCGCTCGAGTATTCGGTCAAGACCGATGCGGAGTTCCGGTCGGTGGCCGAACTCGAGTCGCTCGTCGTTGCCTGGATCGGAGGCGCGCCGGTTCGGCTGGGCGACGTCGCGCGCGTCGAAGACGGAGCATCCGACGCGAAAACGCTGGCGCAGTTCGACGGCATACCGACGGTCGCGGTCGGCATTCGCAAGCAGTCGGGCGCAAACACCGTGGCGGTCGTGGACGAGGTGTTCCGGCGCCTCGATGAACTCCGGGCGGAGCTGCCCACCGGTTACTCGTTGAAGGAGAACTCGGGTGCCGCAGATTTCTCGCGGCCGATTCGGGAGTCCGTCGACGAGACGATCTTCGCGCTGGTCTTCGGAGCAGTGCTCGCAGTGTTGACGGTGCTGGTATTCCTCCGGCGCGCGCGGCCCACGATGATCGTCGCGGCTGCGATCCCGATTTCCCTCATTACGACCTTCGGGATGATGTGGATGTTCGGGTTTACGCTCAACACGATGACGTTGCTCGCGCTCGCTCTCGCGGTGGGGGTGGTGATCGACGACGCGATCGTTGTTCTCGAAAACATCGAGCGGCACCGCTCGGAGGGCGACGCGCCGTTTGCGGCCGCATCGAAGGGTACGGGCGAGATCGCCTTCGCCGCGACCGCGGCCACGGTTTCGATCGCGGTGGTGTTCTTGCCGGTGATCTTCGTCGAGGGGATCGTCGGGAGCTTCCTCTCCGAATTTGGCGCGACCGTCGCGTTTGCAGTGATGATCTCGCTCTTCGTGGCGCTGACGCTCACGCCGATGCTGGCCGCCCGCATGCCCGAGCCGAAAGAACGCGCTCACGGGGGTTTCTACCACCGATTGGAGACATCGTTTGCGTGGCTCGAACGCCGCTACGCGCAGCTGCTCGATTGGTGTCTCGGGCACCGCGCCCTCACGCTCTGCTCCGCACTCGCGAGCTTCGTTCTGGCGCTCGGTGTGGGCTCGCAGCTCGGTGCCGAGTTCTTTCCGCCCGCCGACAACGGACTGTTCTTCATGCGATTCGAGACCGCGGCAGGTACCCCGCTCGAGACGACGCGCGAATACCTGTTGCGAAACGAGGAATGGATCCTCGACCAGCCAGAACTCGCGGGCGTGTTCTCGGGTGTCGGTACATCGGGGGGCAACAGCGCACCGGTTTCGAACCAGGGCATGATCTTCGGGATCCTGAAGCCCAAGCGTGACCGCGAGCGGACGACTCAGGAACTGATCCCGGCCGCGCGCGAAGCCCTGCAGGCGATTCCCGGACAGGAGGTGCAGATCTACGACTTGTCGAACATGAGCGGAGGCGGCACGGGCTCGTTCTCGTTCGAAATTCGTGGCAATCGCTCGCTCGACGAACTCGACCGTCTGTCGGACACCTTCATGGCGCGTATGCGCGAGGCCGGCGGTTTCGTCGACATCACCAAGTCGCTGAAGCTGGGCCTGCCCGAGGTGCGCGTGACGCCGAATCGCGACAAGGCAGCCGCGATGGGGGTCGATGCGCGCACCGTGGCGACAACGGTCCAGGCGATGATCGGTGGTCTCGACGTCGCGACATTCAAGGAAGCCGGAAAACGCTACGACATCCGCGTGCGTCTCGAAGAAGGTGCGCGCGACGAACCCTCCGCAATCGAGCGCCTCTACGTTCGGAATGATCGCGGTGAAGTCATCGAACTCGGCAATCTCGTCGACGTCACGACCGGCGCGTCCCCATCCGCGATCACGCGCACCGACCGGCAGCGCAGCGTCGCGATCACGGCCAATCTCGAAGAGAGATCACTCGACGAGGCCATCGCCGCGGTCAATGTGATCTCCGAGGGGATCCTGCCCGAAGGCATCACGCTCAGCTTGTCCGCGGACGCCGAGGCCTTCATGGAAAGTATCTCGCAGTTCGGCCTCGCGATCGGCCTCGCGGTGCTGGTGATCTACATGGTGCTGGCAGCTCAGTTCGAGAGCTTCATTCACCCGCTCACGGTGATGCTTGCCCTGCCGCTGGCCATGGTGGGCGCGCTCGTTGCGCTATTCGCTGCGGGCATGACGCTGAATCTGTTCAGCCTGATCGGGATCATCCTGCTGATGGGCCTGGTCACGAAGAATTCGATCCTGCTGGTCGACTATGCCAATCAACTGCGGGATGGCGGGCTGTCGAAGGTGGAGGCGATGCGGACTGCAGCCCCGGTTCGGATGCGCCCGGTGCTCATGACTGCTCTGTCGATGATCTTCGGGGTGCTGCCCGCGGCGATCGGCGTCGGCCCGGGCGAGGAAACCCGTGCGCCGATGGCGGTTGCAGTCGCGGCGGGGATGTTCTCGTCGACTCTGCTGACGTTGATCGTGGTGCCGGTCTTCTACATCGTACTCGATGACGCGGTCGAGAAACTCAGGGCGGTGATTCGTCGTTCGAGCCGGCCGGCCCACGCCTGAACATCTGCGTGCCCGACTGCGAGCGGTTGGAACTCGGCGGCGATCCGTCAGGAATATCGGGCTGCTAGCATCGCGGCATGCCGTACGCGCGTGTCGTTTTGGGCTTCCTGCTGGCGATTCTCACGACCGGCTGGGGCTGCATGCCCGGCGCGGACTCGCGCCCGAACATCGTGTTGATCGTGCTCGACACGGTGCGAGCGGATCGCATGGATTGCCGCTCCGACAACGCCGTGCCGACTCCCCGGATCGACGAGCTGTGTGCGCGTGGCAGCTACTTCGAGCGGGTTTCGTCCACGTCGAGCTGGACCCTGCCCGCGCACGCGTCGCTCTTTACCGGCCTGTACCCGATCCGGCACGGTGCAACACAGGAGTACACATTCCTCGACGAGCGTGCGCGAACGCTCGCGGAGCTGCTTGGCGAGGGCGGTTATCGGACCTTCGGAGTTTCGGCCAACCCGGTGGTGAGCATCCAGAGCGGGCTCGCGCGTGGCTTCGATTCGTTCGAAGAAACCTGGCGCGTGTCGGCGGGGCCGGCTTCAACGCGGCCGGAGCGGCACCCGAATCTGCTCGCGCTCGATGAGTTGCTCGAATACCGCGACACCCGGCGACCGTTCTTCTTGTTCGTGAACTTCATCGAAGCTCACGGTCCGAACGAGCCGCCGGAGCCCTACCGCTCGGCGGTTGCGCGCAGGCGCATCGATTCGCGCGAGATTTCAGAGGCACGCGAGCACGACGCGGAGCATTACTACCTCGATCCAGCGTCCGTCTCCGAGAGTGATTTCACACTGCTCGCCACCCTCTATGACGGTGAGGTCGCGCAGCTCGATGCACTGGTCGGCGCGCTCATCGATCGTCTCGAAGCCGACGGCCTGCTCGAGGACAGCGTATTGATCCTCACCTCCGACCACGGTGAGAACTTCGGCGATCACGGGCACTTCCGGCACGTGTTCAGTCTCCACCAGAGCACCGTTCACGTGCCGCTGTTGGTCGTGCTGCCCGATCATGCACACGCGGGAGAGCGGCGCAGCGATCCGGTTGCACTGGTGGATCTGTTTGCGACGATTCTCGCTGCGGCGGGCGTGGTGCCGCCCGCATCGGACAACGACGCACGCGACCTGTTCGCAGCGGAGCCCTCGGTCGACGCCGAACGTCCCGTCGTTGCCGAATACTACTTCCCCGCCCAGGCGTTGAGTCTGTTCGAGCCGGACGCGCTGGTGGTGCACCGCGACCGGCTGGGTCGCTATCTGCGGCGCCTGCGTTCGATCGAATCGGATGGGCTGCGACTGATCTGGTCTTCGGACGGCGCGCACGAGCTGTATGACCTCGCGGCTGATCCGTCCGAGACCCGGAACCTCGCGGGCGACCCGCGCTTCGCCGCACGCGAGCGCGAACTCCACGCCGGGCTGGAAGCATTCGTTGCGGAGTCCGGTGGTCCGCGCCCGCTACCGGGGGGGGCGTGGCGTCGGGGCGAGCCCCGTGGAGCGTTCAAGGATCTCGATTCCGAATCCGCCGAGCTGTTGCGCGAACTCGGCTACCTGCCGCGCTGACCCGTCATTCGGCGGCGTCGGTCGGAATCGCGGCGATTGGCGGCAGTCTGCCGCCCGCGCCCAGCTGGGCGCCGATCCGGATGCCGCGCAGCGTCGTGCGAGACGGAGCGTAGTCTTCTCCCGCCGCGGGTCTGTTTTCGATCTGGATCACCACCGAGCCGTCCGCCGCAACCGAAGTCACCGAATTCGAGACGATGCGCGTGCTCGTGATTCGCGGGATGAAGGCGAAGGCCGGGTCGATTCCCGGTACGGTCGACACCACCAGTTGGGTTTCCGCGGTGCCGCGCAACTCGCGGCCATCGATGCCACCGGAGCCCTTGCCGATGACTTCCGCGGGTATGGCGCCTGAGGCGCTATCGAATGAAGTCGCAAGGTGGAATGTCGCGGTGTATTCGTCGCCGTCTTCCGCGAGGATCACCGTTCCGGTGATATTGCGTTTGCTGCCTGTACTGGTTTCGATCGTGGTCCCCGAGACTTCATATAGGCCCGCGATCGGTACGGCGTCCGCTTCACTGATGGCGGTGTCGTGAGCGCCGTCGCAGGCGGTTGCGAGTACGAGCGCGAGGCCGAAGTGGGAAAGCTGGAAACGGGATTCCATGACGGAGTCCTCCCTGGCCGGTTCCGCCTTTCAGTGTAGCGAGACTCCCGAAGATAGGGGGGAAAGAAACCACTGGCGTAGAGGGGGAAACCACGCAGAAGGCCCTGGTCGGGCCCCTGCGGGCGGATCAGGACAGTGTGCCGCCGTCGACGCGGATGTACTCGCCGTTGATGTGAGCGCCATCCTCGGATGCGAGCATCGCGATCACGCCCGCGACGGTCTCCGGTCCACGCGGTATGTCGAGCGGCATCGCGCGATGGATCAACGTCAGGTCGACACCTTCGGGCATCGCGAGTCCGCCTGTCATTGGTGTCTTGATCGAGCCGGGGCAGACCGCATTGGCGCGGACCCCCTGGCGGCCGTACTCGATCGCGAGCGCGCGGGTGAACGCGAGCACGCCGCCCTTCGACGCCGCATAGGCGGTGCCCCAGGGCAACCCGGCGAGTGCGGAGGTCGATGAGGCGTTCACGATGTTTCCACCGGTTGCCAGCAGGTGCGGGAGCGCGGCCTGGCACATCAGCATCGTGCCCGTGAGGTTGATCAACAGCACGCGGTTCCAGTCTTCGAGCGCCAACTCGTGGAAGTTGTCCATCCGCAGGAAGCCCGCAATGTTGCACAGTGAATCGAGCTTGCCGTAGTGCTCCAGCGCTTCTCCGACCGTCGCGTTGACTTCGTCGGGTCGGCTCACGTCGCAGGTGCGGGAGATTGCGCGTCCGCCGCGTTCTTCGGCGAGCTTCGCCGTCTCCTGGGCGGCTTCGGCCTGCAGATCGGCACAGATCAAGGACGCGCCTTCCTCTGCCATTCGTAGTGCGGTGGCGCGCCCGATTCCCGATGCGGCACCTGTGATCAGCACGACCTTGTCTTCGAAACGTCGCATCGATTGCTGCTCCTTTGATCGCACGCCGAGCGAACGGCGCTAGGGGGGTGGTGATTCTAGGCGATCTCAGCGGGAACGGTCCAGTACGCTCAGCGGCGCCGGTCCTTCGCGATCTGGGCCATGCGTCCGAAGAGCTCGGCAATCGGCGTCTCGCTGGGGTCGCCCGAGAATTCGCGGTAGAGAGTCGTGACGTTCACGACGATTCGCTCGGCGTCGACCCAGGCGTCGTAATCGTCGAGCGCGATATCACGCGCAGCCTCATAGGCGTCCATTCCCGCGTCGAATCGTGTGCGCGCCTCGGCCGCGATGTAGGCCAGGTATTCGCGCATCGCGGCGACACCGTGCTTGTCGGTGATCGGGCCGTGCCCGGGAACGACCGTTTCGACGTCCATGGCTTCGATACGGCGGCAGGCTTCGATCCAGTTGCCGACCGGTCCGGCCCAGATGATCGGGTGCCCGTCGACGAACAGGATGTCGCCCGTGAACACGGTGCGGTTGCTCGGTACGAAGACGAGCACGTCGCCCGCGGTGTGAGCCGGCCCGACGCCGATCAGCTCGATGCGCTTGTCGCCGACGTGCCGTGTGAGATCGCCGTCGAAGGTGGTCGTGGGCAGTGTTTTCGTGATGCCCTCGAACTCGAATGGGCCGAAGCAGTGCAGGAAGAACTCGCCGAGATCGCCGAGATCGGGCGCCGCCTGCTTGAACTGCACCATCGTCTCCGGGGTCTCTCTCGCCATCTCTTCGGCGGCCGCCGTGGAGGCGATGATTTCCGCGCCCGCGACCAGCTCGTTGCCGTTGCAGTGGTCGCCGTTCGAGTGTGTGTTGACGAGTGTGTCGATTCGCTCAACGGCGGTGGGTTCGGCGTCGCGCATGCACTCGAGCATCTCGCGGGTAAGCGGCAGGTCGAACAGCGTGTCGACGAGCAACGCTTCATCACCGTCGACGACGAGGCCGGCATTGCTCCAACCCCAGCTCCCATTCGGCTGGAGGTATGCGTAGCAGTGGTCGCCGAGGTCGTGAAGCCCTTTCTCGAACGGCCATCGCGAGTCGTGGGAGGGGGTCATGGGGAGGTCTCCCGTGTGCGCTCGGGTCTGCGCGGCTGGTTGACGAAGATGGGCGACGACCAGGCTCGCTCCTGCACCGGCGCGGGGCACCCTGCCAGCGAGTCTTTGTCGTCACCCCAGCACAGCGTCGTCCCGATCGCGTTGCCTTCGGCATCGAACTGCGTGCTGAGCGGTGCGCCGTTCAAGGCTGTGGTCGGTTCTTGCAGCACCCGCACGTAGTAGAGTGCGTCGCGCCCGGAGGTCGCGTACTCGGGGTCCTCGAAGACGGCCGAACAGCCGTCCTGCTCGCGGTCACATGGGAACCTGCGCCACGGGTCTTCGATGAGCGGCGCGACGGCTTCACCGTGACGGGTCTGCGGTCGGATGCGGACGACCTCGATCGCGGAGATCGCATAGCGCTCGTCGCTCGGGTGGTAGCACTCGTTTCGGCAGAGGCGTTGCAAGCGCTCCGGCCGTAGACCCTGCCGACTCCATTCCGGGCAGCCGGGCTGCTGCTGAAAAGCGCCGACCGATCGCACTTCGAAGCGTGGGTTCTCCGCGAGCTCGACTTCGGCACCCATCGGCACGGGCCCACTCGGGGCGTTGGTGAGGTCGAACCACAGCAGGATCCTCGGGCCGCTGGTGCCGTAGACTTCGCGCCGCTTCATCGCCTGCCAGATTGCCTCGCGACTGCGGCTCTGCGAGTGGACGGCGGCGAGGCCGCCGGCGTAGAGGAAGCTCGCGACGCGGTTGTCCGAGCCCACCACGCCGATCGCCCCGCGCTCCGGCGCGATTGGCATGCGGGGGTCGTCCATCCGGCGGCTCCAATGGTTGAAGGTGTCGATGATGAATCCGGGCGTTCCGACCGCGTCGGTCATCATGCTGCGTTCGATCTGTTTGTAGCCGGTGCCCGGCCGCGCCGAGTGACCGTCGCTCGAGCCGACGAATCCGTAGCGGAAGCGCAGCGGGCGCCCATCGGCATCGGTTGCTTGCGGATCGGAGAGCGCCATCGCGTATTGGACCGACTCGCGCGGCCGGTAGCCGTACGAGGGCCTGAGGCAGTCGCGGCACTGCCCGCAGTCGAGCCATTGCTCGGGGGCGGCATCCGGAAACACGTTGTGGGGGCGCAGGTCGACATTGGCCGCATATCGCCGAGCCAGCTCAACGCGGGCCTGGCACTCGGACGCTTCGAGGTCGCCGCAGCGCGATCGCATGATCTCGCCTGCCTGCCAGCAGCACGGCAGGTAGTCGGCGGTGGGCTCGGGGCAACTGCGCTCACCGTCTGCGTCGATCTCGAACGGACGAAAGTCGCGGAAATCCTCGGAGTTGCCGTGACCCGAGTAGATTTCGATCAGGCCCTGCCGCTCGCGATCGTAGTGCAGCGGATCGAGGTGCTTCGCGATGGAGCTGCCCGCAGGCGTGTAGGTCCCCCAGGTGGTTCCGTGGGGGATCGCGAGCGTTTCGAAGCCCCACTCGTCGAGCTTTGCGTAGAGCTCGTGTGGCGACGGGGCGATCTCCTCACAGGTAAGCGGTAGTTCGTGGACGCCAACGCCCTCTTCACAGACCTCTCGCCGAGACAGAGCGTCGATGTAGTCGACGAAGGCGGTGTACTCGCGAAAGCCCTGCGGTTGCAACCAGCGCAATGTGGCCATGTTGCGGCCGAGCGCCTGGTGGAGCTCGCGCTTCGCTCCGGCACCGATCGGGCGGGTGGGCAGTTCGCTCTCGTCGGTTCCGGGGAAGATGACATTTCGGTGCCCCCAGTGGGTCTCGGGGGTGAGTCCCGCCTGGCTCCATTCGAAGCCCATGAAGGCGACCAGGTCGGGGTCGCTCGCGTCGCCTGCGAGCGCGTTGCAGTGGCGGATGCTCTCCTTCGACGCCGACCAGTTCTCGGCCAGCATCGATTCGGCGTGGTCGGTGAGCGCGAAGAAGTCGAGGTCGGCGCAGTAACGCGCGAAGTCGCACGCGTCGGCGGGCGGGTGCACGCCCTCGCCGCCAACCAGCGGCAGCGAGAACAGGAATCCATCCCACGAATACGACGTGTGGATGTGGAGATCGCCGAACAAGATCTGCGAGTCTCCCGGTGGCGCGACCGCGGCGGTTCCCGAGCTTTGGCGATCAGCCGTGGCTTCGATCGCAGCTTGGGGCTTGCGCAACCCCTCGGCGCGTTGCGGGGCGACATCGTCGCCGGAGCCGCCACAGGCGAACGACCACACTGCGACGAGTAGGATCCGGGTCGACGTTCGAGATGAAAGTGGGTGCGCCATTCATTCACCTCGGATCTTCTCGACGTCCGGAGCCGCGGATCGCGGCCTGGGAAAGTACGTCACCGCTGCGCGCGAAACGATAACCTGAGTTGTGCTGGGGCCCAACCTCCACTCCCGGGGAGCCGGATGCAAAGCAGTGAAGTGCGCGGCACGGAGCAGCAGCCGAAAGCGACTCACGCGCTATTAGTGAGCGCGCTGTTGGCGGTGAACCTCGCAATCGTCGGTCCGCGGACCCTCTACGCGGCGAACAGTACCGAATACGGGGCCTCGTACTGGAGCGTGTTCTGGCTGTTGGCCTCGGCCGCGCTTGGGCTGACGGTCGTCTTCGCGGCGCTGCAATGGTTGGTTCCCGGGCGCGGGCGAAGCCGCGCTCTTGCGTTCGTGTTTTCACTTGCCGTTCTGGCCTGGCTTCAGGGAAATTGGCTCGTCGGGAACTTCGGCCTGCTCGACGGTAATGAGCTCGATTTTTCGGTCGAGGCATCGGCGCGCGTTCGCGACGCACTGTTGTGGATTTCCGGCATCGTTGCCGCGCAGGTCTTTCATCGCGCGCTGCGCGCTCGCGTGGCCACGATCGCGGGGATCTTTCTCGCGCTTCAGCTCGTCGCGCTGCCGCTCGACTGGAATGCGGCCGACGAGGGTTCTGCGGCAGTACCCGCGCTGGTTGCCGACGATGAGATCTTCGAATTCTCGACAGGCACGAACATCGTGCTGCTGATCATCGATACCGTCACTTCCGACACCTTCGCGCAGTTCGCCGACCGCGACCCCGAGTCCTACGACGCGGTGTTCTCCGGCTTCGAGTTCTTCAGCGACACGACGGGGGCATTTCCGTCGACGCAGTACAGCCTGCCGGTGATGCTCGGAGCTCCGGCATACGACAATCGAATGCCGATCGACGACTACATGACTGCCTCATTGCAGCGTGACGCAATCACCGGCTCGCTGATGGAGGCGGGTTTCAAGGTCGACTGGGTTTCGGCCTGGCCGCTCTTCTGCCTCAAGGGCCGCTATTCGAACTGCTTCGCGATTCCGCGCCCCTACGAATCCCCCGACCTCTACCGGCTTCAGATGGCGGCACAGCTGTTCGACTTGTCGCTGTTTCGCCACGCACCCTACGGAATCAAACAAGCGATCTATCGCGACGGAGGCTGGCTCGCACAGTCTGCTTTGTGGCGCGAGGGCGAGGCGCCGGTGTTCGTGTCGAGCGCCGCGGCGTTCTTCGACGAATTTTCAGCGCGGATTCGCATCGGCCGTGATGCGCCCACATTCAAGATCCTGCATGCCGGGGGTGGCCACGGGCCATTCGTACTCGATGCCGATTGCAACAAGGTGCCGTCACGCCCCTACAGTCGGGCCAACTACGAGGAGCAGATGCGCTGCAGCATGAAGCAGACGCAGGCGCTTCTCGATCGTCTGCGGGCTCTCGGAGTCTACGGTCGTTCGTTGATCGTCGTTGCGGGTGATCATGGTGCTTCCTTCGGGGCCCGCGCGTTCGGTTCGCATGGGCTGACCGCGGCACGGCTTTCGCGCTCCCGTCCGCTGCTCGCGATCAAGTGGCCCGGAGGCGAGGGTGGCTTGCATCGCTCCAGCGCCCCGGCGTCGCTCGAGGACATCGCGCCCACGATTGCCGCCGTCGCGGGGATCGATGCGGACCTTCCCGGTCGCGACCTGGCGCAGCTAACAAGAGGTGAAAAGCGACGGCGCAGCTACGGGCTCTACGTTCTGCGAAAAGGGAAGCCGGGTGGGTACCTGGAGCGGGTCGAGCGCTACGCGGTGGGTCCGGAGAGCCGCCGTCCCGGTTCGTGGATGTTCCACGAGGTGGTTTTTTCTCCCGAAGTTTCGCTCGATGCACGTGAGATCACGGCTGGTGAGCCGGGTGCGGACGGGTACTTCTCGTATCTTGGTTGGGCAGGTCCGTTGCGTGACGTGGACGGTTCGACCTTCGTTCCTGCGAACGGTCCAGTTGCGACGGTATTCGCCGAGCTGCCGATCGGCGTGCCGGTCGAACTCGATGTGCGGCTCCGCGTGCGCCCGTGGGCGCTGCCGCAGAGACTCGAAATCGCGGTCGACGGCATTGCGGTCGAAGAACTGCGGGTCGAGCACGCGAATTTCACCTGGCACACGATCGAGATTCCGGGCCGGCTCGTTCGCGAGCGCGTGACCGCGATCGGTTTCCGTGCCGCGAACACGCAGACCGCGGAGGCCCGCGGCGCGGTCAGCGCATTCGACCTCGCCCGGATCCGTTGGCGACCGCTGCTTCCCTGAGTGCCACTACTTCGGGCTCAAGCGGCCTGCGACTGCTCGCTCTCGAGAGCGAGCGATGCGATGAACATCGACGCGTGCTCGACCTCGCGCTCGATGTGGCTGCGCAGCGCACCGCGTGCCCGCATCAGGCGTGTCTTCACGGTGTTCGGGCCCACACCGAGGATCTTCGCGGTCTGCTCGGTATCGTACTCGTGGATGTAGCGGAGCGTGAGCACCGTGCGGTGGTTCTTCTTCAGGCGTGCGATGCAATTCTGGACGAATTGCGCCTCCTCGCATCGGGCGATTTCGTCGTCGACGCAGAGGGGTCCATCGCCGGGGTCGGCAATCAGGGCGCGGTCGAGCGGATCTTCGTCTGCGCCGATGCCGAACTCCTCGGCGTAGAAGCTCTCCGGTCGTCGCCGCTTGACGCGTAACTTCGCGAGTGCGGCATTCATCACGATTCGGTGCAGCCAGCTGCTCAGGCGCGCGTCACCGTTGAAGCGATCCATCGCGCGGAAAGCATTCAGGAACGCGTCCTGGACTGCGTCGTGAGCCAGATCCTCGTCTCCCAGAATCTGTCGTGCGAGTGCGATCAGCCGCCCCGAATAGAGCCTCACGAGTTCCTCGTAGGCATCGGCGTCGCCCGCCTTCAGGCGCGCGATGAAGCCGCTTTCATCGGGTCGGTGGATCTTCGAGCGTTTCATCGGCAACTCCTCTTCAGGTCGTCGCCTACACAAAAAGCACTTACCGTGCCAAGTGTTCAAAAACGCGGAAATATCTTTAAAACAAGGGAGTTATGAGGATTTCTGCGGATCCGTGTGGCAGCGAAAAACTGCTCATATCGAACACACAGTGGTGGTTGTGCACGATATGGAACACACAAGAGACGTCAGCGGACGAAATTCTGCAGCCCTAGGGTTTGGGGCGTTTTGCGACATATCGGCGCGCGACCGAGATCTTCACGGCTTCTCCGCCACTCAACGGCTGGTTGGCGAAGATGTCGTTGAAGACGGCGGTGGTCTGGATGTCCCAATCGTTGCTGGAACGCTTCGAGAGTGTTTTCAGGTCCTCACCCTCGTGCCCCTCGACGATGTGTACTCGATTCTCGTACACGGAATTCTTCTGTTGCGGTGTGAGCGATTTGAAACTGCGCATGAGATTCGCGTAGGCACCCTCGTAGCGTTGCAGTGCACCAGGGGCCGAGATGGCGGTGAAGCGATAGACCATGCCGTATCGCGCGACCCACGTGATCGCAATCGGCAGCCAGCCGCCGCCCGCTTTGGCTTTGCCGTCGATGCGGAAGCCCTTGTGCTTTCCGACCGGGACCTGCAGCGAGCGCTCGACCACGATGTTCGCATTCGACGGGTTGCCGAGATACTGGGAAGCCGCGAGCTCCGCATCGTTTCCCGGACCCTGACCTTCGAGCACGATCTGCGCGTTGCGCGCGGGGCTGACCGCGCCGACCGCGGCGTGGGTGTTCGATGTTTCCCAGCCGTCCGGAAAGCGCAGTGTGAAATCGAGATCGGGATGGATGAAGCGCTGGTCGTGGAACACACCTTCGGCGCCGCTCATGCCAATCGCAAGCCCTTCGAGTCGTCGCAGGTAGCTGGTGCGTCCCTCTGAATAGCCCGCCGGGCGCTGCCAGTTCACCATGCGCGCGCGTCCGCCTGCGGATGCCACGCGCTCGGTGGTCGCAGGGTGGGTGTCGTAGAAGCCCGGAAGGCGCGAGTTGCCGAGGTGCAGGCGCTCGGTGAACTCGAGGTTCTTCAGGAAAATCGCCATGCCCATCGGGTCGTAGCCCGCGATTCCGGCCAGACCCTGTCCCAGGCGGTCCGCTTCCCGCTCCTGGTCTCGGCTGTAGCCGGCGATATGGCCCTGGGCGAAGAACTTGAACGGGCCGGGCATGCCGCGAATTATCGCCTGCCGCGCGGCGGCGTGTCGGGCTGCGACGTGGACGATCTCGTGTCCGAGGACGTTCGCGAGTTCGTCCTCGGAATTGGTCAGGATGAGCAGGCCGCGCGACACATATATGTATCCGCCCGGTAGCGCAAACGCGTTCGGCGCGTCCTGGTCGACGATCGCGAAGTGATAATCGAAGCCGCCGCGTGGTGCGTGACGCGCGAGACTCTGTCCGATCCGGTTCACGTACGCGACGAGCTCGGGGGTCTCCACGAGACCCAGACTGGTGGTGACGCTCTGGGCAGCCTCGCGGCCGACGTTCTCGTCGACCGCCTCACTGGTGAGGATGACCTCGCGCTTTCGCGGCGCCTTGCTGCTGCCACAGGCGACGGACAGAATTGCTACCAGCACGCCGACCAACGGAATCAATGTGCGGTTCTGCATGGCTCTACTCGATACCCGCGTCGCTGGTGCCGGGCGCCGGGCGGAGCGCGTGGAAGGCGTGCTCGACGACGGTGACGCCGCGGCTCTCGAGCTGCCGGTGGGCGGCCGGAGATGCCGACCCGGCCAGCAGCAGCTCGGTCGGCATCTCCGGCACGTCGGTCGGCACCGCCCGCGTGAAGGAGTCGGTGAGCGCTGCAGTCGATTCACTCCAGACCGCAAAGTCTGCGGGATAGGGCACCACCCGCTTCCCGTTTTCGGTAAGGCCGATCAGGGTTCCTTCGACCTCGATGATTTCTTCGATCCTTCCTCTGTTGCGGTCGTATTGTCGCATCAACTCAGCGCTGCGCTGGAAGTAGCGCGCGTCCTGTTCGGATCGTGCGGTGGCGGCGATCTCGATGAATGTTTCGCGTTTCCGGGCCTTGCTCAGGGCGGCGAGGTCAGCGACCAGCAGGGTCGCGTAACGCGGCGAATACCACGGGTTGCGGATGAACTCATCGGTGAGGGGCTTCGGGACGCCGATCACGCGGAGCTCGATGCGATTGAGGCGCTCGATCTCTCGCGGCGAATACTGCCGCAGGATTTCGAGCATGCGATCGCCTTCGCCCGTGGCCTCCACGCCGGCAGGAACGAACATCGAGGGGAGCCCCCCCGCGTAGACGGCCCAACCGAGGCGATTCAACTCGCGCTGGAGCGTGGCGTTCGAGCTGTACGGATCGACGGCGAATTCGGCAGCGATCTCTCGCTTGCGATGCCCGAAGGCTTTCAGTGCTCTGCGCTCAGCCCGGTCGCTGCCCTTCGCGTTTGCGCGCTTCCAGGCTTCCTGCGGTACGCCGATTGCCGAGTCGACTGGCTCGGAAATCAAGTTCCACTCCGCGACGAGCGAATTCGCGCGTGCATCATTCGCCGCGGTCGCGAATTCTTCGGTGGTGCGCATTTCGTTCATTGCCTGGATCGCAGCGATCTCCCGGATTCGCGCGTCGAGGACGTCGTCTCCCCAGGCATAGAAGGTCCCGGCCTCGGACTCGATCGTGTAGACGTGCAAGCGGTCGTTGCTGTAGACCCTCTTCGCGATGCGGTGGTTCGGGCCCTGGAGCTGGGCCGGGGTCGCGAGCGTCTTGGCGTCGAGCACAGGCGGCAGCTCGTAGCCCGAGCTCTTCAGGCGGCGGGTTTCTTCGGCAGACGGGGGCGCGAACGGCGGGTGCGGCGAAGATGCGCAGCCGCCGGCGAGAAGGACGGCGAGCGCCGTGCCCGCAAACCGGAACGAACCTCGGTGGCTTGTACCGCGCATGGTCCTCCTCGAGTTTCCGGCTGCTGGCGAGCGGCGAAGCGTACCACGGCCATCTAGCGAGAACGCTGCCCGGCGGAAGCTCGCGCTCGCGGGCTCCGGGCACTCCTTACACCCGTGGCGCAATTCTCGTGGTAGGCTGGAACTCGCTAGGACGCGGGATGGCTGCCGCTACGATAGTCGGTTCTGACGGGCCACCCTCAAGCCAGATGTCGGGGACGCCGAAAAACTCAATGGGGCTTAAACGCCACACAGCATCCACGAACGATCGAGGTCGCCATGCTGCGTTTCGCCATTTTACTCGCCAGTGCCCTTCTGCTGCTGTTCGTCGCACCCGTCGGCGCGGGAACTCTCGGTGACCTCGTCGAGGGCGGGGGCTTCGTCGATGCTCGGCTCGGCGATCCGGTCGAATCATTCATCGGGCTTCAGCGGATCGGCGTCGATTCCGAGGCCCGGACCGAGACCTACATCCGGAACAGCGACACCTTCACCGTCGGCAGCAACCGGGTGGACTCGGTCACCTACAGTTTCTACGACGGCCGGCTCTACTTCATCTCGATCCAGACGACAGGGCACGAGAACGCAGAGGCGGTGCTCTCCGAGTTGAAGTCGACCTACGGCGAGGGCATCGCGACCGGCACCCGTCCCAACGAACACATCTGGACGAGCGGGAACATCTTCGTCGTCTACGATCTCGACGCAGAGACGGGACGCGGGATGGCGGCAATGACGAGCGCGCCGATCCACGCTCAGATGCGCATGGAGCGAATCGCGACACCGGCCCGGATCGACTACGGCTACTGATCGCCCGCCCGGCGCTTTCCACTTTCCGGTCACCTCGGACCTACGCCGGGGCGTTCCGAAACCTTTGACGCAGTCTTGGCGAGCAGCCACCGCTTCGGGCTAGAGTGTGTCGGCCGCGAGCGCGCACCATCCGCGGCCCCTTCCAGATCAGACCAGAGCGACTCGATCCGGGAGATCAGATCGAGCAGAGGATCCGTCTCTTGGGTGAACGCTTTCCTTTTGGAATACCGGACGGCTGGTACGTCGTCGCGGCCAGTGACGAGCTTCGGCCGGGGCGCGTGCTCGCGCGGCGCTACTTCGACCGCGAACTCGCGATCTACCGCAGCGAGTCGGGTGTGGTTTCGATCATCGACGCGTTCTGCCCGCACATGGGTGCGCACCTCGGGAAGGTCGGCCAGGTTCGGGGTGAGACGCTTCGTTGCTCCTTTCACGGCTTCGTCTACGACGGGGCCGGAACCTGCGTCGCGACCGCGTACGACGGTCCGCCGCCCGCGAAGGCGCGATTGCAGCGGTGGGAAGTCCGCGAGCAGAACGGACTCATCCTGACCTATTTCGATTCGCAGGGTCGCGCGCCCGAATGGGAAGTGCCGGTGCTCGACGAGGCGGGCTGGAACAGGATCCGCTGGAAGCGATTCGCGATCGATACCCATCCCCAGGAGACCACCGAGAACAGCGTTGACTTCGGACATTTCACCGAGCTGCACGGCTTCATCGACGGCAGCGTTCTGCGGGACGTTCAGACGTCGGGGCCTAGCCTCCAGACCTCTTATCGAGCTTGGCGTCCGTACGGTCTGCCGAACCGGAAGCCGATCTATAAATTTCCCGTCGAGTACCACGTGAAGGTCTGGGGTCTCGGCTTTTCACAGGTCGATGTCGAGATCGGCCTGTTCGGGATCAACGCGCGGGTGTTCGTGCTGCCGGTTCCGATCGACGACGAACACATCGACCTCATTCTCGGTGTTTCTACGGAGACGAAGTTCGGGCCAATCGCGCCGCTGCTGCGACGAATCGCTCACACCATCCTCTGCCAGGAGGTCGGGCAGGATCTCGACATCTGGAACTACAAGGCATTCATCCAGCTTCCGGCGCTGGCCAAGGGCGACGGCCCGGTCGCGACCTACCGCGCCTGGGCGCGTCAGTTCTACAGCGACGGTCAGCGCTCTTAGCTACGCGTTGGTCGTCGGCGAGGCCGCACTGCGGCGTGCGTGAGCCGGTCCGCTACGTTTGAGGCGCGGGCGAGCCCCGCCTCATCCACGAATTTCCGAATTGCGTCGACACTGCGAGGAGTTCACCGCCATGCCCACGATACGCGTCTTGCTTCTATTCGTCTTGATCGCCGGCCTCAGCTCGACCGGTTGCTCGAAGAGCTCGACTTCCCAGGCTAGTTCCGAGAGCTCGTCGGGCTCGAGTGCGTCGTCGTCGAAGTCGTCGGCGTCCTCATCCGGGTCGAGTTCACCGTCGAGTCGCGAGGCCGCGTACGTTCGCGACATTCGAGACTTCACCGCGGAGTGGGTGCTCTCCGGTGGCGATGTGGGAACATTCAAGCGTCGGGTCGCCGAGATCGCCAAGCAAGACGGAATTACGGACTGGGAGCAGGATGAGGGAACCTACCGCGGCATCGGTCGCGGTCTGAAGAAGGCCGGGTTGAGCGGACAGCGGTTCAGTGACGTGTCTGCGAATCTGGCCGGCTCCGATCCGAAGCGGGCTGAGTGGATCCAGAAGGGCTTCGACGCCGAACCCAAGCCGTGAGCCGGCGCGCGTTTTCCGCGGCGGTGCTCGTGACCCTGTTGGTCGCGGGCGCCTCCGCGCGTGCCGCCAGGTTCGAGTATCTCTATGTCGAATCCAATGTCGGCGGCTCCAGCGGCGGGCATGCGGCGGTTCGTTTCGGCGACCGGGTATTCCACTACCAGAATGCGAAAGATGGTTCGTTGCGGTTGTTGCGCGAGCCGTTCGACACCTTTCGCTACGCCTATACCGTTCTCGAGAACCGCTCGGTTCACGTGGGTCGGGTCCTTGTATCGGACGAGAGCTACGAGCAGATACACGATCACTTCAACCGTCGTTTCCTGATCGAGCAGCAGCACTTCCGGGTGTTGGACGCGCGCCGGAGCGACGTGGCGCTGCTCGAGCGTATTCTCGGGCGCGGGGGTGACGGCGGCCCGAGGAACGGCGGTCTGAGGAACAGCGGACCGACGGCGCGTCCACGCGACGAACCGAAGCTGCGCGGAGCGGGCTTCTTCGAGGTTGCCGATCCGGCTCCAGTCGCTCCGGCGCCCGCCCTGGTCGCGTTGCGCGGCCGCGTCGAGCAGAGGTACGGCCCGGACGCACTCGGTCGGCGTCTGACCGCGACCGATCGTGCACTTGCCGAACTGCGGCCGGACGAAGCGCCCGACGATCCGGTCATTTCCAGTCGCGATCACCTGCCGCCCGACGAGTACGCTTTCTCGGATCGATTCAGTGACCTCGCGAGCGGGCGCGCTGCACTCGACGTGCTGATCGACGCTCGGCCGGTTCGCCGCGAAGCGCTGCGCTCGGATGCGAGCGCGGACTGGCGACTCTCGCAGGCCGAGCGGGAAGTTCTGCTCTCCCACGAAAGTCGGCTCGAAGATCGGCTCATGGATCTATTCGGCTCCGAGCGCGACGATTGGGGATTCGCGGCACTCGTCGGCATGGCGCGTCTCGAAGCCATCGCGGAATCTCTCGCGACCGGCCGCTGGGTCGTACTCGACGCATTCCCGGCTCGGACCAGAGCCATCACGGACGTATTGCATCCGGGTCGTTCCGAGTTCTTCGCCGAGCTGCGCCGTTATGCCCGAAGAGACTTCTTCGAATCGCGCGCGGCGTTGTTGGCCGCGGACGAGATCGGCGAGCGCGATTACAATGAGGTCGAGGCCGCGGCGAATCGCGCGCTCGAGGTTCGTGACGGTCTTGCGAGTGGTCGCGACATTCGCGTCTACGGAGGGCGTCTCGTTCCGCACGGTGAGCAGAGCCCGCCGGATGCCTGGCTGCCACGGCTCCGCCCGGACGACGCCGAATCGGCGCTGAACGTCGCGCGCTTGCGCGAGTCGTCGACCGTGCAGGCGCTTCGCGCGATCTACGGCTACGAGCTCGTGACCAACAACTGCGTGTCGGCGTTGTTCGAGACGCTCGAATCCGCATTCGATCCGTCCGAGGTCGCCGAACGACTGGGTGGACGCATCGAGACGTATGGAACACTCAACTTCATTCCCTGGATTTCATTCGATGCAGTGGCGCGCGAGTACCGAGTGGCCGAAGTCGCTGAGATTCCGTCGCTGCGGATGACCCGAATGACCGAAATGTACGCTCGCGAGAATCGAGCCAGGGTCTACCTGCGCGAGTCGAACACTCTCACTTCGAGCGTGTATCGCGACAACCCGCGTGATTCGTTCTTCCTGTTCTTCACCGATGATGTGGTATTGCCGCGTCCGCTCTACGGCGCGCTCAATCTGGTGGCCGGGCTCGGTCAGGCGGTGCTTGGGTTGCTGCGCCTGCCGTTCGAGGGTCCAGGCGAAGTCGTCGCCGGCGCGAAGGGTGCGTTCTTCAGCCTGCCGGAGCTGTTCTTCGTGAATCTGCGAAAGGGCTCGCTCGACTATGGCCCCAGCGTGGTTGCACGCACTCGTCTCGAGTCGTCGAGCCCGCCGGACTGATCGCGCGCAGTCGCCGGCTGCTGCCGCCGGGTTCGCGTCAGCCGTCGCTGAACCGATTGGCGGTGATCTTCAGGCTCGGCAGATCGGCACGCGACAGCGTCTCTTCGTACGTGCGCTCATAGCCCGTGGAACGGATCTTCCATTCGCCGTCGATCTTCACGTACTCATCGTGGTAAAAGGCCGCGCCCTGTATCACGATGTCGGCGTTCGTTTCGATCACGATGTCGTGCAGTGCCCAGACGCCGGTTGCCGTGGTCTCACTCGTGAATTCGATTTCGGGGTGGTGGACGGTGTGGCTCGAAAGGAAGCTCGACGCGCCCATGGCCTTCTCGAGAAACTCCATGATCGCGTCGCGCCCGTCGAAGGAATACTTGCCGCCGCTATAGGCCGAGACGGCGTCTTCGGTGAAACATTCCGCGAGGTCACTCCATAGCTTCGTGTCGAGGCAGCGCAGGTACTTGTACTTCAGTCGCTTGATGGCTTCGAGTTCATCTGCATTGTTCATTTTCGATCCTTTGCGATTTCAATCGCGCCCACTGAACAGCCGGCCTCTCCCATGCGGGTTTCCTCCACTGTTCCAGCGGAGGGATTTTACGCAATATCGATACGATTCCGCACACCGTCCGGTATTGAATTCCAGACGGTGACGCTATCTGTCAGCGGCCGATCGCCGAGGTCCGCGCCGGTGTTGTGGGTGGATCCCCGGCGGCACTGCCGTGCGCTGTGCGGCGCTGCGCGAGGCCTTGCAGGTCGTCGAGTACCAGGTAGAGGCTCGGCACCATGAAGAGCGTGACCGACGACGCGAATGCGACTCCGAACGCCAGCGAGATCGCCATCGGGATCAGGAACTGTGCCGAGACGCTCTCTTCGAGCAGCAGCGGGGTCAAGCCCGCAAAGGTGGTGAGGGAGGTCAAGACGATCGGCCGGAAGCGGGCCACGCCCGCGGTGCGCGCGGCCGTCGCGGCCGAGGACCCCCGACTGCGTTGCTGGTTCAGGTGGTGGACGAGGACCAGGCTCGAGTTCACCACGACTCCCGATAGTGCGACGACGCCCATCACCGACATCATGCTGAGTCCGATTCCCATCAGCAGGTGGCCTCCGATCGCGCCAATCAGCCCAAACGGGATCGCGGTCATGATGATCAGCGGCTGCGCGTAGGATCGCAGCGGAATCGCGAGCAGCGCGTAGATGAGGACCAAAGCGAGTCCGTAGCCCCGGATCATGCCGCGCACCATCTTGGCCTGTTCGCGCTGCTCGCCCCCGAGCCGGTAGCGCAGGCCGGGGTGCTCGGCGATCAGCTGCGGTAGGAAATTCGTACGCAAGTCGGCCATGACCGCGTTGCTGTTCGCAACGGCGAGTTCGATGTCTGCGGTCACGTCGATTACGCGCTGCCGATCGCTGCGCTTGATCGATGCGAAGCCCCGCCCGAGCTCGGCACGCGCAACGGTATAGAACGGGACCTCGCCCCCAGCTGGAGTCCGGATGCGCATGTTCTCGAGGTCGCCGATCGAGCCTCGCTGCGACTTCGGGTAGCGCACCATCACCCGGATGTCTTCGCGATCACGCTGGATCCGCTGCGCCTCTTCGCCGTAGAACGCTTGTCGCACTTGACGCGCGAGGTCATCGAGAGTCAGCCCGAGCATCTCGGCCGACGGCAGAATCGAGAGCTTGATTTCTTCCTTGCCGGATCGGAAGGAGTCGGTGATGTCGACTACGCCGGGGTACTCGGCGAGCTTCGCCTTGAGGGCCTCCGCGGCGACCTGAAGGTCGTCGACGTCGGCGGACTGCAGGCGCAGTTTGATGGGCTCGCCGGCACTGAAGATCGACGAGACGAAGGTGACTTCTTCGGCGCCAGCGATCATCGGCGTGGCTTCGCGCCAGCGTCGTGAGATTTCCCCCGCGCTGATTGGTCGTCCGTCGGCGCCATGCAATTCGATCTGTACCTCGCCGAGGTGGCTCTGTGCAGATGTGGGGCGTCCGGAAGCGCTTCTGCCCTTCGACGGCTGCCCGCCCACCGATGCGAGGAAGTGCTTGATCAACGGCTCGCCGTCTTGCGAGAATTCCTCGGCGAGCTGTTCGGCCACACGCCGAGCGGATGTTTCGAGCTCATGGATCGCCGAGGAGGTCGCCTGCACGGGTGTGCCGAGAGGCATCGTGACGGAGGCCGAGATGTAGTCGCCTTCGACCGGGGGGAAGAACGACACGCGGATGCCGCCGGTCGCGACGATGGTAACAATCCACATCAACAGCACGACGCCGACCGCGATCGTCGCGTAGCGCCATTCGAGCACTCGCTCCAGCGCGGGCTGGTAGCCGCGCTCGGCCAATTGCGTGAGGCTTCTCGACATCACGGCCTGGATTCGCTTCCAGCGCTCGCGGACCGGCCCGCGCGGCACGTCGACCTTCTGGTTGCCGATTCGAACGTGGCCGAGATGGGACGGCAGCACGAGTTGACTCTCGACCAGCGAGAAGAACAGGCAGCAGACCACGACGACTCCGATTCCGGAGAAGACCTGTCCGAGTGCTCCCGGTGCGGTGATGAGTGGGATGAAGGCCGCCACGGTCGTGAGAACCCCGAAGATCACGGGGACGGCGACCTCCTGAGTGCCGCGAATCGCGGATTGGAGTGGGTCTTCGGCGCGCTCCTGGTGGGAGTGGACGTTCTCACCCACCACGATTGCGTCGTCGACGAGCAGTCCGAGCACGAGGATGAACGCGAACAACGAGATCACGTTGATCGATAGTCCGAGCGCGGGGAACAGCGCCAGCGCGCCCAGGAACGACAGCGGAACCCCGATGCTGACCCAGAGCGCGAGGCGCAGTCGCAGGAAGCACGAGAGTATGACGAAGACGAGAATGAAGCCGCTGCGACCGTTGCGGGTCAGGATGTCGAGTCGATCGCGCAGACTCCGAGAATCGTCGCGCCAGACCGTGAGCGTGATACCTCCCGGCAGCTGGCCGCGGGTCTGTTCGACGTAGGCCTTCACCGTCTCGACGAGGTCGATCACCTTCTGATCGCCGACACGGAAGACCTGGATCAGTACCGCGGTCTCACCGTCGAAGCGCGACAGGCGGGGGTCTTCCTCGAAGCCATCGACGACATTGGCGATCTCGCCCAGCTGCAAGCGGGTTCCATCGGGCCGTGTCAGAACGACGATTTCTTCGAAATCCCGTCCGGTGTAGGCCTGCCCCTTGGTGCGCAGCAGGATTTCGCCTCGTCGCGTCTTGATCGACCCTCCGGGCATGTCGAGTGACGATTTTCGAACTGCTTCGAGCACCTGTTCGAAGGTCAGCCGGTGGCGGCGCAGCGTTTCCTCCGCGACCTCGATCGAAATCTCGTAGTTGCGCGCGTTCGACAGGTCGACCTGGGTAACGCCGGGCAACGCCGCGATATCGTCGCGGATGCGCTGTCCGTAGGTCTTGAGTGTCCGCTCGTCGACATCACCCGACAGCGCGATCTGGATCGCGTTTCGCCTCATCACGAAGTGGCTGACGATCGGCTTCTCGGCCTCCTCCGGGAAGGTGTCGATCGCGTCGACAGCATTCTTGATTTCACTTAGCGCGCGTTCGACCTCGTAGCCGGCGATCAACTCGGCACCGATGCTGCACGCGCCCTCGGCTGCGGTCGATGAGATCCGCTCGATACCGTTGATCCCCTGGATCGCCTCCTCGACCCGGATACAAACACCTTCCTCGACTTCTTCAGGTGCAGCGCCCAGGTACGGCACGCTCACCGTGACGACATCGATATTGATGTCGGGGAAGCTCTTCTGCTGAATGCTCGGCAGCGCGACGAGGCCACCCGCGATCATCAGGAACATCAGCAGGTTGGCGGCGACGTGGTTGCGGGCGAACCACGCAATGATGCCGTTCACCGAGCAGCCGCCGCGACCGGGTCGGTCCGTTCGGCGTCCTCCGCGAGCGCGCCGTGCGGTTCGTTCGGCTCTTCTTCATCACGCACGGTTCGCACCGCCATGCCCTCGACGACTGTCGTGAGCGGCGACACGATGACTTCTTCACCGGCCTCGAGACCACTGCCGATTACGACGGAATCGCGCTCGCTGCGCAGCACTTCGACGCCGCGGAATTCGACCCGGCCGTTGCCGTCGACTACGAGTACCCGGTCGCCGGTACGCAGCACCGATCGCGGCAATATCACCGCGCCTTCGATGCTGCGCCCGCGGATTTCGGCCTCGACGAAGAGTCCGACCGCAAGCGGAGGGCGCTCGCCCGCGTCCGGGCCGTGCCCGTACGGGTCCTCGACGCGTGCGACGACGTTCACCATGCGACTTCGTGCGTCGATCTCGCCTTCGGTGCGGACGATGCGACCGCTCCAGCTGTGGTCGCGGCCCGCGAATCGCGCGCGCAGTTCGACTTCCGGCCCGACACCGTCATCCGCTTCGCCACGGTAGAGCATCGGGAGGTCGACGAAGCTGAGCTCGGAGTCGGGAATCGGGAGCCGCACTTCGGCGAAGTCGACTGCGTAGATCTTGCCGATCGCCGTGCCGCGTGTGACGAATTGGCCGACGTCGACGTTCTCTTCGCGCACCCGCCCGGTGTACGGCGCGCGGATCTCGGTACGGTCGAGGTCGCGCTCGGCGCGGCCGCGCATTGCCTTGGCCTCACGCAGGGTCGCCTTCGCGATTCGTTCGGCGTTGACGGCCTCGTCATGGCGCGAGGCGCTTGCGACGCTCTGGTTGGCGAGCCGCTTCTGGCGTTTCGCATCCTTGAGGGCGCGCTCGTATTCGCTCTCGCTGCGGGCGATCACCGCACGCGCGCTCTCGAGCGCGGCCTCGTAGTCGGCGCGCTCGATCCGGACCAGCGGCTCGTTCTCTTCGAAGAATCCGCCGGACGCGAAGATGGGTGAGACCCACACCACCGGTCCCGAGACCTGCGGCACGACGGTGCTCTCTGTGCGTGGCGTGACCGTACCGTGCGCGCGAATCACGAATTCGAAGTTCTGCGGCTCGACGCGCGTGACGCGCACGTGCGGCGCGAATACCTCGGGAGGTGCGGACTCGATCTCCGGTCGGATCAGCCTGATCACGACGGCACCGGCAACCCCGAATGCGAGAATGACCAACGGAATCAGTATCTTGATTCGGCGGTTCACGACCCAGCTCCCGGCGTGGATTCGGGCGCTCGTGGCACCCCGCCGGCGCGCAGCCCGGCGGTTGCGAAGGAAACCATCCGGTCGAGGATCGTTTCATCGGCATACGGCATGGGGTCCGCGTGGTCTCGGGAAAACACGTTCTTGCCGCTCATTACGTGGATCATCACGCCGAGGAAGAACTGGAAGTCGAGAGCGAGGTCCTCGCGCGTACGATCGGGGAGTGCTCTTTCGAGCGCGTCGAGGTAACGCCGCATCACGGGTGCGAAGAGTTCGAACTTGAGTTTGGACACGATCTCGTGGGGGTCGGCGGAGAAGCGCGCGGCGACCTCGCGCAGCCGCCGTCCCTCTTCCGGGGATTCGCGCTGCACCTCGAATCCGGGTCGCAGGAAGGCTTCGAGCAGGGCCTCGACGGAAACGACTCCCTCGGAACTCTTTTCGAGTGCATCGATCGCTTCGACGCGACGGCGGTTCACCGGTTCGATCCGCCGGACCAGCGCGGCCTCGAGCAGCGCCTGCTTGGATCCGAAATGGTAGTTGGCTGCGGACAGGCTGGTGTCGGCCGCCTGCGTGATGGCGCGCATCGAGGTGCCCTCGAATCCGTGGGAAGCGAACAGCAGCTCGGCGGCGTCCAACAGCCGTTGCTTGGTGGCGCGGTGAGGTGTGGCGGAAGAAGGCGCTTTGCCCAGGTGTTCGACCAAGACGATCCCCTATTTAGAACGACCGTTCGGAACATACGTTCTAGACGGATCGGCCGCAACCGGAAATCGGAGAACTGGAAGTTGCCTAGCTCCTCGGGGAGGTGATGCCGGGGCGATGCTTCCCGGAATCGCCCGCCCTCACCCAGACCGAGTGATGGTCCATCCGCTCGGGCCGAATGTGCGTGTCGAAATCGGGGTAGAAGAAGTCGGGTCGCTGGAATCGGTTGGGCCGTCGGGTTCCTCTCGTCGCGAGGTAACGCAGCCGGGGTGGGTTGTGTGCGCGCAGGAGTTCCGGACTCGGGGGAGTGAGGCCGGATACCATGCGGTCCAAGATGCCCTTGAAGGAATGATAGAGCGCATCATCGGAATACAGGCCGATGAGGGGATTCGAGACGAACAGGACTTCACCCGGATGCGCTCTCGCGAACGCGACGGCCTGTTCCAGCGGATTGTCACTCCGGTGTCGAAGCTGGAACGCTGCATTTTCGAGGGCCTCGCGGCGCGAAGGCGCGCCGAGTTCGTAGCCGATGGCGAAGGCCATGATCCCGGCAAGGACGACACCTGCGAGCTGCGCTCGCACACG
This sequence comes from Deltaproteobacteria bacterium, assembly GCA_019310425.1. GTDB lineage: Bacteria > Myxococcota_A > UBA9160 > UBA9160 > SMWR01 > JAFDEI01. The sequence goes on along the minus strand of JAFDEI010000001.1, from coordinate 1,286 downwards.
CTGCGAAGTCGCCGCCACCTGCGCGAGCCCCGCAATCCCTGCAGCTGCCAGAAACCAGGTCGCCATCGCAAAGGGGCTGACGCTGCCCCCGATCTTGACGTTCCCCAGCACGGCGGTGGGAATCATGAAGATCCCCACCCATGCGAAACCGGTCCAAGGATGTTCGTGCAGCCAGGCTCGCAGCGATTTTCCGCGCGGGTAGCTCGTGGCTGCGGCTCCGAGGATCAAGGCGATCGCAAAGCGCGAAGCCCAGCTGATCCGGAGGCACGATTCGAGTAGTGCGACGAACTTCGAGGACGATTGTTTCCACGGGTGACCGAACGGTATCCGGAACATACTGAGGAACAGGTCCTCGAAGCCGAACCACAACACGAAGACGAGCGAGACGACCACCCCGACACCTCCGATCCATAACGCGCAGCGAATTGCTTGCTGCCGGCCGTCACGAATCCAGAGATACAGCGGGAGAGAGGCGACGATGAGTACGGCGGGTTGTTTCGACCACACCGCGAGTACGGCGAACAACGCGGTCAGGAACAGCCGACGGCTGGATGGACGGTCGGATCCAACCAGCAGGCACACGCAAGCGAGGCCCGAGAATCCCATGGCAGGAGCATCTGCGTGGATACTCCAAGCGGCCATCCTAAGGCCTGCGTCGTATGTGCAGAACAGACCGAAACACACCACGGCTGCCGCGCTGAGATGTCGTTTTCGCGGCTCGGACTTTCGAGCCGCGAACCACGCGAAAGGTGCAACAGCGAACAAGAAACTCAGCGTGATGCCGATCCAGATCGCGCTACTCGGCGAATCGGCCAGCGCGGCCGGTGTGTAGAACAGCGCCGCCATCGGCCCGTACATGAAGTCGAGGATCGGGCCCTCGTGAAGCGTCGGGTAGATGTCGAAGCCGCGCACCAGCCCGATCGAAGTCGACAGGCGTCCGGCGTTCCATGCGTCCATCGGCCCCTGGGCGATCCGCTCGAAGAGGTGGACGAGCACGACGCCGCCGGCCATCGGAATCAACGACGCCAAAACGACATCGAGCCGATCGAGGTCTTTCCTCCGCGACGCCAGGTACAGCGCGATCGAGCCGCCGAGTACCAGCAGGGCCCACTCAACGCCACGGGCATTCATGGCCGGCATCTCTTCAATCTGCTCGACGAGCGATGCACACGACCGAGACCCCGAACGGCAGGTTGAGGCGGCGCAACAGCTGGGCTTCGAATCGGTATTGCCACGTCAGAAGGTGGTTCAGCCAACGGGGAACCGGCCAGAAGTCATTCTGCGGA
>JAFDEI010000239.1 GCA_019310425.1 Deltaproteobacteria bacterium | reverse complement strand
ATGGCCGTCATCAGGAAGCCCGTGAGGCTCATCACCAGGAACTGCTGCTTGCTGTTTCGCTTCGAGTCGAAGCTGAAGAGGAAGACCGTCTTGAGCGTGGCGGGCCGGTCGACGCGGCTGCGCGTGATCAGCGCACCCGCGAAGTGCCCCCATTCGTGCAGGAAGTAGCCGCCGGTGCCGATCAGCAGGCCGAGGATCACGCCGAGGAAGTCGGCCAGCGGTGAATCGCCCAGCGTGTACTCGGCGAGCCCGTGCCACAGCGCAATGGAGAAGGCGATGATCAGCAGGTCTCTCACGGCGATCTTGGCAAACATGGTCGTTTCCGGTGCGTCAGGCAGGGCACGCCCGCGATTATATGGGATCCCGCTGGGGTCGGATGGTGTGCGTGGGGCAGGTCCGGTTGCGAGATCATCGGCTCAGCTGTCAGCGAGCTTCCCGATCAGGCGTGGTTCGAGGTGGCCCGCGTGCACCAGCCAACGCAGCGTGGCGGCGAAAGTCTCTGCGGGCGGCCGGAATTCGAAGCCGAGCTCGGTCCTGGTAGCCGCGGCGTCGACGCCGGGCCAGTGGGTCGCGAACTCCATCGCGTCGCGTGTCATCGGGTAGTCGAAGTCCCAGACGTGCTTGACCCAGTCACCCACGATGCCGCTGGCTCGCAGCAGCGCGCCCGGGAAAGTGAGGCGCCGGAGCCGGTGACCGATGAGTTCGTCGAGCACGCGGTAGAACTCCGGCCAAGGCAGGGCGGGTCCGGCGGCGATGTGTCGGTGGGGGCCATCGGGCAGCTCGAGCTGGCGCAGGTGCAGCGCGGCTAGGTCACGCACGTCGACGGACTGGAAGGTGCCGGAGGTGACGATGCCCATGTCGTGGAAGAAGGTGTAGAGCGCGTAGTTGCTGCCGGTCAGATCCGGGTCGTCGGGTCCGAGAATACCCGACGGATACGAGATTCGGATCGGGTGCCCGTCGTCCTGGAGACTTCGCACGTGATGCTCCGAGTCGGCCTTGCTTCGCGCGTACGCGGTGGTGCCATCGGCGATGGGGAGGCCGAGGTGCAACTCGGGCAGGCCTGGGCGGAACAGCACCGACGCGCTCGAGACGTAGACGATGGAAGGGAGTCCGCGCCGCGCGGCCCCGCCGACGATCAGCTCGGCGCCGAGGGTGTTGGTGTGGTGTACGCGCTGCGCCTGCGAGCGGCGCAGGTCAATGAGCGCGGCGCAGTGCAAGACGCCGTCGCAGCCCGTCATGGCCGCCTCGACGCTGGCCGCGTCTGTGATGTCGCCGACGATGACATCGCGCTCGGGGATCGCGAGGTCGAAGGGGTCGAAGACGCGGCGCACCTTCGCCGCATCGCGCACCAGCAGGCGCACGGAGTGGCCCGCAGCCAGGAAGGCGCGCACGCTGTGCGATCCGACGAAGCCGGTTCCCCCGGTGACCATGATCCGCATGCGACCCCCCGCCCCGGCTGCCTTCGCCGGCGGAAGCATGCAGCAGGTGCGGGGGCCGCGTCCAGCCGCCCCGCCGATCGCTGTCGTGCCCAAATCGAAAAAGCCGGAGGCGAGCAAGAAGGCAGCGCGCAGCCGGTGCTGATTGCGGTATGAAATAGGTGTAGCCGCGCCAGTGTGATTGCCCTAGGAGATCCGTTTGACCCCGCCCCAGCCCAGTGAGTGCCCCGAGCGGAAGGCGCTCAGCGAGCACTGCAAGACGCTCGAGGGCGTAGAGCTGCGCGATCTCTTCCGCGACGACCCGACGCGGGGCGAGCGGCTCGCCGCTGAGGCGTGCGGCCTGTATCTCGACTACTCCAAGAACCTGCTCACGGGAGAAACGCTGGGGCTGCTACTCCGGCTCGTGGAGGCGTCCGGCCTGTCCGCGCGCATCGACGCGATGTTCGCGGGCGAGAAGCTCAACACCAGCGAGAATCGTTCGGTGCTCCACGTGGCATTGCGGGCGCCGCGCGATGCGAAGCTCGAAGTGGACGGCCGCGACGTCGTGCCGGAGGTCCACGCCGTGCTGGACCGCATGGCCGACTTCTGCGAGCGGGTCCGCAGCGGCGCCTGGCAGGGCCATACCGGGCGGCGCATCCGCAACGTGGTCAATATCGGGATCGGCGGTTCGGACCTCGGGCCGATGATGGCCTACGAGGCGCTCAAGCATTACAGCGATCGCGGGCTTCGCTTCGCCTTCGTCTCGAATGTCGACGCCAGCGACTTCGCCGAGTCCGTGCGCGACTTCGACCCCGAGGAGACGCTGTTCATCATCTGCTCGAAGACCTTCACCACGCTCGAGACCCTCGGCAATGCCCGGACCGCACGCGCCTGGTGCCTGGCGGCGCTGGGCGACGAGGCCGCCGTGGCGAAGCACTTCGTGGCGGTGTCGACGAACGCCGAAGCGGTCGCGGCCTTCGGCATCGAGCCGGCCAACCGGTTCGGCTTCTGGGATTGGGTCGGGGGGCGCTATTCGCTCGACTCCGCGGTCGGGCTCGTGCTGATGGTCGCGATCGGTCCGGATCGCTTTCGCGAAATGCTCGCGGGTCTTCGCGCCATGGACGAGCACTTTCGCACTGCGCCCTTCGAACGCAATCTGCCCGTGCTGCTCGCGGCGATCGGCCTCTGGTACAACGATTTCATGGGCGCGCAGAGCTTCGCGATCCTGCCCTACGACCAATACCTGTGGCGTTTCAGCGCCTACCTCCAGCAGCTCGACATGGAGAGCAGCGGCAAGCGCGTCGATCGGGAGGGCCGGCCCGTGGCGGGCGAGACCGGGCCGATCGTCTGGGGGCAGCCGGGCACCAACGGCCAACACGCTTTCTACCAGCTGCTCCACCAGGGAACGAAGCTCGTCCCGTGCGACTTCATCGGCTTCGCGCGCAGCCTGAACCCGCTCGGCGACCACCACGACCAGCTGATGGCAAACTTCTTCGCCCAGACCAAGGCGCTCGCATTCGGGAAGACCGCGGAAGAAGTGGCGGCCGAGGGCGTTCCCGACTCCCAGCAGCCCCACCGCAGCTTCCCGGGCAATCGCCCGAGCAACACGTTGCTCGCCGAGCGGCTCGATCCCGCCACGCTCGGCAAGCTCGTGGCGCTGTACGAACACAAGGTCTTCGTGCAGGGGACGGTCTGGAATATCAACTCGTTCGATCAGTGGGGCGTCGAACTCGGCAAGCAGCTCGCGGACCGCATCGCACCGGAACTATCGAGCGATGCGGCGCTCGATCACGACAGCTCCACCAACACGCTGATCGAGCGCTACCGGAAGCTGCGCGCTTAGCGCCAAATTCGGTGGATGCGCGTTCGCGAGTGCCCGGGGATGCACTGAGCAGGTGTTGGTACTGGACGCTCGCCGACGCTCGCGCGACACTCTGGTTCGAGATCGACCCGGCGAAGGCGCCCCGATGGGCGCGACCGGCCGCTGAACGAGAGGATCGAGATGGTGCAGGAAGGCGACGCGACGGCAGAGGGCGTGATCCTGGTGGAACCGGGCGGCGAAACGGCTGGGCCCGATCCCTCCGGACCGGATTCCTACGGCACCAACTTCGGGTTGTTGGTCTTGTTCCTGGTGCTGCTCGCGGGAATCATGGCTTCGAACGTCTGGCTGCGAAAGCGCGCCGAACGCGAGGATTCCTGAACTCAGCTCTCGGACGCCCCGGCCAGGGTGGTGCGAATGTCGCCGCGGTCGGGTGCCAGCGAGACGGCGCGCTCGAGGTGCTTGCGGGCGGTATCGCGCCGGCCGGCCTTGAGTGAAGCGCGCCCGGCGTAGTGCAAAGCGTCGATGTTGTCGGGCTCGAGGGCGAGCGCCGTATCGTACGCGGACAGAGCCGCCCCGATCTTCCCTTTGCGTTCATGCAGCGCGCCGATGTTCGTCCAGGCCAGCGCGTTGGGCTCGAGCGCGTTGCTGCGTTCGAATTCGCGAAGCGCACCCTCGGTGTCGCTCTGCTGAGCGAGCAGGTAGCCGAGCTGGGCGCGCACGCCGGAATCGTCGCGCCCCATCCAGCGCAGCCGCTTCGTCGCCGCCTGTATCCGCTCGAGGTTCCCGTCCTCCAGGCCGTGTTCGACGCCGTAGCGGCGCTCGGCAGGCCCGAGCAGGGTGAACGCGATGCCGAGTACACCCGACGCGAGCACGAGTGCCTTTACCCAGTGTCTTCCCGAGGTCGTTACGGCTGGGCCGTTCTCTTTGGCTCCGCGAAGCAGGATCGTGGCGACTCGTGTGTTGCGGAGCTTCCAGATCGCACCGTCGATCAGGAAATGGTGGACGCTGATGGTTGCGACGAGAATGAGTTCGAGGCCGCCGAAGGAAACCCGCCCGGTCAGCAGGGGAGCGAGCACGAGCACCGGGATGCCGTAGATCGCCGTTCCCATCAGCATCGCCTTCGCGATGAACTGCGGTGCCTTGGTGCCGGGTCGCTCGCGCTTGATGTAGTAGGACGTGATCCACAGATATTGGATCCCGTGCATGACGGCGACCCACAGGAAGGTGAAGGATGCCGAGCCCGGTGAGAATGGACCCATTCGCTCGGGCGCGATGAAGATTCGGGCGACCACCGGTACGGCGAACCAGAGCGCCTGCGAGAAGAACAACACGGCACCGGGGAAGACCTCCCGGAACGACACCTGCCCGCGGATGCGCAGGAAGCACTCGCCGAGGACCCACAGGTACGCGAGAATCGCCGCGATGATCGCGGGCCCCTGGATGCTGCCGGGGATGCCAATGGGCATGAATTTGAATTGGGTCCCGACCGTATCGACCAGCGCGAACTCGACGCCCGCGGGCCGCGCGCCGTGCAGCGCGAGAATCCACAGCGCGAAGGGCAGCGAGAAGGCCGCGTAGATGTACCGCTTCAGCGCCGGGTCGATCTCGACGCCGTGGCGCCGCAGCAAGATGAGGGCGACGCCGTAGTTCTGGCCGGTGAAGTGCCACGGAACCAGGCTGAGGTAGAAGGTGAGAAAAATGGACCCGACGTGGGGCAGGAACAGGCTCGCCAGGCCCACGGCTGCGACGGTGAGAGAAACGTAGATCGCGAAGAACGCGTAGTGGCGCCGGTCCTCGGCATTTTCGTAGATGCGCACCATGGTGGCGCCGAGGTGTGCGTTCATGCACACCAGCAGAATCATCGGAACCAGCAGCAGGGGCAGCGCGTCGCGGAGACCGGGGGATGTAGAGCAGGCCGCCGCCGAGTACCACGTCGGAAACCGGGCCTTGCAGCCACTTGTCGCTGGATGTCGGGCTCGCCGTTGCCATCTGGAACCAAGTGCCTCCTGATCGCCGTTACCCGTCACAGCCGGCGCCCGGCCTGGTTGGAAAGTGTCGCGCTGACCGACTGTTTATGCCTGATGATGACCGCTCCAGTCAAGTGGTGCGATCCGTCACGCGGAACGGCAGCTACTCCCCGCTTGCGAAGGCCCGCTTCGCGCTCCCGGGCCGGAGCGGGCGCAGCCTGCGCGTGACCGCGTTCTGGGCGTCGTCGATCAGCGTGTAGGCGACCGGAACGATCAGCAGCGTGAGAAGCGTCGATGCGATCAGACCGCCGATGCAGACCACGCCCATCGGGTTGCGCCACTCCGCGCCGTCGCCCACGCCAAAGGCGAGCGGCAGCATGCCGCAGACCGTCGAGACGGCGGTCATCAGCACCGGGCGCAGTCGCACCGGGCCGGCTTCGAGTACGGCATCGCGTACGGAGAGACCGCGTGCGCGCAATGTGTTGATGTAGTCGACCAGCAGGATTCCGTTCTTCATCACGATGCCCATCAGCATCAGGAAGGCGATCTGGCCAAGGGTGTCGAGTTCGTGCCCCATGGCTGCAATTGCGGCGAACGCGCCGATGAACGACAGCGGCGCCGAGAGCATGATGATGAACGGATGGGTGAAGGAGTTGAACTGAGACGCCAGGATCATGTAGATCGCGATCAACGCCAGCACGAACGCGAATGTGATCGCCTCGAGGGATTCTCGCAGGTGTTTCGATGTTCCCGCCGCTTCGAAATCGTACTCGGCGGGCAGGTCCAGTTCCGCCGCAAACTGTGAGATCTCGACGTCGGCTTCACCCGCGGATTTTCCGTCGAGATTGCTGTAGAGCGTGATCGCGCGCGTCCGGTTCTCGCGCTCGATCTGCACCGGGCCGCTGCCGATGCGTGGATTCACGAGGTTGCGCAGCGGCACCAGTGCACCGCTCGAGGCCCGTACTCGCACCAGCGACAGCTTCTCCGGGTCGTTGCGGTATTCGGGCAGCACCTGCACCCGGACGTCGTAACGCTCGCCGCCCTCTTCGAAAGTCGCCGCTTTGTAGCCCGAGAACAGCGCAGAGACCGTGCGGCCGATCTGTATGGCGGAGACGCCCAGATCGGCCGCGCGATCACGCGTGATCTCGAGCGCGATTTCGGGCTTGCCCGATTCGTAGGAAAGCGTGACGTCGGCGTAGCCACCGACGCGGCGCATGTTCTCTGCGACGGTATGGGCGTAGTACTGGAGCCGGTCGGTCTCGGGTCCGCGAACCACGTACTTCAGCTGGAAGTTGCGCGAACCCGCCCCGCTGAAGAGTCCGAGCTCTTCGACGCTGAATTCCCGGATCGGCAGGTCGAGCTGCTGGATCTGCTTGCGAACCGCCCCCATGATCTCCTGCTGGCTGCGATCGCGGCGGCTCTTGTGGATCAGGTGGACGAAGATCTCCACTTCGTTGACCCGCTTCTTCGCGCCGGCACCGATCGTCGAGAAGACGGCGTCGACATCCGGGTCGCTCTGGAGTTCTTGCTCGACAAGCGCCGTCACCGAGCTCGTCGCGTGAACGGTGCTGCCGAGGGGCAACTTGAGCCAGATGTTGAACTCGCTGCTATCCGACGGAATCATGAACGCGACGGGCACGGCGCGTGCCGCCAGCATGCCGCCGCCAATTGCGACGAACGCGAGTGCGATCGTTGCAGCGCGGTGCGCGAGCCCCCATTTCAGCACGCGGCGATAGTGGCGCTCCAGCTTCAGGTAGATTGATTCGAGTCTCTGATAGGAACGGCTCTGTTCGTTGGTCGGCCGCAGGTAGCGACTGCACAGCATCGGAACCAGCGTGACGGCCACCAGCGTCGAAGTGAAGACCGCGCAGGTGGCGACGATGCCGAATTCGCGGAAGAAGCGTCCCACCACGCCGGACATGAACGCGATCGGGACGAAGACCGCAGCGATCGCGAGCGATGTGGCGATCACCGCGAGCGCGATCTCCTCGGCCGCATCGGAGGCCGCCTGGGCGGGCTCCTTGCCGGACTCCATGTGGCGGTAGGTGTTCTCGAGCACGACGATCGCATCGTCGATCAACAGGCCGATCGACAGCGACAGCGCCATCAGCGTCATCGTGTTCAGCGTGAAGCCGAAGAAGTAGAAGAAGGCAAAGCTGCCGATGATGGAGCACGGGATCGCGA
>JAFDEI010000238.1 GCA_019310425.1 Deltaproteobacteria bacterium | reverse complement strand
CGGCACCTATCCCCACACCTCGGGCGTGTATCTCATGCGCCCGTCACTCGGGGAGGCCAATCCCGGCCTCGTGACGATGCCGCAGCTCTTCAAGGACGCCGGCTACGAGACGATTGAAATCGGAAAGTTTGTGCACCTGCCGGAAGACACCCCGGGCGCCTGGAGCCGGGAGCGCTGGATGCCGGAGTGGAATCCGCCGGAATATTACGAGCCGATGAATCGCGGCCATACCGGCCGTCGAGAGAGGCCTCGCGGGCCTGTCACCGAGGGCGCCGACGTTTCGGACGACACCTACCTGGACGGGAAACTCGCCGCCCACGCGGTCGCAGAGCTCCGCCGCCTGAAGGATCGCCCGTTCTTCCTGGCGGTCGGATTCGTGCGACCGCATCTGCCATTCAACTGTCCCAGAAAATACTGGGACCTGTACGACCGTCGAAATATCGTGCTGCCCGACACGATCAGTCGCGAGCGCGTTCCGAACGCGGAGTGGCACGGCAACTATGAGCCCGCGATGTACCAGGGCGGACGAACGATCGGCGAGCTGACCGGCAGACGCTTGATCCACGGCTACCGGGCGTGCGTCAGCTACATCGACGCCCAGGTTGGCCGCCTGCTCGACGAGCTCGATCGACTCGACCTGAGCGAGCGAACGCTGGTGGTGCTGTGGGGGGATCACGGCTGGCACCTGGGCGAGCACGGAATCTGGGGAAAGAACACCGCCCTGGACGTCGCGTTGCGGGTACCGCTGATCGTTCGCCAACCCGGGCGTGTCGGTGGCGAGAGCACAAAGGCTCTGGTCGAGACGGTGGACATCCTCCCAACCTTGTGTGAGCTGGCGGGCATATCCGTTCCCGACCAGGTGGAGGGGTTGAGCTTCGTGCGGTTGCTCGAAGACCCGAAGCGTCCAGGGAAGCGGGCGGTTTTCGGCTGGAGCCAGCGCGCCGAACTCGACGGGCAGACGGTCCGCACCCCCCGGTATCGCCTGGTGCGCTGGGCCAAGAGAAAGAAGCCCGGACGACTGCTGGGCCTGGAACTCTACGACCACGAAAACGATCCGCGCGAGTACGTGAATCTCGCACGACTTCCCGAGCATGCGGACACCGTGAAGCGGTTGAACGCGATGTTGGATGCGTGGCTGCGCCACGAACCGGTCGGGCTCGCGGAGCCCGACGCGGCGCTCGGCTCAGCGGCTTCGGGCAATTCTCCGGGGCTGCGGGCCGCGCTCGGGTGGTCGCTGGCGCTCGCCGTTCTCGGGGTCGCGGGCGTCCTGCTGCTCTGGCGATCGATCACGAGATCCGGATCCCGATAGGGCCACCCGTGACGATTCGAGTCGGCGAGGGGGTGTCCCTGTCAGCGATCACTCAACGGCCTGGTGACCGCCGGTCCGACCGCGGGACTCGCGAAGCCGGTACAGGGTGTAGCGGCCGTTACCGACCTGGGCGCGCTTTTCGAACCAGGGCGCGACCAGGACGTCGCGTTTGGCACTCGGCATTGCGTACCACTTACTCGTAGAACTTCAGCTGCTGCAGGTCATGGTCGAGGGCCGTGACCACCATCCAGTCGACTCCGGTCTTGTGCGCGTAGCGGGCCACCAGGTCGAGGCGCGCATTGGGAAGCGCGCGATAGCTCGCGCCCAGGAGCAATGCATCGAGCGGCGCCGCCGCGAGAACCGGCGCACCCGGCGGCAGATGCGCACGCAACGCCGCGTAGGGCGCAAGCTTGGCGACCGGAGTCCGCTGCAGCCGGACACGCGTATAGTGGCGCGGGCGTGCCACGAGCGCTGCTCCGACGAGCACCAACGCCACCGCGGTCGCGACGAATCGGCGGGCGCTCACGAGTCCCGCGAGAGCGTGCACCTCTGCCGCGCCTTGGAGCACGACGAACGGGATCACGACGACGACATAGCGGTCGAGCAAGTCGGTGACGATCGAGACCCCGACCAGATACGTCCAGATGAACAGCGGCAGCAGGAACCGGCGTGACGGAATCGGCGACCGCGCACGGTGAGCCAGAGGTGGAATCGAGGTCACGAGGAACAACGCGAACATCGGCCAGCCGACGGCGCTTCGGAGTCGACCGACGTTATTCTAGAGCCGCTCGAAGATCGCGACCGGCGCCCCGGCCGCGTCACCCAGAATGCGACCGACGACTGAACTTTCTTCCCGGGCCGAACCCGGCATCGGCGACAACGCGGCATACATCTCGGAACCGTCCGGAAGAAGCTTTCGCATCGCGCGGCGTGATCGATAGATCTTGCGATATTTCGCGCCGACGTTCCCCGCCTGAATCGCCTCGATCTCCGCAATCACCGCCGGATCGTCCGTGCCGACTACGTAGTCGCCCATCCGAAAACGCGGCTGCAACGGATGCTGCCCCGTTTGCGCGTACAGAACCGCGGCGTAGGGCCCCACGATCAGCAGCATGCCCGCGGCCACGCATGCGCCACGCTTCAACACGGCGCCACGGGGCACTTCGCGGTTCCAGAACGCCGCCACGACCAGCCAGAGCGCCGAGGCGCCGGCCACGAACAAACCTGCTTTGCGGGACAGCAACACCAGCGCGCAGCAGAGCCCGACCACGATGCCCGAACGCAGACTGCCGTGCTCGCTGCAGCAGAGGAGCGCGACGAGGGTCCACGCCGCCACCATTGTGAACAGCGCCTCCGAGAGCGGAGCGAACGCGAAGTAGTAGAAGTGGTAACCAGTCTGTACGCCGAGGATCACTACAACCGCGACCACGCGATTCGACAGCCGTGAAAGCAGCAGGTACAGCGCCACGCCGCAGATGAGCGCGGACAGGCCCGAGACCCATGCCCCCGCTCTGAGCGGGTCGTCGGTGAAGACCCCAACCACCGCCATCATTGCGGGTAGCAGCGGCGGCAAGATCAACCCCTGATCCGTGTACCCCCACGATTTCAGATAGAGGAGTCCGTCGCTTGCCATCACGCGAGAGAGAGAACCGTACGCACTCGCATCGGGAGCGTTGTAGGCCTGCAACGCGACACCGATCTTCCAGAGCACCGGATTTCCGAGCACGACGAGGAGGATGCAAAGCAGATCGGACCGGAGGCCCAACGGATTTTGGAGCCGACGGCTACCCATCACTTTCGGGTGCGACCGACGCGGTGTGCTGTCGACCGCTGGTCGACCTCGTCATGCCGCAATTCTACAGGGGTCCCCTGGGATTTGTCCAGACAATCACAAGGCGGGTCTCAGTGAGGTGCTTCGCGATGTTGCCTTCGCGGCTGGTCTCGCGTGGAGTGAATCACGCGATGATTTTCCTTGCCCGGACCGAGACCGACCAGACCCGGAAGAAGTCTCCCGATGCGTGAATTCGTGCGCCGCAACTCACCGGGATTCCATCACCTCTTCTTGCGGTCCCAGGTTCGAGTCCTGGAGGGCCCACCACCAACCTCGCGTTGCTGTTCCGCTTCGTCTTTGGAAAGCCTGTTGACGGGGGCGCTCGCTTGATCGAGCGAGCGAAATTTCGACGCGCTTCGGCAACTGAAACCCGCTCGGAATCCCGGGAGGTGTCATTCCGCTCCGAACCGACCAGTGTCCAGCCACTCCCGGATCGACTCGTCGTACCGCCCCCTGGTCTTCGCGACCTGTGCGCGAAGGCCCCGCACGGTGTTGAGCGGCATCTGTTCGCTGACGTAGCGGGTGATGAAGCGCGGAACGCGCCCCCCGAGGTCGACGTCGATCTGGTACTCGACGCGAGTGCCCTCGGATCCGAGCGACTCGAGCCGGTAGTAACCGACCAGCGATGCCATCCGCACGACGCCGCGCCGCGGCGGCATCAGCGGCGACTCGATGGACCGAAAGCGCACTTCGATCTTCCGCCCGTCGTCTTGGGACGTGAGGTTGCTCGCCAATACGACGTCACGGTCGGCGGCGGGCCAGCTGCCATCGTTGCGGTTGTAGAGAACCGTCGAGCCGTCCCCTTGCCGGGCCAGGACCCGCGACTCGCGGCAGCGATCCCGCCACTCGGTGTGGCGATCGACGTCGCGGATCACCGCCAGGACTTCGAGCGGCGTGGCGGGGATCATTCCCACCGCGCGGAACCTGGGGAGCCGCTGCTCGGGCGCGGTCCACTGGCTGACGACGATTCCCGCGTCTTCGCGGACGGTCTTCCAGCCCAGCGCATCGGTGCCCTCCGCGCTCGCGGGATCCCACGACAGCGGGAGCAGTCCGAAGAGCACCAGAGTCGCGGCTGCGCGGGTACGCGCTCTCATCAACCCGCGAAACCGAGCCGTTCGTGGCGGTCCCGTGGTCGCGCCAACGGAACGACGAGCAATCCGATCATGCCAGCACCTGACACAGGCGTTGGGAATTTCGGCCTCCGGGGAGATCGACTCCGATGTCCCATCGCTCATGGCTCGAAGAGGCGGGCCTGGTGTGCCACGAAGCCGCGCTTGGCGCTCTCGGCTACGCCCTCGGGCAGAGAGGCCACGTCGCGCGCCAGTGTCCGCGCAGCCTCCGCGAGATCCCCGGCTGCGAGCACGCGATTCACGAGGCCGATCCGGAGGGCCTCTTCAGCATCGAAATTCCGACCCGTGAGGCACATCTCGCGGGCCGCTCCGGTCCCAAGCACCGACCGCATCAGGTCGTAGGCCGCATCGGCGCCGAAGCGCACCTGCGGCTGGCCGAAGACGGCCGTGGTAGCTGCGAGACGGAAGTCGCACATCGCGGCCAGGTCGCAGCCGCCGCCGAGGGCGGGCCCGTTCACGGCTGCAATCAGGGGCTTTGAGAAGGTATAGACGAGGCGGTGGTACTCCATCGCATCGGCGAAAACCTCTTCCATCCCGCCTCCCGCAAATTCGGAGCGGTCGAAGCCCGCGCAAAAGACGGGGCCTGCACCGGTCAACAGCACCGCCCGTATGTGATTGCTGCCGGCGAGTTCGTCCAGGCGCTGCACGATCTCCTCCCGGAGCGCGCGCGACAGTGCGTTGCGCTTCTTCGGTCGATTCAGAGTCAGCACGGCAATACCGTCCTCCTCCTCCAGGATCGTCATCGAATCGTTCATGCTTGCATCTCCTCGGTTTGCGGATGAACGGGCACCAGGCTCTCCCAGCGGAATCCCCGGGGCGCATTTGCACTGCTCAGCGGAATCCGCGGACCAGGTGATCCCGAACGAATGCCCGGACATCTTTCTCGTCGCTCAGGTCTATCGTTGCCGACGGCGAGACCGTGAGACTCATGATGATCCGAACCGCCCATTCAGCCGCTCTCTCCAGATCGATGCGCCGCCGGATCTCTCCCTTTCGTCTCGCCTCCCGAAAATA
>JAFDEI010000237.1 GCA_019310425.1 Deltaproteobacteria bacterium | reverse complement strand
GAAGGGCCAGTACTGACCGAATTCGAAGCTGCGAAAGCCGTCGAGCACGAGGGGCTCGACGGGAACTCTTTTCGGGCGCAGCTGCTGTTGGATCAGCAGGCAGTGCCGGCCGAGGCGCTCGACCTGGCGCTGGACGGTGGAGACATGAACGCCGAACTCCCAGGCGATCTGACGAAAGGCCGAGCAGCCGAGCACGCGAAACAGCAGCGGTTCCTGGAGCTGGGGGAGCTTCAACCAGTAGCTGGTGGAGAAGGTCTGTGAAGAGAACGACCGTCCGCAATGAGAACAGCGGTATCGCTGAATCTTGCTCGGCTTCGCATTGCGATAGAAGAAGCCTTTCTTGATGGCATGCCAAGTATCCGAATCGGCGTGGGAATCACAATCCGGGAAGGGACAGTGCGGCGGAGCACGGTGTTCGGAAGGCGGCATGCCTGGGAATAGAGCAAAGCGTGTGCCAGGCCCATTCTGCGCAACACAACCGAAAGGCTGGGCGCCTGACCGTCGCACGGCTCTGCGGACGGCAACACACTGCTGGGTCGACCCCGGGATTCACGAACTCCCCGAGGGTGCAATGTTGTTGAGTGCGATCCGGAAGCAGAACGCTTGTCGCGCGGTAGCGAGGACCAGGGCGCGTGAGCGATCTGTTCGTGGATCGAATACTTAACACCTGGATCACTCCAGAGTCTGAATTTGTGGAAATTTGGGCATTTTTCGCTTGCATATCAACCCAAGTTTTAACGATGCTCAACGGAAGCTGGCTAGCTCGGGATCGTGCGTCGACGCGAAGGAGCCGCCACGAATATGGCAGTCGAGAGTTCCGAGACAGTGCCGCTGGTTCGCTCATCGCGCTCGTGCACCCGCACCGAGCTTCGCCGCTCCCTGCTCTTCGTGCCGGGAGGCGATCCGCGCAAGCTCGAGCGGGCGGATTCGGTGGGCGCCGACACGCTGGTCTTCGATCTCGAGGACTCGGTCGAGTTCGACTCGAAGGAGCGGGCGCGATTTCTCGTTGTCGAGCGGCTGGAAGCGGACACGGGTGACACGGAGCGCGTGGTCCGTGTCAACGGCTGCCACACACCGTACTTCGAGCGCGACGTCTTCGAAGTGGTCGCGGCCGGTGCGCGGTCTCTCATGCTGCCGAAGAGCTGCCCGACGACTCTGGCGCGCGCGCGCCTGCACCTGGCGTCTGTCGAGCAGCGGCTCTCGCTCGAAGCCGGTTGCATTCGGCTACTCGGGCTCGTGGAGACCGCGAACGGCATCGCGCGCCTCCCACGACTTCTGGGCGATCCGGCGCGCCTGGATGCCCTGTGTTTCGGAAACGCGGACTTCTCGCTCGATATGGGCTTGGCCGACGGCGACCTCCCCCAGGGCGTCGTCTACCACGCACGTTGCTCGCTCGCGATTACGGCTGCTGCGGCAGGCGTCGCCGCCATCGATGGAGTGTGCCTGGCCATCCGAGACGACGACGCTTTCGAATCCGAGGCGCGAGCCGCTCTGAGCCTGGGCTTCATGGGAAAGCTCTGTATCCACCCCGCACAGGTCGCCATCGCGAACGACGTATTCACCCCGACGCCCGAGCAGATCGCTCGAGCGAGACGCATCGTGGACGCCGCTTCGGCGGCGGAGCGCGCGGGCCAGGGTGTATTCGCTCTGGATGGAAGGATGGTGGATGCGCCGGTGCTTCAGCTACAGCAGCGGCTGCTCGAACGAGCCCGACGCGCAGGCGTGTTGCATGCGGGCGAGAACGAACGGCATGGCAGGCGACAGAACCGATCGTAGGCGGAGACGCCAATAGGAGAAGCCTCATGTCCGAACGGGCCCATAGGCGGCAACCCGTCGTGGTCGACAGCCCGTACTTCGAAGACCTCGCGGTCGGCTCGATCTTCAACGATGCCCCCGCCGTCACTCTTACCTCCGGCCATGCAGCGTTTCACGCCGCGCTCTTTGGCGACCGGCTGCGTCTCCCGCTCTCCGAGCCTCTCTGCCATGCCGTCACCGGCAGCCGTCGCTCCCTCGCCCACCCGAACCTCGTCTGCAACGTGGCGATTGGTCAGACCACCACGCCCTCTCAACGCGTCCGCGGCAATCTCTTCTATCGCGGCCTGGTGCTGCAGCGCCCGGTCTTCATCGGTGACACCCTGACGACTTCGACCGAAGTCGTGGCGCGCCGACAGAACCGCACGAAGCGGGGTCGCGACGCCACGGGAATCGCCGTGCTGCAGGTTCACGTCGAGAACCAGCGCGGAGAGACGGTCCTGGACTTCTGGCGCTGCCCGATGCTTCCGTGCCGCGACCCCGCTGCCCAGACGGGTGCCGACGACACACTCGACGCGATTCCCTCCGAGCTCGATATGGACGCCGTCCGCGCCGCCGTTGCCAGCGACTGGCGGCTCGATGTCTTCCGCGCGGCTGCCGCGGGCCCACACTTCGACGACATCGAGGTCGGCACCCGGTACGTGGTCGAAGCCGCCGACACGGTGACCTCTGCCCCCGAGCTGGCGCGTCAGACCCTGAACCTCGCCCAGGCACACACCGACGCCGCTGCCAGTCCCTACGGCCGGCGCCTCGTCTATGGCGGCCACACGATCTCGATGGCCTCGGCCCAGCTAAGCCGTGCGCTTCCCAACCTGGTGACCCTGATCGCCTGGCGTGGTTGCGATCACCGCGCTCCCGTATTCGAAGGGGATCGGCTGCAGACCGAGCTCGAAGTGATCGCCACACATGAGCTGAAGTCGGGCGGCGGGCTCGCGGACCTGCAAGTCCTCGTGTCGGCGGAGCGGGGACCGGACGCGCTGGAGCCAGGAAAGCGGGAGCGGGTTCTCGATTGGCATCTGCTGGCCCTGATGGCGTAATCGGACGCCCGGGTCCGGGGCAAAACTGAAGTAAGAGGGGGACGTCGTGAACGGAATACTCAGTGGTATGCGGGTCGTCGAAGGCTCGGCATTCGTTGCGGCGCCGCTCGGCGGCATGACACTCGCGCAACTCGGTACCGACGTAATCCGTTTCGACCCCATCGGGGGCGGACTCGACTACGACCGCTGGCCCGTGACGACGAGCGGAAAGAGCCTGTTCTGGGCCGGCCTCAACAAGGGCAAGCGCTCGATCGCGGTCGATATCCGGTCTCGGCGCGGGCAGGAGATCCTCACAGATCTGGTGTGTGCGCCGGGCGACGACGGCGGCCTCTTCCTCACCAACTTCCCGGCACGCGGCTGGCTGGGCTACGAGCGATTGAAGGAGAAGCGCCCGGACCTCGTCATGGTCAACATCTGCGGACGCCGCGACGGCAGCAGTGCGGTCGACTACACCATCAATCCATCCGTGGGCTTCCCGGCCGTGACCGGACCGAAGGACGATCCGCGCCCGGTCAACCACCTGCTGCCCGCGTGGGACTGCATCACGGGCAAGCTGGCTGCGGTAGGGCTCCTGGCCGCGGAGCGTTACCGCACTCGCACGGGCGAAGGCCAGCTGGTCAAGGTGGCACTCGCGGATGTCGCGATGGCGATGCTCGGCAACCTCGGAAAGATCGCAGAGGTCATGATCAACGACTCCGATCGCCCGAAGGATGGCAACTACCTGTACGGTGCCTTCGGTCGCGATTTCGAGACGCTGGACGGTAAGCGGCTGATGATCGTCGCGTTGACGCCAGCACAGTGGAGCAACCTGTGCGACGCCACTGAGCTCGGTCCTGTCTTCAACGAGTTCGGCACGCGCATGGGGCTGGATCTCTCAAAGGCCGGCAATCGCTTTCGGCTGAGGCGTGAGCTCGCCAAGATTCTGGAATCGTGGTTCCACACTCGAATGATGACCGAGGTGCGGGAGATCTTCGATGTGCATCGCGTGTGCTGGGCCGAATACCGTACGATTCGCGAGGTGGTGGAGAAGGATCCCGATTGCTCGACCCAGAACCCGATGTTCGAGATGCTCGATCATCCGGAGATCGGCACGCTGCTCACCCCGGGCTCACCCCTCGTCTTCGAATCCCGGCTTCGACAGCCCGCCAGCCGTGCGCCGTGCATCGGAGAACACACCGACGAGATTCTCTCGGATATCCTCGGTCTCGGGGAACGCGAGATCGGGCAGCTGCACGACGAGCGTGTGGTTGCCGGCGCCGGGGCGAGTTGAGAACCTCGCAGGAACAGTCCGTTGATCCGGTCACTCGGATCGACTCCAGGCGTCGCAACTCCCCGACCTCTCGCAACCGTCGCAGGACTTCTTCAGCAGTCTGCTAGCTGCGCGTTGGTCGCTACGCGACCGTGGTTTCCGCGCCGTCACGGAAGACACTTCGGGTTTCCGGGCTCCTAGCCCATGATCTCCTGGGCTTCCGTGATGGCCTGGCGCAGGATGCGCACGATCTCTCTGAACTCTTCGGGGCCCGAAATCAAGGGAGGAGAGAGTTGAATGACGGGCTCGGCCTTGTCTTCGGTTCGGCAGATGAGGCCGAGCTCGAAGGTCCGGGGTGAGAGGATCCCGCCGAGCAGGTGATTGCGCTCCGCCTGCGTGAAGCGTTCCTGCGTGGCGGAGTCCTTGACGAGTTCGATGCCGTAGAAGTAGCCAGCGCCGCGGATGTCCCCGACGAATTTCAAGTCGTAGAGGGTCTCGAGTTCGCTCCGGAAGGCGTCCTCGTACTGAAGCACACGGCCGGGCAGGTTCTCGCACTCCAGGACCTCGATGTTCGCCAACGCGACCGCGCAGCCGATTGGATGACCGGAGTAGGTAATCCCGTGCATGAAGGTTTCATCCGAATCGACGAACGGCTCGGCGAGGCGATCGCTCACGATCGCGGCTCCAAGCGGCGCGTATCCCGACGTCAAGCCCTTCGCACAAGTGATGATGTCCGGCTGATAGCCGTAGCGGTTGCAGGCGAACATGTGACCGAGCCGTCCGAAGGCGCAGATGGTCTCGTCGGATACGAGCAACACGCCGTGGCGGTCGCAGATCTCGCGCACGCGCTGAAAATACGTGGGCGGCGGCACCAGGCAGCCCCCCGCGTTCTGGACCGGCTCGAGGAAGACGGCCGCAACGGTTTCCGGTCCTTCCTCGAGGATGATGCGCTCGATGTCGTTGGCGCAGGCTTCGGCCAGGTCCTCGCCCTGCTCTTTCTGCAGGTATGCATGTGTGTTGCGGGCGTGGAAGGCACCGGGGGCCAGCGGCGGCGAGCGCACCGAGGGTTGTCCCGTGGTAGGCGATATTGCGCGAGATGACCTTGTAGCGGTCGGGCTGGCCCGTCGCGCGGAAGTACTGCTTGATGAGCTTCCAGGCTGTCTCTACCGCGTCGCCGCCGCCGCTCCCGAAGAAGACACGGTTGAGATCGCCGGGAGCCAGGGATGCAAGCTTCGCCGCGAGATTGATCGCAGAGGGATGCGTGAAGGTCCAGAGCGGGAAGAAGTGAAGCTCGTTCGCCTGTTCGTAGGCGGCGTCTGCGATTTCCTTGCGGCCGTGGCCGACGTTCGTCAGGAAGAGGCCGGCC
>JAFDEI010000069.1 GCA_019310425.1 Deltaproteobacteria bacterium | reverse complement strand
CGCTCGTGCGCGAAACGGGTGGCCGCTCAGAGCGTCCCGCATTCCGCGACATCGTCGCGACGCTGCGCGCGAACCCGATCATTCTCGCACCACTCACGTTCGCCTTTACCGACCGCTTCACGGTTGGCTTCTTCACTACGACCTTTGCCCTCTACCTGCGACGAATCTACGATCTCTCTTCCTCCGAGATTGGCTTCTTGATCGCGACCTTCATGCTTCCGTTCGCGGTGTTTTCCTACCCGTTCGGGCGTCTCGCAGAAAAGCGCTCGCCGGTCGCGATGTTGTGCATCGGCAGCCTGCTCTACGGCGTCGGCACGGCGGCGGTCGGTTTCACCGCGCCGCCGGCGCTGTACGCGCTGATGCTGGTGACCGGGGCCGCGGCCGCGGTGATGTTCGTGCCGTCGATGTTGCTGACGATGCAGGTCGTGTCGGACCAGGTTCGAGCTACCGCGCTGGGCGCGTTCAACGCCGCCGGCTCGCTCGGGTTCGTTCTCGGCCCGCTCGCGGGCGGCGCAATCAGCCAATTCGTTGCCGGCCGAGTGGACTGGCTTTCCGGCTACCGCGCGGCATTCGCCGTGGCGGGTGCCAGCGAGGTGCTGTGCGTCGTGATCGCGCTACCGCTGCTGCTACGGCACGTTCGTCAGCGCGCGGGCGAACGGACGGTGGCATAATCGGACTTCTCGATAGCAAGCTGGCGGAGCCCCAACGATGACGGACAGCAGGCAGGACGAGGCGGAGGATTCGGGCCGGGGATCCGGAACGGGCCCGGGCGGTGATCCGGGCAATCCGTCGATCTCGGTCGGCTACCGAAACTACGTACTCGGGGTCCTGTTCACCGTCTACGTGATCAACTTCATCGACCGCCAGATCCTGTCGGTCTTCATCGATCCGATCAAGGCCGAGTTCGATGTCTCCGACACGGCGATGGGGCTGCTGGTCGGCTTTGCGTTCGCGTTGTTCTACACCTTTGCGGGCATCCCGATTGCGCGCTGGGCTGATCGCGGCAATCGTCGCTCGATCATTGCGCTCGGCCTCGCGGTCTGGAGCGGGATGACGGTCGCGTCGGGGCTCGCGCGCAGCTTCGTCCAGCTCGCGGTGGCGCGCATCGGCGTCGGCGTGGGTGAAGCCGCGGGCAGCCCGCCCGCGCACTCGCTGATTTCGGACTACTTCCCGCTGAACAAGCGCGCGACCGCGCTCGGAATCTACGCGTCGGGGGTCTACGTGGGTTCCGCGATCGCGTATCTCGGCGGTGGCTACCTCGCGGAGAACTTCGACTGGCGGGTGGCCTTCTACGCCCTGGGAGCGCCGGGCCTGTTGTTCGCGTTCGTGGTGCGCTTCACGGTTCGCGAACCGCCTCGCGGTTACTCGGAGCAAGCGGTGGGCAGTGCCGAAACCACGACATTCGGTGAGACCCTGAGGCACCTGCTCGGCTGCCGCTCGTGGGTCTACCTGATGTTCGGCTCCTCGTTCCTCTCGATACTCGGCTATGGCGTGCTGATGTGGGGTTATCCATTCTTCGGCCGGGTGCACGGCTTGCCGCCGCTCGAAATCGGCATCTGGTTGGCCGCGGTCGTCGGCATCGGGGGCAGCCTCGGCACATTCGGCGGCGGCAGTCTGGTCGACCGGCTCGGGAGCGACGATCCTGGCTGGTACATGCGCCTGCCCGCACTGTTGACCGTCGTCGCGATGCCTTTCGGATTCGCGTTCCTGCTCGCCGAAGGCAGCACCCGATCGTTCGCGTTCTTCTTTCCGTTCTACGTTCTCTCGAACGCCTACGTACCTGCGATGCACACGATCAACCAGAACCTCGCCAAGCTGCGCATGCGAGCGACCGCGGCCGCGATCATGTTGTTCATCGTCAATATCGTGGGTGCGGGCGCGGGGCCGCTGATTGTCGGGGTGCTGAACGACCTCTACACGCCGCGTTTCGGCGACGAGGCAATTCGCTACTCACTACTGACGATCTCGCTGGCGGGCTTGCTCGGTGCGTTCTTCTTCTATCTGTCCAGTCGCTCGCTCGCCGCCGATCTGCGGCGGGTGCGGGAGTAAGGGCGTTAGCCGGCCATCATCCCCTGGTCGACGCTGATGACCGCGCCGTGAATCATCTTCGCCTCGTCTGAGGCCACGTAGGCGATCGCAGACGCCATGTCGCTCGGCTGAGCGAAACCGCGGATGCCCGTGAAGCGGCCGATCAGCTTCCAGTCGAGGTCATCCGGGAAATCGATCCCCTTGTTCATCTGGGTGTCGGTTCCCGACGGGCAGATCGCGTTGACACGAAGTGGTTTCTTGATGAACTCCATCGCGAGCGAACGCGTCAGCTGCACCAGGCCGCCCTTGCTCGCGCAGTAGGCCGCCGTGTAGGCCTGCCCCATCAGCCCCGCATTCGATGCGACATTCACGATGTTGCCGTGTGTTTCGAGCAGGTGGGGGATCGATTCCTGGCAGAGGTAGAACGGCCCAGACAGGTTCACCGCCAGCACCAGATTCCACTCGGCTTCGCTCATTTCGGGCGAGTGGGCGAAGCGAACGATTCCCGCGATGTTGGCCAGCACGTCGAGCCGGCCGAAGGTATCGACCGCGCGCTGCACGGCCTCGGCGCATTCAGTGCGCAGTGTGACGTTGCAGAGGTGGCTCTCGATCCGGCCGCCCTGCTCCTTGATCATCAGGGCGGTTTCTTCGAGCCCGGCTGAGTCGACGTCAATGGCGAGAATGCGCGCACCCTCGGCCGCGAGGCGAATGCAGGTCGCTCGCCCCATGCCGGATGCGGCGCCGGTGATGAGTGCAACCTTGTCGTTGAATCGTTGTTCCAATTTCCGTTCCTCGTCTTTGCCGGCGTCGTTCGGGCTCACACTCGATCGCGTCGATCGTGACATCGATGTCCTCGTCGCTGTGAACCATCGAAACAAAGAACTTCTCGTGCGCCTTGAGGATGCCGCGGTCGAGCAGGAGCTGGGCGAAGCGATGTCCCAGTGCCGCGTCGGCGCCCTGTGAGCTTCGGAAGTCGAAAATCTCGTGATCGCTGAACCATGGTTGGAATGCGGGCGGCTCACCGAGGACCTGCACCGGAACCCCCGCATTGCCGAGGTGTTTCTCGAGTGCCTGCATCAAGCGCCGGCCGCGCGCAAACAGCGCCTCGTAGACGCCGTTCTGCTTGAGTTCGCGCACGATGGCGAGCGCGACCGCGCACGAGATCGGGTTGCCGCTGAAGGTGCCGGTAAGCGAGACGTAGTCGCCGGTCAGCCGCCGCACGCCTTCCGCGTAGCGCATGATTTCGTCCCGGCCACAGACCACCGAGATCGGATGCCCGCCCGAGATGCTCTTGCCGAGCGCGCACAGGTCCGGCGTCACGCCATAGTATTCCTGGGCACTGCCGTAGGCGAGCCGGAAGCCGGTGACGACCTCGTCGAAGATCAGCGGGATGTCGTTCTCGGCGGTGAGCGTCCGCAGGCCAGCCAGGAAGCCATTCTTCGGCGGAATGGTGCGCTGCATCGGCTCGACGATCACCGCGCCGAGCTCGTCGCGATGACGTGTCAAGATATCGGCAGTCGTTTCGATATCGTTGAACGGCGCTACCAATACGTCGCCTTGGATCGACTGCGGAATGCCCTCGGAGTTCGGCGACGGCTGCGGGTAATCGGGCGCTTCCCTGGTCCACTGGTTGCTCATGAGCACGTGGTCGCCCTGGCCGTGGTAGCCGCCCTCGAACTTCAAGATCTTGTCGCGCCCGCGGTAGGCGCGTGCGAGCCGCAGCGCGAAGAAGGTGGCATCCGAGCCGCTGCTCGCGAAGACCACGCGTTCGGCGCACGGTACGGCTGCGACGATTTCTTCGGCGAGCAGGATGGACGGTTCGTTGGGGAGCAGGTAGCTGCTGCCATGCAGCGCCGCCTCATGGGCGGCGGCGACCACCGCCGGATGGGCATGACCGAGAAACATCGGGCCCGAGCCGAGCAGGTAGTCGATGTACTCGTTGCCGCTGATGTCGACGAGCTTCGAGCCGCGGCCCTCGCACACGATCATTGCGGCTTTCAGTGACATCGTCGGCGTGCGTGCGCTCGCGGGCAGCAGGCGTGCGGCCTTCTCGAGCAGCTCCGTTTCCCGATCGCTGTGTTCGCTGCGCTCGAATCGCTTCGCCATCGCCGCCAATGCTCCGCTAGGCCTGCATCCCGTGGAATTCCATGTAGTCGGCGAAGCGGTCGATTATTTCGCTCTCGCTCAGGCCGAAGTCGTCTTTCTTGTAGCTGTGCTGGCCGTGTTTGCCCTGGGGGTGCTCGCCCTGCCACTGTTCGAGGCACTTCTCGCCTTCGGGTGAAAGCACCTGGTCGAAGTGTTGGTAGATGCGTTTTACCGAGCCGACCGGGTCTGCCATGAAGTCCGTGAAGTGCAGGTCGAAGAAGCGCTCGGAGCCGTGCTCCCGCCGATACGCGACACCGGCGTCTGCGGCGGTGCTCCAGCTCTCGAGCTGCTCGCGCGCGATGTACTCCATGTCGACCCGGTCTTCGTGCATCTCGCGAACCTTCGCGACGAAGCTCGTGTACGACGCCATCACGGTGCGTGGGTCACGGTGGGTCTGCACGATGCAGGCATCCGGGTAGACGTCGAATAACGCCTGCAGCTGCCGCAGGTGTACGGGGTACTTGAGCAGCCAGCGCCGGTCGGGTTCGTGCATGCCGATCAGCTGCACGAGCCGCCTGTGGCGGCGGTACGTCTCGGGGTGCGGGGTCGACCAATACCACTGGTTGTAGCCGGGAAGTGTGGCGCTGGTTTCGAAACGATCGTCCGTGAAGCTCTGCGCGAGGATGTGCCGACACTCCTCCGGCCACTCCGCGCGCATCTCGTGCACGGCCATGAGCGACGGCGTCACCTTGTAGAGGAAATCGATCTCTGCCTGCGAGGCGCGAAAATCTGCGTGCTCGTCCCATTCTTCCCGCGGTGGTCGCGGCTGCGGGTTTGCGGACATCCAGTATTCGAGCTTTTGGATGCCGGGGTCCTGCCCCATGAGGTAATGGAGCGCGGTGCTGCCGGTCCGCACCAGGCCGAGGATGATGATCGGCCGCCGGATCTCCTGCTCGCACTCGCCCGCGTGTTGCTTCAGTCTTGCTTCGCAGAGCAGTCGAGATTTCAGGATCTTGATGAGTTCTTGGCGAACGATCGCGCGACCCAGGTCGGAGAGATGCGCATCCTCGTCGAACGACCGCAGCAGTCGTCCGAGTGCTTCGCGATAGCTCGGGTCGCCGAAATCGTCGAGTCCGAGTTCCTTGCTCGCGGCTTCGTGGTAGGCGTCTTCAGACGCGGCGAAGCGGGTATCCGAACCTGCACTCATGCCTGCTCCCGGTAGTCGATAGTCGATAGTCGATAGTCGATCGTGGGGCTCCGCCGGAACCTGTCGCGCGGCGCTGATGCGATGCGAGCTGCTGGGCTCAGGATGATAGGCGAGATTGGAGCTGCTCGCGTTCGCGCCCCTGCGCACTCGGATTGTCTCCTCACCGCGCGACGCGGCCGTGCGACAGTCGTCCGACGCGTCACACAGATCTCTCTGATAGGCTCCGGCCGGTGGAAGGCGAACGACCGCAGAACTCCGCCAAGGCGGCCCGAGTCGATGGGGACACGTTCCTGGGGCGACTGGTCGCCGAAGAGGCAGGCGAGCATCCCGGGCTGTCCGGCTTCGTGCCGCTCTCGGACGGCATCGACGCATTGGGGGCCCGGCTGATTCTGATCGACCGCGCCGAACGCTCGATCGACGCGCAGTACTACTTCATCCTCAACGACGTCACGGGGCACCTCTTCGTCTCCCGGCTGCTCGCTGCGGCGGATCGCGGCGTTCATGTCCGGCTGCTCGTTGACGACATCGCGACCCGCAGTCTCGATGTCGGCATGGCGGAACTCGACGGGCATCCCAACTTCGAGATCCGCATCTTCAACCCGTTCTCACGCCGGCTCGGGCGAATTCTCCACTTCGTGATGAACTTCCGGCGTGCGAACCGGCGGATGCACAACAAGTCCTTCACGGTGGATGGGGTCGCGACGGTCGTGGGCGGGCGGAACATCGGAGCCGAATATTTCGCGGCGCGTGAGGACGTGAACTTCGGCGACCTCGATCTGCTCGGATTTGGGCCGGTGGCGCGCGATGTGGGCGTCGCCTTCGACGCCTACTGGAACGATGCGCTCGCGGCCCCGATTGCCGAACTCGTCAGGCCGGCCCGCGATCCGGACGCGGGCCTCGAATCGCTCAGAGCGCGCATCGCCGGTTCGCTCGAAGGTCTCGAATCCAGCGATTACGGTGAGGCATTGCGCAGCACGCTGCTCGATCGGCTGCAGGGCATGGAGGGAGGTGTCGAGTGGGCACCCGCGCACGTGGTCTATGATCCCCCGGGCAAGATTCGCGGCGAGAAGGTGCCCGGTCAGATTGCGGGACGGCTGGCGACTTCGCTGTTGCACGCGATCGGAAAGGCCGAGCGGGAACTCCTCGTGGTGTCTCCGTACTTCGTTCCGCTCGGGGTCGGCGTCGAGTTGCTCGGCGCGACGCGCGCCCGCGGAGTGCGCTCGATCGTGCTGACCAACTCGCTCGCGTCGTCCGACGTCGTGGCGGTGCACTCGGGCTACGCACCATTTCGCATTCCGTTACTGCGGCGCGGCGTGGAGTTGTTCGAGTCGCGCAGCGATGCCCGAATGGCAGGGCCGATTCGGGCGGGCGCCGCGCGCTCGCGCAGCAGCCTGCACGCGAAGATTTTCGTCGTCGATCGGCGCAGGCTCTTCGTCGGCTCCTTCAACTGGGATCCCCGTTCAGTCGCGATCAACACCGAGATGGGGATCATGGTCGATTCACCCGTGCTTGCGCGGCGGGTCGCGGAACTCGTCATGGCGCTACTGCCGTCCGCAGCATGGCGGGTCGGCGAGACCGGGTCGGGCCGATTGCGCTGGAGCCGAACGGAAGCCGGGCGTGAACTATCCGCGACTCGTGAGCCCGGTGCGGGTTTCTGGCGACGCCTGCTCGCCGCGATACTGCGTTGGCTCCCGATTCGCGAGCAGCTCTAGCTGCCGGCTACGGTTCACCACTTGGCGTGGGCGCGGCGAGAATCGCGACCCAGCCTTCGCGCGCGCCGGCCGGGTTGATGCCGAAGCCCACGATGGTGAGACCGTCGGCCGAGATTGCGCGTGCGTCGGTGAGTCGCCAGCCAGTCAGCTCGGAGGGCAGCGACTCGAGCAGCAAGACGCGCAGACTCCTCAGTCCCTCCGCCTCACTCCAGATGAATGCTTCGTTACCGCGGGCGGATGCGGCCCGACCGACCACGATCGCGCCGTCGGCCGACACGCCGCGTGCGATGCTATGGAACGCACCACCAGGCAGATCACCCAACCCCGTCATCACGCCACTCGACCAGCGGGTTGCCTCGGACTCGTTGGCAGAACGGCTGACCCCGACGATGATGCGGCCGTCGTGCGAGACACCGAGTGCTGCGCTCGAATCGTTGCGTCCGGGAAGATGGCCGAGCGCTTCGATCGACCCGCCGCGCCAACGCACCGCTTCGCCGCCCTTTTCGCCGTGGCTCTGGCCGACCACGGTGCTCGCGTCGTGCGAGATCGCGAGCGCGCGGCTGAAGAACGGCCCGCCGGGCAGATCTCCGAGTCCCTGCATCTCGCCTTGTTTCCAGCGAAACGCCTCGACACCGCTCGCGGAAGCGCTGTACCCGACCACAACCGACCCATCCGCCGATACGCCGATTGCTGAGCTTGCAGTGGCTCCGCCGTCCAGGTCTCCCAGGTTCGTCATTGCGCCGTCCCGCCAGTAAATCGCCAGCGCGCCGGCCTGAGATCGGCCGCTGCCGACTATGACCGTTCCGTCTGCGGAGGCGCTGCGTCCCTCGACCGTCGTGTTTCCGCCGGGCATCGTGCCGAGGCGGCTGAGTTTCCCGCGCTGCCAGCGAACCGCTTCGCGGCCGCGGCTGCCGGTCGCCTGGCCGGTGACGACGCTTCCATCTGCCGACACGCCGAGCGCGTGGCCGCCGACTGCACCGCCTGCAAGGTCGCCGAGTCCGTGGAAGGCGGCTTCATCGGCTCGTGTGGTGTTCGCAAGCGATGCCGTCGCGAACAAGGTGATGATCAGTGCAGGGTGGTTGCGTGCGGCCTTGAATCCGGTTCGAAGCGGTCGAATGGCCATGGATCGGAGCATACCTTCGCGAGGGGTGGAGGGGATGGGCTCGTGTCAGGCAGAGCCTTCGCGCTGGGCGGCGCGCTCCTCTAGAAACGCGGCCATCTGGGGTGCGATGACTCCGCGCAACTCGATGATCGCGTTCACCGGGCGCATCAGAACGTCGAGATTCGTGACCATGCCTCGCTCGTCGAGTGAAATGAGGTCGATGCCCTGGAGCTCCGCGTCGCCCACGTGGCCCGTGAACTCGAGCGCGAACTCCCGGCCGTTGCGCCATTCGCGGTGATACGTGAACTCCTCGATCGTGTGAATGATCAGGTCCAGCAAGTGCACCGCAATCGTGCGTCCGTGCAGCTTCTGCCAGTAGGGGGGGACGCCGAGCGTGATGTCTTCCGTGAGCACCCGCTCGAGACCGGCCCGATCCTTCTCGGCGACGATCCGGTGCCACTCGCGGTCGAATGTGTCGATCGGGTCGGGCATGGGAACCTCCTCGTTGCCCATCATGG
The DNA here is from genome assembly GCA_019310425.1 of Deltaproteobacteria bacterium. Taxonomy (GTDB): domain Bacteria; phylum Myxococcota_A; class UBA9160; order UBA9160; family SMWR01; genus JAFDEI01. The sequence goes on along the minus strand of JAFDEI010000069.1, from coordinate 10,707 downwards.
CAAAACGGCCGGGTCACGGCTCGTCCGGCGAACACATTCGAGTGAGACACCGAGTCAGCCGATACCGACGTCGAGAACGCGGATCCGACACCTGCCTGCTGTCGACGTGGGGTCCGGTAAATTCCCCAATATCTGGTAGGGAGACCCGCCGCTCTTCGGAATTTCATTCTCTCTACTGCGGGCGTGGCTGCGGATCCGGGCTAGCCTGCATCTCTCTACAGGTCGCGGGTGAGGCAGAAGTTCCCGCCTCACCGTGGCTGATGGCCCGTTTCGCTGCAGGAGTTCAAAACTGAACATGAAGATCGTAATCGACCTGAGCCCCAAGGATCTCCGGTACTTTCGCAAATGCCTGAAGACCGTGAAGCAGGGCGAGAAGGCTGCCGACGAGTCCATCGTGATCTCGGCTGCGTCCGAGCTGATGCGCGAGGTTGCAGCAGCGGAGGCCCCCGAATTCGTCCGGGAGAGTTTTCGCAAGCTCGAGCTGCTGGTGCGAATGCTCGAAGATGACGAGTGGGGCCTGACCGGCGCCGATCGGGCTCGCGTACTCAATGTGCTCGCCTATTTCGTCGACCCGGACGATTTGATTCCCGACCGAATCCCCGGAATCGGTTATCTCGATGACGCGATCATGGTGCAGCTCGTCGTCGAGGAGTTGCGGCACGAGATCGAAGCGTTCGAGAAGTTCTGCGAATTTCGTACCTCGCGCTCACCCGACGCGGATGCGCTCGCGAAGCAGAGGATCCAGTTGCAGACTCGAATGCGCCGGATGCGCCGCCGTGAACGCGAACGCCGTCGATCACGCTCCGCCGGCCGTGCGGTGATCGGTCTCTGGTAGCGCCCCTCTCCGGGCATGCCCGGAAACGTGGGGTCGCCGGCCTGGTTCGGTTCCGTATCGAAGTCCGGCTCGGTTCGGTTTTCGCGGGAGGGAGGTCATGGCCCATTCGAAGGAAATTCGATTGGGCCTGTTGGCGCTCGTTGCAGCGATTTCGTGGCTTGTCCTTCCGGCGGCTGCCGGATCTCCCGGGTTCGAGCGCAGCGAGGAGCGCGAGCCGTGCATCGCCTACGACTCGTTGCGTCAGCCGATGTTCGGCGACCTCCACGTTCACACGCGGTATTCGTTCGACTCCTATGTCTCGAGTCAGCGCAACGACCCGTGGGATGCATACGCGTACGCGAAGGGCGATCCCATCATGCTGCCCGACGAGAATGGTGAGCAGACCGTCAATGCGCAGATTCAGCGGCCGCTCGATTTTGCCGCGGTAACCGACCATGCGGAGTTCCTCGGTGAGATTCACGCCTGCACCGAGGATTCGACCGAGTTCGGCTATTGGTGGCCGCACTGCATCATGACACGATCGCAGAATTTGTGGGTCCAGCTGCTGGCTGCCAACTGGTGGGCGGCGCTCGGTGTTGCGAGCACCGAGCTGGAGAAGCAGCGTTCGGTCGTGTGCAGCCTCTCGGACTGCGAGGCCGGCATGGCCGACGTCTGGAGCAACATCCAGAAGGCAGCCGAAGATCATTACGATCGCAGCGCCGACTGCGCGTTCACTACCTTCGTCGGCTACGAGTACACCGACGCACCCGAACACAAGAACCTCCACCGCAACGTGATCTTTCGCAACGAACACGTCGTCGATCTACCGATCTCCACTTACGACACTGGAACCGGGAACTTCCCCGAACTCTGGTACCAGCTGCGCGCTCAGTGCATCGAGGGGGGAGAGGGCTGTGACGTGTTGTCGATTCCGCACAACTCGAACCTCTCGGGCGGGCTGATGTTTCCCGACCCGAAGAACGATCGCGAAGCCTCGGAGCGACTATTCTTCGAACCCGTAGTCGAGCTGATACAGCACAAGGGCGCGTCGGAGTGCCGCTTCGACCGGTTGGCGGGGCGTGGACTCGACACCGAGGACGAGCTCTGCGATTTCGAGCAGGTGAAGGCCGACAACCTGACGATGCTCGGCACGGTAGAGGGCAAACTCCGGACCGAGCGCGCGGCACCCGTTCCACTCGACGAGTTCGGGCGGCGCAATATGACGCGCAACGTGTTGAAGGACGGCCTGGCGATCGACAGAAAGACCGGGACGAATCCGTTCAAGTTCGGCTTCATCGGTTCGACCGACACCCACAGCGCGACGCCAGGTGGCACTGAAGAGGATGTCTATGTGGGCCACCTCGGTCGGCGAGATTCGGGCTTCCGAAATGTACAGGACCATCTCTTCGCCAACCCCGGCGGCCACGCTGTGGTGTGGGCGGAAGAGAACTCGCGCGATGCGATCTTTGCGGGCATCCGCCGGCGCGAGACCTATGCGACCAGTGGTACGCGGCCGGTCGTCCGCTTCTTCGCAGGCTGGCGTTACCCTGCAGATCTGTGCGACTCCCCCGACCTCGTGAAGCGCGGCTACGCGGACGGCGTCCCGATGGGGGGCGAGATGCCTGCTCGGCCGAGCGACTCGGGCGGCCCGCCGACCTTTCTCGTGAGTGCGATGAAGGACCCCGGTTTGGCAAGCCATCCGGGCACGGATCTCCAGCGGATCCAGATCGTCAAGGGCTGGGTCGATGCCGATGGCGTGACGCACGAGGCCGTCTACGACATCGCAGGTGATCCTGACAACGGTGCCGATGTGGACCGTGACACCTGTGAGCCGACCGGGACGGGATTTTCCAACCTGTGCACCGTGTGGCGTGATGCGCGGTTCGACCCCGCGCAGCATGCTTTCTACTACCTGCGCGTGCTCGAGAACCCGACCTGTCGCTGGAGCACACGGCGGTGTCTGGTGGCGGGCGTCAACCCATTCGCAGACAGCTGTGAGGCCGAGGCGGCCGAAGCCTCGTCGAAGGCGCGCGAGCGCGGCGGCGAGGGCGAGGTTTTCGAGAGCTGTTGCCTCGACTCCGCGAGCGAACCTTTCTACACACCGATCATCCAGGAACGGGCCTGGACCTCGCCGATCTGGCACACGCCCGAGAAGAACAGAGCCGGCCATTCCTCGAGTCGGGAGCGCGCTACGACCCGGCTTGAACGCCTGGCCGCGGCTGAGCATGACCCCGCGGAGAGCGATTGGGACTCTCGTGCGCAGGCTGAAAGCTCTTTGCCGAAGGCTCGATCCGATGTTAGAAATGAATGATTGTCTGGGTTGCTGCCCCCGCCCGGCGGAGATTCGCATTGGCCCGCAAGCAGTTCCGTCTCGATCGCAAGATCATCCTTGGAATAGGGGTCTTGGCGCTGTTGGGGCTCCAATCGGCCGCCGCGGGCGCTGCGCGTGACAGCGGCTGGAAGCTCGCGAAGCGGGGTAACGAACCCGGCAATCGCTCCGAAAGGGATTCGTTCGGATGGTGAAATCCGTGGGTTTCTGGGAGGCCACACCTGCGGGCGATAACCGCACCTACGTCGTGTACGAGTCGCATGCCGACCCGGGTGGCCGGGTGCCGAGCTGGATCGCAAATTCGATAATCGGCGATCAGGTCATCAGCCAGATGGTGACGCTTCGCCGGATCCTCGACGACCAACACACCGACGTTGCGTCGCCACCGCCGCTGCGATGACGACGGGTAGGAATTTCATTGCGATCGAGCTGCTTTCCCAGCGCTCCCAGCGCGCATGGCCGGCTCGCTCCGGGACTTCGATCAACCCAACGAGGAGATACGATCATGGAACTCGCCGACAAGGCCGCGATCGTAACGGGCGCGGGCACGGGCGTCGGGCGCGCGACCGCACTCAAGCTCGCCGAACGCGGCTGTTCGGTGCTCGTCAACTACAGCCGCTCCAAGGAGGCTGCCGAGGCGGTCGCGTCCGAGGCCGCGGATCACGGCGTGAAGGCGTTGGCGTTTCGCGCCGATGTCGCCAGTGACGCGGATTGCCGCGCCATGGCGGCCGAAGCCGAGCGCGAGTTCGGGCGGCTCGACATTCTCGTCAACAACGCGGGCACCACACAGGTGATCCGCCACGGCGACCTCGAGGCGGTGAGCGAAGAACTCTGGGAGCGCATCCTGAAGGTCAACCTGATGGGGCCGTTCCAATGCACGCGTGCCGCGCGCGACTTGTTGCGTGCAGACGGCGGTGGCGAGGTGGTGATGACCTCCAGCGTTGCGGGACTCGTGGGGATCGGGAGTTCGATCCCGTATTGCGCCTCGAAGGCGGCGCTCAACAATCTCACCGTGACGCTCGCGCGTGCGCTCGGACCGGAGATCCGCGTCAACGCGGTCGCGCCCGGCTTCATCGACGGTGAGTGGTTGCGTGACGGGCTCGGAGATGCGTTCGAGCCCATCAAGGCAGCCATGCTGCAGAAGTCGCCGCTCGACAAGGTGTGCACGCCGGATGGGGTCGCGCAGGCGATCCTGGCGCTGATCACCGGCCCGGATCTGATCACGGGGCACGTGCTCCCGGTCGAAGGCGGTATGCTGATCGGCGGCTGAGAGAGGCTGGGACCCGCCGTGCGCTTCTACTTCGATTTCTCGAACTACTTCAAGATGCTTCGCCTCGCCTGGGGCGAGCGAAATGCCACGGCACGTCGCTACTCCCTGTTCGTGTTGCTCGTGCCGGTCCCGCTGGTGTCGAGCTTCCACGCGATCTGTTTCATGCTCGACGGGGTGTTCTTTCCCTCGCTGCGGAAGGCAGAAATTCGCAAACCAGTCTTCGTGATCGGCCACGCGCGCAGCGGCACGACTCTCGTGCATCGTCTCATGAGCAGGGACGAGAGCCGTTTCAGCTCGTTCATGCTCTACGAGCTCTACTTTCCGTCACTACTTCAGAAGAAGATGATCCGCTTCTTCGCGCGCGTCGATCGCGAGCATCTCGCAGGTCGGATCGCGAAGCGTGTGCGCCGTTGGGAGGACGACCACTACGCGGCGATTCGCGGCGTCCACGAGATGGGCCTGACTCAGCCCGAGGAAGATGACCTGGTGTTCTACTACTCGCTCGCGTCCGGGTTCTGGATCACGAAGATGCCCTACATGGGTGATCTCGATTTCTACTATGTCGACCGCTGGAGTGAACGCAAGCGCAAGCGCCTGATGCGATTCTACGTGGATTGCATTCGACGGCAGCTCGTCCTGAACGGTACGGACCGGGTCCACCTGAGCAAGAACCCGATATTCGCTGGTCGCGTGGAGGCGTTGATCGAGGCCTTTCCTGACGCGCGCATCGTGGTGCCGGTGCGCAACCCGAATGAGACCATTCCGAGCCTGCTCGCGCTGCTGCAATCGGGCTGGAAACGCCTCGGCTGGGATGCCGAGCGCGTGAATCGCTGCCTGGGAATCATCGCGGAGCAGAGTTTCCACACGTACCGATACCCGCTCGAGGTACTGTCGCAGCACCCCGAGACAGCAAGAGCAGTGGTGGACTACCGCGAATTGCTGGCCGACCCCGTTGCGACGATCGGGCAGGTATATCGGGAGCTCGGCATCGAAATGAGCGCGGATTATCGCGAGACTCTCGAGTCAGACGGGGTCCGCTCCCGGAAGCACGTCTCGACCCATTCCTACAGCCTCGAAGAGTTCGGCCTCGATGGTGATGAAATCCGAACTCAGCTCACGGATCTATTCGAGCGTTTCGGCTGGGACCGCGATGGAGGAGGGGTATGAGCGTGGACGAATCGGGGGATGCCCGCGCCGCACTGCGCGCGGCTTGGGACGAGATGCTCGAGGATCTTGCTCGGGCGCGCGACGCAATCGACCAGCCGGAGCGGATGCCCGCACCGGCGAGCGATCGCAACCTCGCCGAGGGCTATCGCTACTTGATGGGTTACGTCCACGGTGCGGTCGAGCGTGCCTTCTTCGAAGACCCCCACTTTCCGTTTGTGCGCAACGTATTGCAGCTCGTCAACAAGGCCACGATCGACAACGCGGATGCGATCTACTTCGCGGCTCCGATCGACGGGCGGGATCGATACGTGGTGCGTGGCCACGCCGCGGATCACCGCCACTGGCGTGGTGAGATTCCTGCAGCGGCCGGCCGGATTGCACCGCAGTACCTGATCTTCGAGGTGAGCGCAGGCGAACTCGCGGGAGACAGCGGAAGCTTGGCCGAGCTTCGCCCCGGGGTGAAGGCCCAGACGGGGAGGCTCGACTCGACCGCGATCGAGGTCGAGGCCGATGGCCACTTCGAGATCCTGCTCGCGCCACAGCGGCCCGCGGGCTACACGGGGAATTTTATCGCGACTCACCGCAGGACACGGCGCCCGAGTCCGGATGATCCCGAAGGATCGCTCGATCGCCATGCGAACTACTTGAGCGGTCGTCAGCTCTTCGGCGATTGGGAGCGTGAGGATGCGGTGCTGCTCACCATCGAACGAGTGGGTTCGGACGCGCTGCAGCCGGCCCCACTCGACCCCGCGACCGCAGCCGCGCAGCTTCGGCGCTTCGGAAAGCTGGTTGCGAACCAGATGGCGTTCTGGAACGAATTCTACACGGTGCTGCTCGAGACCTACGGCAAGCGGGACGGCTCGGAGGGTGAGCGCTTCATGCCCCGCAATGCCTTCAACGCGCCCAACGCGGCTTCGAGCGTGACGGGTGGCGGCCAGAGCACGAACCTCTACGCGGGCGGAGTCTACGAGCTCGAACCCGACGAGGCGCTGGTAATCGAAACGAAGATTCCCGTTCCTCCGCAGTACATCGGCTTCCACCTCTCGAACCTCTGGGGCGAGTCGCACGACTTCGCGAACCACCAGAGCAGCTTGAACGGCTTCCAATCCGAATTCGACGGCGACGGGCGACTGCGCTGGGTCATCGCCCACCGCGATCCCGGCATCCCGAACTGGGTCGATACCACCGGTCATCGCGAGGGCTTCATGGCGCCACGGTGGGCCTACACCGAGGCCCCCCCACAAGACCGCTGGCCGACAATCTCCGCTACGAAGGTGCGTTTCGACGAGATTCGCGATCACTTGCCCGCGAACGTACGGACGGTCGCGCCCGAGGAGCGCGCCGAAAGAATCCACATCCGGCGGGAACACGTGCAGCGGCGATACCGGGCGTTCTAGCCCGCTCCGCGCGGATCCACGCCCGGTCCACGGGAATCTGCACAACAATTCCTCGAATCCGTACACCCTTGCGGCGTTCCGCGTCGAGTCGAGTCGACCCAGGCGCTACCCTCCCCGGTCCACGAAGCGGTCCTTGAAGCGGGCCGAACCCGCGAAGGAGAAGCTCCATGTCATTCCAGCCGCCGGAAGGCCTTACCATTGAAGACGAATACCGGCACTCGCTCGAGAACGCGCCGAGCAACGTGTTGTTTGGCGACAGCCTCTGGGTGAGCGTCGTCGACCCGGCTGCGAACATCCATGGCGTGAACCATTTCCATCTGACGGACAAGGGTTTCGGGCGCTTCGAGGCGCTGTACGTGATCGACGGTGTGCTCCAGCAGTACTGCAACAAGTTCCCGCTGCCGGTCGAGCCCGATCAAGGGCCGTGGAGTGATGGACGCCTCAAGTACGAGGTCGTCGATCCCTACAACCACATCAACATTTCGCTCGACTGGGACCGCTTCTCGTTCGACCTGGATTTCAAGGGCCGGTTCGCGCCGTTCAACTACGCGAATTCATCTCCGAGCGGCGATCCGATGACGGTCTTCGACGAGTACTATGGCGGCCATCTCGAGCAGGCAATGAACTGTACCGGCAGCTTCGCGATCCACGGCGGCCGCGCCAAGGGCGAAACGCGCCAGATCGACTGCTGGAGCCACCGCGATCACACCTGGACATCGCGATTCAACGAACCGAATAGTTGGGTCGTCGAGGACGTGAACTTCCTGACGCACTTCTGGCCTTCGATTCAGCTGCCGGACCGCCACATCAACGTGCTCGGCATGTACTGGCAAAACGACGAGCCGATCGGCCAGCGCGCGAATGCGGGCTTCGTCGCCGACAAGGACGGCGTTCGGCCGATCTTGAACGCGAAGGGCGAAATCTACCCGAACGAGGGAGCCGCCGCGCGCCAGGCGAACCAGTTCCGCTACGCGCTCACGATGCCGGATGGCGAAGTGATCCACGTCAAGAGCACCAAACACCATGGCACGATCAAGCTCTGGATGCGCGCCGAGAACGATGCCGAGAATCGCCATGATTGCTACGAGGCCTTCTGCGACTTCGAAGTCGAGGAGACGGGCGAAAAGGGGACCGGGACCGCGGAGTACAGCGTCTACCCGCCGTATCCCCAGTGGCTGGTCTGATCGGGAGTATGTCGACCGGAACTTCGAGATCGGAGGTACGAATTTGGATGCCACACTCGATACGCACGAGCGGAGTCTCTACGCGGGCTGGATCCATTCGCCGAGCGTGGCATCGAGTGATCCGATCGAGACGATTCTCGCGTTCAAGATCGGCCGACTGCTCGACTTCCCCGGTTCTCGTGTCCTGAAAGTGTTGCGGGGCCAGACCGGGCTCGACCCCGAGATGGTTCGCCGCGTCGAGGTGTTCGTCGCAGAGGATCCGAATCTCGATTTCGAGGGGCATGGTGAAGGCCGGCGGATTCGACTGATCGGAAGCGTGACGAGCTGACTGCGCCGTCAGGCAATCAGGAGAAGCACCATCGTGGACCTCGGGCTGCGCGGTCTGAACGCGCGCAGTCGTCTCGCCCTGGTCCATCGGGCAGGCCAACCTTGCTACCGGTTCGGGTCGATCGATCTTTCCATCGCCCGTTGGCAGATTTCGTCGTCGGTGAGGTTCGTCGTGATGCCGATGAGCCGCTGCAGGGGCACTATGACCACGCTGGTGACGAATCGGATCACGGTTCCAATGACGTCCTCGGGTCGGACGAAAGCCTCGAAGTCGTCGAAGGTCCCGTCGACACGAACGGGCGTAGCAAGGCTGAAGAATTCGGGTCGCTTCGAGGTGGGCTCGAATAGGAGATCGATCGTTTCTTCTTTCAGGTCGATCGTGGCCTTTCCCAGGACGCGCATGCGCGTGGTGTCGACCAGCAGCACGTGCTCCGTCACGAGCCCGTCGCGAACGTCGAGCTGAGCGACCAGGCATTCGATCACCGACTTCGGGGCCGTATCCAAGGTTGGGAGCACCGAGGCGATGAGGTTCACGGACCAGAGGTCGATCACGCCGGCCTCGAATTGCTGGGGCAACAACGCGAGGTCGATCTGGCCCGACGCGTTGTGCATCAGCACTTCGGGACTCGCGCCTTTCGCCGTCAGGTCGAGATCGAGGGTGATGAGCCCGCGCATCTCCGTCTCGGGGTCGAGAAATCGCGCCAGCACTCCGTAGTCGAAGTGGTCGAGATCCATGCCCAGATCGAGTGAGACGGCCTTCGATGTGTTGGAATAGCCCAGGCGGATCCCCACCGAGCCACCGGGTACTTCCAGGGTGAAGGGGTCGATCCGGATGCGCCCGCTCGCAAGACTCGCTGTGAGTTGCATGCCCCCGAGCTTGTCGCGACCCGACATGACTCTGCCCACGTCGACTCGGAGCTTGGCGTCGAAGGTCCGCAGGACCTCGGGTGAGAAGAGGCTGAGGGGTTCGCTCGAGGCTTCAGCGTCATCCGCCGTGGGGCTGTCTTCGTCGCCGAGGAGCAGTTCCCAACCCGCGAAGTCGGCGAGCTGGATGGTGGGCGCGCGCAGCGTGATGTCAGCCCGCGGTTGCGTGCCCAAATGGTCCCAGCCGAGCTTTCCGGTCAGCCGGCTCGAGCCCACGGATAGCTCGAGATCCGAGATCGAGTACTTCCCGTCGCGAAGTGTCAGCGTGCCGGCCAGTCGGTAGGGACCGAACGGTGGCAGCCGGAAACCCACGATCGGATCGAATTGATTGAATCGATCGCCCTCGAGCTCGACATCGAGATCGAGGGCGCGAAACTGGAACGGCCCCGCCTGCGCGATGACGCTCGGGTCACCGTCCCGAGTTTCAGGTGCGTCGGATTCGTCTTCGTCCAAACGCGAGGACACCCGCCCGTCGAGTTTCAGAACGGCCCCTCCGACCTCCATCCGAATCTTCACGGGCCACGCCGCATTCCGGGTAAACAGCGCTTCCAGCGGATCGCCCGCGAAGTCCATGGCGTAGGGCTGATCCTGGAGGGAGCCGCGCATGTGGAGCTCGAGCGGTGCGTCGATCGCGATGATCCCCGTGAGCTCAGCGAGCTCGTATTCCCACGCCTGCGAGCCGGGGGCGAGGTAGCGGAGCCGCACGTCGTGGAACGAAATACGGTCGATCCCGAGCAGCTGTAGGACCAGCGGCTCCTCGATGCCCGCTGGGACTTCTTCCACCACCAGCTCTTCCTTCGGCTGTGGGAGATTGAGCAGCCAGTTGACGCTGCCGTCCGGCAGTCGCTCCATAGCGACTTCGAAGCCCTCGCCGCTCAGTTCGAGCACGCGCAGGTCTCCGCGCAGCAGCGGAAAGATTGCCAGGCGCAAGAAGGCGCGCTCGGCCCGGGCGAAGCCGGACCAACTCGACCTTGCCCTCGATCGAGACTTCGCGTCCGAGTGCGGTCGAAGCCATCGCCTCGAATTCCCCCCGAACACGGTCGAGAGAGAGCGGAATTCCGATGCTGATGGCGACGGCGAGGGCGACGACCAGTGAGACGAAGAGGCCTGCCACGCCCAGCACGATCCGGCCCAGCAGTCTCAGTAATCGCATCGAAACCTCCGTGTGTAGGCTCCGCTGTACCGCGGGATGGGGCGTCTGCCTTCAGAAGCGAAACCCCACCATGACGGTCACCTGGCGGCGGGCGGGCCCGCGAGGCTGGTGATCCCCACGAAGAAGATCGCTGTACGCATCG
>JAFDEI010000068.1 GCA_019310425.1 Deltaproteobacteria bacterium | reverse complement strand
AACAAGCTCGTGAAGGAGATGGGCTTCGGCGAGCTCTTCGTCCAGCCTGCGATGGGCGACGGCGGCCTCGCCTTCGGCGGCCCGCTGCAAGCGCGCGCCCAGCGCGAGCCGCTCACGCCGTTCCGGCTCGAGAGCGTGTATTTGGGCCCCGAATACAGCGACGACGAGATCCTCCAGGCGATCCGCGCGGAAGGACTCGAGGGCCGGCGCTACGACGCCATCGAGCCCGAAATCGCACGACTGATCGCCGACGGGCGTGTCGTCGCTCGCTTCAACGGCCGCATGGAATTCGGACCGCGCTCGCTGGGCAATCGCTCGATCTTCTACCACTGCGGCGACGCTTCGGTGAACGACTGGCTCAACAAGCGCCTCGACCGCACCGAGTTCATGCCCTTCGCACCCGCCACGATCGAAGACGAGGCCAGGTCGAATTTCAGGGACCTCGACGGCGTCGAGCACACGGCCGAGTTCATGACGGTCACGAGCGACTGCTCCGAGCAATTCCGGCGTACCTGCCCCGCTGCCGTGCACGTCGACGGAACCGCGCGACCGCAGATCGTCCGCAAGCAGGCGAACCCTTCGTTCCACCGCGTACTCGAGGAATACCGAAAGCTCACTGGCGTTGGCACGGTAGTAAACACCTCGTTCAACATGCACGAAGAGCCCATCGTCTGCATCCCGCAGGACGCGGTGCGGAGCTCTCGACTACCTTGCGATCGGCCCCTACCTCGTCGAGAACCCGAAGCTCGGCTCGGTGGTCGGCAAGCCCCCGCGAAGGCAGGCCGCGGACAATCCGTCCCGAAAGCAGGAACCGTGAGAGTCACGGTCTTCGGTCTCGGCTACGTCGGCACCGTCACCGCCGCCGCGCTCGCGCGCGACGGCCACGACGTGGTCGGCGTCGACATCTCGGCGCCGAAGATCGAGACGATCGCCGCGGGACGTTCGCCCGTGCTCGAGCCCGGCGTCGACGACCTCATCGCGTCCGCAGTTGCGGACGGACGCATTCGAGTAACCGACGACTCCGCCGAGGGGCTCACGGGCTCGCAGCTCTCGCTGATCTGCGTCGGAACGCCGAGCCGCCCGGACGGCTCGCTCAACCTCGAATACGTGAAACAGGTCGCCGGACAGATCGGTTCGAAGCTGAGCCTCGCCTCACGCGATCACCGCGTGGTCGTGCGCAGCACCGTGTTGCCCGGAAGCACGCGCGGCGTGGTCATGCCCGAACTCGAACGCACCTCGGGGCGGCCCGCCGGCGACGGTTGGGACATCTGCACCAACCCCGAATTTCTGCGCGAGGGCGTGTCGCTCAAGGACTACGACAACCCGCCGCGCATCCTGGTCGGCGAGCGCGAACCCGGCGGTGGACAGCGCGTGCTCGAACTCTACGCGGGCGTCGACGCACCACGATTCTTGGTCCCACTCGAGCTTGCAGAGGCCGTAAAGTACACCGACAACGCCTTTCACGCGCTGAAGGTGAGCTTCGGCAACGAGGTCGCGCGCGTCTGGTCCGCGCACGGCGCCGACCCGGCGCTCGTGATGGACATCGTGACGCAAGACCGCAAGCTCAACATCTCGCCCGCCTACCTGCGGCCCGGCTTCGCCTTCGGCGGCAGCTGCCTGCCCAAGGACCTCCGGGCCCTGACCTTCGCGGCGCACGAAGCCGCCATCCAGATTCCGGTGCTCGATGCAATCATCCCGTCGAACGACGTGCAGATCCGGCGTGCACTCGACGCCGTGCTCGCAACCGGAAAACGGCGCGTCGCGCTGCTCGGCCTCGCGTTCAAGAGCGGAACGGACGACCTGCGCGAGAGTCCGCTGCTCGAACTCGCGAAGCATTTCATCGATGCGGGCCTCGAACTCACGATCCACGACCCGGCCGTTTCGCTGGCGCGGCTGATCGGAACGAACCGCGCGTTCCTGGACGACAACCTGCCACACATCAACCGGCTACTGCGCGAAACAGTCGACGAAGCGGTCGCGGGGGCGGAAGTCGTCGTCATCGGCCATCGCAGCGACGAATACGCGCACGACGACGAATGGCGCTCCCAGGCCAAGGTCGTTCATCGTCTCGCATGAAGATCCTCCTGGTTTCCTCACGTCCGCCCTGGCCGGACACGATGGCGGACGCGATGACGGTCGACCGTCTGGCGCGCTTCCTCGTGCAACGTGGCCACGAGGTCCACCTCGTGAGTTTCGTCGAAAGCGACGACCAGCGGCTTGAGCTGGAACAGGGCCTCGGCAGAGTGTGCTCGGGGATCGTCGCCGTGTCGCTGCCGAAGATCCGTACGTACGCGAACACCGCCCTGACTCTCGCGGGCGAACTTCCGATGCAGGTCCAGTACTACCGCTCGACCGAGATGCACCGCACGATCGAACACCTGCTCGAAAGAGGTGGTTTCGACCTGATCTACACCCATTTGATCCGCATGGCCGAGTATATTCGCAATGTGCCGGTCCCCAAGGTGCTGGGCCTCCAGGTCTCGCAAGCACTGAACCTCGGCCGGATGGTCGTTCACAGCAAGGACCCGCTGCGCAAGCTCTTCTACCGGATCGAGGCCGCGAAGGTGCGCTCCTACGAGGCGGAGGTCTGCGCGGACTTCGACCGAGTATTCCTGTGCGGCCCGTCCGACATCGAGGCCATCGAGAAGACCGCGCCGGTGCCGAATGCCGTTGTTTGCCCGCACGGGCAGGACGTGCCGTCGCGCGAACGCGTCGCGAACGCCGAGCGCGAGCCGAACGCGATCGTCATTACCGGAGTGATGTCGACCTACACGAACGTCGACGCCGCCACCTGGTTCGCCGAAGAGGTCTTCCCGCGCATCGAAGCCGAGATTCCCGAGGCGAGCTTCTGGATCGTGGGACGAAGCCCGCAGCGCAGCCTTCGCGCGCTCGCTCGCCCACCTCGGGTGCTCGTGACCGGCGAAGTACCGGATGTCTACGCCTGGCTCTGTCGCGCACAGGTCGCGGTGGCGCCCATGCGAATCGCTGCGGGCATGCAGAACAAGCTCGTGCAGGCAATGGCGTGCGGGCTTCCCGTCGTCGCGACCTCCGTCGCGAACGAGGGCATCAGCGGCACTCCCGGCGAACACATCGTGTTGCGCGACGACGCTGCCGGAATGGCGGCCGCAATCGTCGACCTGTTGCGCGACGCCGACGCACGCGAACGCCTGGGAACGGCGGCGCGTCGCTTCGTCGAGGCCAACTGGACCTGGGAGGCGCATTTCCTGAAACTTGAGCAGGTGCTGTTCGAAGTCGCGAACGACCGCCAGGTCCCTCAGCCCGGCCCGAGCCGGTAGCAGCGAATACTCTGAAGCAGCGTCTTGTAGCTGACGCCCGCATGGCGGGCGGCCTGCTTGCGGTTACAGTTCCGGCGGCGCAGCATGTGCTCGATCGCCTCGACCGGCGTTCGGCGCGAGGCCTGGGTGCGAGGCGCCACGGCAGAGGACAACGGAAGGAGAATTGCGATGCCCGACACGTCGATCCTGGTAACCGGCGGCGCCGGGTACATCGGCAGCCATGTCGTCCGTCGACTCGGCGAAGCCGGCGAACGGGTCGTCGTACTGGACGACCTGTCGACCGGATTCAAGTCGGCCGTGCTGTACGGTGAATTGATCGTCGGCGACACCGGCGATCGGGAACTCGTCGGCCGGATCATTCGCGACCACGGCGTCGATACGATCCTTCATTTCGCCGCACATACGATCGTGCCGGAGTCCGTCGAGAACCCGCTCAAGTATTACGCCAACAACACCTGCTCGAGTCGCAGCCTGTTGCAATGCGCGCTCGACGGCGGCGTAAAGCACTTCGTCTTTTCCTCGACGGCCGCCGTCTACGGCATTTCCGACGGGGGGGTGGCACGCGAAGAATCTCCCACGGCGCCGATCAACCCCTACGGAACGTCGAAGCTGATGACCGAATGGATGTTGCGCGACTGCGCTGCCGTCAACGACTTGTCCTATGTCACGCTGCGCTATTTCAACGTGGCCGGTTGCGATCCAGCGGGGCGTATCGGGCAGTCCAGCAGGAGCGCCACCTTGTTGACCAAGGTGGCATGCGAGACCGCGGTCGGGAAACGCGAGAAACTGTTCATATTCGGGACGAATTACGACACGCCGGATGGGACCGGAATCCGCGACTACATCCATGTCGAGGATCTGGCCCGAGCGCACCTGGATGCGCTGGCCTACCTGCGCGCCGGGGGCGATTCTACGGTCCTGAACTGCGGCTACGGTCACGGATTCAGCGTTCGCGAGGTGTTGGCCGCCGTCGAGCGTGCCGCCGGCCGGCCCCTGACCATCGAAGAGGCTCCGCGCCGTGCCGGCGATCCACCGAAGTTGATCTCGAGCTGCGACCGGATCAAGCAAGTGCTGAACTGGGCGCCGCAGTACGACGACCTCAACCAGATCGTCGAGAGCGCGTTGAACTGGGAACGCAAGCTGATCGCCAACCCGGTCGATTAGCCGAATACGCCGGGCGTCCGTTCTGCCGATCTGCGGTTTTCGTACAATTCAAGACCGGCCTAATAACGGAGTTCCGCCCACACTGGAAATCTCGATGTTGTTACGAACGTTCGCCCTCGATATCTGCTTGCTGCTCCTCCTCGTGCTCCCAGCCGGAGCAGCGATCATCGATTCCGGCGACGGCGCCGGCAATACATCCGCCCCCGCGGACGACCCGGGCTGGGCGAGCGTAGGCGTCCGTGGCGGCTTGACCGCAATCCACATTCGCAACGGCTGGGTCCTCTCGGCCAACCACGTGGCGGTCGGACCCACCACCTTCGACGGGATCGTCTACGAAGCAATCCCCGGCAGCACAACGCGCCTCGAAACCAGCGAGGGCACGTTCGCCGACCTGAAGATCTGGGGCGTCTACCCCCACCCACCGCTGCCTGACCTCACGATCCGGTCTTCGACGGCCCAGCCAAACGGCGAGATCATCATGATCGGGCACGGACGCAATCGCGGTGCGGCAACGGACACCGACAACCCGGTGGTCTGGATGCCGCCGCCGGATCCGCCGAATCCGCCGAAGGCCGGGTATCTGTGGGCGAGTGGCTTGACGATGCGCTGGGGAACGAACAGGATCGACGGCAAGTGGCTCCCGCACCCGAACGACACGGTGTCCTGGTACGCGATCTTCGACGAGCAGGGGAGCGGCTACACGACCGACGAAGCGCAGGCAGCAGTGGGCGATTCCGGCGGAGCCGTCTTCTTCAAGCAGGGCGGCAGCTGGGAGCTGATGGGGGTCATGCACACCGTCTCTCTCTGGCCGGGCGACCCCGATTTTCCGGATTCGGGCCAGCAGTTCAACAGCGCGCTCTACGGCAACGCCACCGCGGTAGCGGACCTCTCGGCGTACCGTGATCAGATCCTGGACCTCACCGCGGTCCCCGAGCCCGGTGGCGGGCTCATGCTCCTCTCGGGAGTTGCCTTCCTGCTGGTCACCGGCCGCGGACGCCTGCGGTACTAGCTGCCGCTTTGGCCGCCTTGCGGCCAAAGCTTCCGCAGCGTTGCCTGAAACGCTGCGCGTTCACCCGCGCGGCTCAGGCGCGCGGCACCGTCGCCCGGTACACGGCCCCCTGCCCGCTCAGCCGGTACGCGCCGGCGACGGCCGGAACGATCGCGGCCGCGCCCGCTGTCAGCGAAGCAGCCTCGGGCGCCACGTCCCCCTCGATCCCGACCGCGCCGTTGCTGCAGAAGAGGATCTCGACGCGATCGCGCGGGCCGCTGTCGAACGGCCGATCCGGGCGTGGCTCGACGACCGAGAGCGCGAACTCGCGCGCGGGCGTCGCGTACGAAGATTCCACCGCATCGCCACCGAGCGGCGCGAGCAGCTCGGGCAGCCGCGGCTCGAACTCGAGCGTCGCAAGCAACTCCGGGGCGTCGACGTGCTTCTCCGTCAAACCACCGCGCAGCACGTTGTCGGAGTTCGCCATGATCTCGACCGCGGTGCCGTAGAGGTAGCTGTGGAGCTGGCCTGCGGGCAGGAACAGGGCGTCGCCCGGTCGCAACTCGAGGAGGTTCAGGAATAGCGGAGCGACCACACCCCGGTCGCCCGGATACGCGGCCGCGAGTTTGCGCAGCCAGCCCCGCGCCTCGGGGTCGCCGTAGCCGCTCTCGGCGGCCTCCACCGCCTCGGCGGCGAGGTCTGCAGCCTCGGCCTCATCCAGTCCCATCAGCGCCTCGAAGAACGCCCGCAGGTGTTCGGACTCGCGCTCGAAACGCAACCGCCCCAGCAGTGCAGCCAGGCCGCGTGCGCGCAGCTCGTCCACCTGCGCGACGATCTCGTCGAGCGGGCGGAAGCCGCACATGACCGCGAACGGCGTCAGCGCACAGATGAGCTCGGGCTTCGGATTCGGGTCGAGGTAGCTGCGATGGGGTGCGGCGATCGGGATCCCCGCCCGGTTCTCTCGCTCGAAGCCGCTACGGGCCTGCTCGGAGTTGGGGTGCGCCTGCAACGACAGTGGGCGCTCCGCCGCGATCAGCTTCAGCAGAAACGGCAGCTCCTCGCCATATTCGCCAACCACACCTGCGCCCAGTACGTCGACCGCGTCGCGCCGGATCCAATCGCCGAGCGTGATCCAGCCCGCGCCGTCCCGCACTTCCGAGGGTGCGCTCAGGTGCGCGCCCATCCACAGCTCGGCCTGGGGGCGAGGCGACGGCGAGGGTTCCCCGAGGAGTTCGGCCAACGCGGTGTGCGAGCCCCAGGAGTATTCGCGGATCGGATTTCGCAGGCGCCGGATCGATTCCATTGGCCGCCAAGGCTCGGGCATTTCCGAACCGCAGGCAATGACCCGAGGCTGCCGTGGACGTCCGGGCGCTCCGAGGGAATGCTCGTCCACCGCCTCGCATCGGGATCACCGGCTCGAGCCCGCAGCACGCGCACGAGCCTGCTCTCGCGACCTCCCAGTCTCTTCAGCTCGGCTCGAGCCCGCAGCCGCGAATCTTCTGAAGCAGCGTCTTGTAGCTGACGCCCAGCAGGCGGGCGGCCTGTTTGCGATTCCAGTTCGTGCGGTGGAGCATGTGCTCGATCACTTCGCGTTCGGCTTCGTACGAGGCCCGACGCCCGACTTCCCGCAGCGGGATCTCACCGGCGGTCTGCTCTACTTCCTCGAACAGATCCCTCAGCGCGCTGCTACCCGTGGCGGCGGGTCCGCGCGATTGCCTGATCCCCTCGAGGACCGAGCTCTCACTCTCGAGGACGATCACGCGCTTGATCATGTTTTCGAGTTCGCGGACGTTGCCCGGGAACGGATACTCGTCGAACGCCTGCATCAACTGGTCGCTGACCCGCACGCGATGCTTGCCGTAGCGCAGGCTGAAGCGCTGCAAGAAATGTTCGACGAGGTCGGGGATCTCCTCGCGGCGTTCGCGCAACGGCGGAATCTCGACGTTCACGACGTTCAGCCGGAAGAACAGATCCTCGCGGAAGCCGCCCTCGCGGACCATCTCCGCGAGCCGGCGATTGGTGGCGCATACCACGCGCACGTCGACCTGTGTCTCGGTATTGGCTCCAATGCGCGTGAAAACGCTGTCCTGGAGCACCTGCAGCAGCTTGGCCTGGAGCGGGGCGGTCATCTCACCGATCTCGTCGAGGAACATCGTCCCGCCGTCGGCGGCCTCGAACTTCCCGTGTTTGCGCGATACGGCGCCCGTGAACGCACCCTTCTCGTAGCCGAAGAGCTCACTCTCGAGCAGCTCGTCGGGCAACGCCGCACAATTCACTTTGACGAACGGCTTGGTCGCGCGCGGTGAAATTTCGTGAGAGGCCCGAGCGACGATCTCCTTGCCGACGCCACTCTCACCATGGATCAGGATCGTGACGTCGGTCTCGGCCACCCGTTCGAGCACACCCTGGATCCGCTGCATCGCCTCGCCCGCCCAGACGACATCGCTGTAGTCGGCAGCCTGCTCGCCCATGCGCTCGCGTTCGCGCTCGAAAGCCTTGAACTCGAGCGCGCTCTCCAACGCAGCCTCGAGCTCGCCCTCCTCGAACGGCTTGCCGAGGTAGTCGACGGCGCCGAGGCGCATCGCCTCGACGATCGTGCTCGCGGTTCCCACCACCGAGAGCATCACGACCGGAATGTCCGCATCCAGCTCGCGGATCTTCACGAGCGTCTCGAGGCCACCGAGGCCGGGCATCATCACATCGAGGATCACCACATCGGGGTTCGCCCCACCCTCCAGCAGCGCGATCGCACAGCGTCCGTCCTCGGCCGTGTCGACGTCGTAGCCCTTCAGCTCGAGCAAGTTCGCGAGGTAGCTGCGAATGCCCTCCGCGTCGTCGACGACGAGCACGCGGAAGCCCCGCCGCTCTCGGCCGCGGTTCGTCGAATCTTTCGCGCTTCGTTTCGTCCGCTTGCGCGCCATCGCTCAGGCGACCTCCATCCCGCTATCGGCAGGCAACGTGAACGCGAAGCGGCTGCCGCCACCACTGCGGCCCGTCACTGCAATCGTGCCGCCGTGGGCATCGACCAGGCGCTTGCAGACAGCGAGCCCGAGCCCGAGCCCGCCCGCACGCCTGCACTCGCCGATCTGGACGTAGGCATCGAACACCCGTTTCCGATCCTCGATGGAGACACCCGGGCCCTGGTCCGATACCGAAATCTCGACCAGCGGACGCTCGTCCGGGTCGTCCGAAGACAGCTGCCGGGTGGCAATCTCGATCAGGCTTTCCGCGGGCGAGTGCTTGATCGCGTTGCCGATCAGATTGGTGAGGATCTGCTCGAGACGCATCCGGTCGAACTGCGCGCGATTGGCCTCCGGTGGAATCTCGGTCTCGATCCGCAGATCGCGCTCTTCCAGCAGCGGCTGCATCAGGCTCGTCACGCCGTCGACGACTTCACGGAGAGATCCGATGGAGACCTCGAGTACCGCGTCGTCGTCGCGAACCCGCGACGCTTCGAGCAGGTCGCCGATGAACGCGTCGAGACGACGACACGCCTTCGCGCTCTCCGAAAGGAAGCGTCGCTGCTCGTCGTTGAGGGGCCCGACCTCTTCGGACAGCAGCAACCGATCGTAGCCGCTGATGATCGTGACCGGAGTCCGTAATTCATGGCTCACGACCGTCAAGATCTCTTCGCGTTCGGCACGATCACGTCGAAGCTTCTCAGCGAGCGAGGCGACTTCGCGGTTGCCCCGATGGAGCTTGCGCGACAGCCGAAGCAGCTCGGCTTCGAGCATCCGCACGTGGCCCACATCCTCGACCACCCAGGCGCTCACGCCCGCGTCGGGATCGTTCCAGGCCAGGCGGCAGATCACGGTTCGCGGTTCGCCGTCCGAACGGCGCAGTGCACACTCGAGAAAGCGCGGCCCCGACGGTTCCGGCAGCCCCCGCCCCGTGTCCTTGAAGAGGTCGCCGAATACGCTGCCCTGGAGTTCCTGCAACGCGCTGCGGCCTGCGAGCGCGACCATTCGATCATTCGCCCAGGCAAGGCTTCCGAAGCGCGTAACCGCGACACCATCCGAGAGCTCGGCCGCAAGCGCCGCGAAGTGCTGTGCCGCTACGGCCGCAGCCGGTGTCCCCTCACGCACGAGTGCGGGCGCGTCGCGGTCGACCGCGTCGCGCTCCAGCTGCGGGAACGATTTTGCACTCTGGCCCATGAGCCTCCTCCGGAGGCGGGACCCGAACGACCAGAACGCGGGGAAAGCGACCCAGGATCGTGCGGCTCCACTGTTCTAATCGCCTTGCCGAAGGATTGCCTTGATGATGATTTTCCTTTTATTAACGAATACTTGAGTCGAAATTGGGTATTTTCGAGCAGGTCTGGAAAGGGCCCATAAGAGTGCAACTGGGGCGTTTCTAACGCGGTCACAGCGCCGCACGGCGGATGCGGTCGGGCGGACGCTCCTGCACGGTTTCGGCCCCCTCGGCTTCGATCAGGGTCATCATGTTCAGCAGGAAGGTCGTCACCGCGAGCATCATTGCGATCACGACCAGCAACGAGGCCAGCATCGCGCGCGACCAATGCATCGCGACTTCGCCCGTGCTCATGAACTCGACGATTCCGGGCGAGACGATTCCCACTGCGATCAGCAGCAGTGTCGCACCGCCGAAGAGCCGCATGCGCGGCGTGAAGAGCCGCGCGAGCATGCCCGTGACACCCGAATCGGCGGGTGGGCGGCCATGTGCAATCGCCGCAATCCGCTCCGCCACCACCGCGCCGCAAGCGAAGATCGCGGTCGAAGTCGCAAGCAACGACGCCAGCAGGATGCGGTAGATCTCCCACTCGCCAAGCGCTCCGTCCCGCAGCCAGTGCAGCCACGGCCCCGATCCCACGACGACGGCCCCGAGGCCCATTACGCCCGCGATCACGAGCAGGAGACGCGCGGGGCGAAAGGTCACGGCGGCACGCAGGATCGCCATGAAGAAGCGCACGCCGTCCCGCAGCACGTTGAGCTTCGATTCGCCGGTCCGCTCGGCGTAGGCCATCGGCCGCTCGACGAGCTTCAGGGAGTCGGCGATCAGCACGCGCGCGCTCATCGCGGGCGTGAAGTGCAGTCCGTCCGGCAGCGGGTAGAGCTCGTCCAGGCAGGCACGTCGGACGACCCGCATGCCGCTGGCCGTGTCGTCGACCGAACGCTTGCTGAGCGCACCGAGCAGCCACGCGAAGATTCGATTCCCGACCGTTCGGATCGCCGGCATCTCGCTGTCCGGGCCCATCCGGGATGCGAGCGCGATGTCGGCGCCATCCGCGTCGATCGCGAGGCACAGCTCGGCAAAGAAGTTCGGGTCACAGGTGCCGTCGCCGTCGAGGAAGCCCAGGTACTCGCCGCGCCCGTGCTGCCAGCCGGTCTTGATCGCGGCGCCGTAACCCCGATTGGCATCGAAGGCCAGCACGCTGACCTCGCTGAATCCCTTCGCAATCTCCTCGGTGCGATCGCTCGAGCCATCGCTGACTACGATCAGCTCCACCCAATCGACCGAGCTCGCAGCGACGATGTGGTCACGCGCGTCGAGGCAACGCTGGATCGTTGCCCCGATCGCGTCTTCCTCGTTCAGCGCCGGAATCACGATCGTGAGAGTGCGTTCGTCTTCAGACATCGCTGTTCATCGTCTCGCGCGGCTTCATCGGGTGCCTCATCGGCTGCATCCGCTATCTGCGAATCGGTCTCCGCGGGGCCGGCTTGAATCCGCCGCCCTGAGGATCGCCCAAGCGGCAGCGAACCCCAAACGAACGGGCATCGGCTCGAAGCCGAACTGCGGGTATAATCCCCGCTCAGTTCAATCATCACGTCGCCGCTGCGAAAGATGCTGCCCCGCAACGGGCGGCCGTCGATCGAAGCATGGAGACCGTCGCTTGGCGTCCCAGCGAGCCGCAGCCGTCCGGCGAAGGATCGATTCCCTCACCGCCGAACTGAACCACCACAACCGGCTCTACTACTCGCTCGACCAGCCCGAGATTTCGGATGCCGAGTACGACCGGATGCTGCGCGAGCTACAGGACCTCGAGCGGGCTGCCCCCGAACTCGCCCGACCGGACTCCCCGCTGCGCCACGTCGGTGCGCCACCCGCCGAGGGCTTCGCGTCGGTGAAGCATCGCGTCCCGATGCGATCGCTCGACAACGCGATGAACACCGAGGAGCTGGTTGCTTTCGACGAGCGCATCCGGCGTGCGCTCGGAATCGAACCCGCGCTGACCTACATGGGTGAGCCGAAGCTCGACGGAGCGGGCCTCGAACTCGTCTACCGGTCGGGCGAACTCGCGATCGGATCGACCCGCGGCGACGGCACCACGGGCGAGGACGTGACCGCGAACCTGCGCCACAACCACGGCATCCCGTTCGTGCTCGACGCCTCCCGGCAGCCGGTGCCGGAAGGGGTGTCGGTTCGCGGCGAAATCGCGCTGCCGACGGCCGGCTTCGAGCGACTCAACGCCAGGCGACTCGAGCAGGGCCTCGAGCTGTTCGCGAACCCGCGCAATGCCGCGGCGGGAGCGCTGCGGCAGCGACACGACATCGACCGCGATCGCCTGCGGGCGCTCGAATTCCGCGCCTATGCGATCGACGAGGGGCTGCCCCGCGACGCCGAGACCCAGGCCGACGTGCTGCTGACGTTGTCGAATTGGGGGTTCATCACCAGCGAGGCGAGCCGCGTCTGCGAAGGCATCGAAGCGGTCGTGGCGTACCACGAGCATATGCTCGCGGTTCGCGGCGAGCAGACGATCGAGATCGACGGAACGGTGATCAAGGTCGATCAACTCGCACTTCAAGCCGAGCTCGGTGAGCTTTCCCGGTCGCCGCGTTGGGCCATCGCGGTCAAGTTTCCACCGCAACAGGAAACGACCACCGTCACAGGGATCGAGATCCAGGTCGGGAGAACCGGCGCCCTCACCCCGGTCGCAAAGCTCAAACCCGTGCACGTCGGCGGCGTCACGGTGGCGAATGCCTCGTTGCACAACCAGGATGAGATCGAGCGCAAAGACGTCCGTGTCGGCGACACGGTGATCGTGCAGCGCGCGGGCGACGTGATCCCGCAGATCGTCACAGTCGTGAAATCGAAGCGCCCGAAGCGGACGCGCAAGTTCAAGTTTCCGTCGAAGTGCCCGGTCTGCAACGACGCCGCCGTGCGGCTCGAGGACGAGGTCGTCACCCGCTGCCCCAACATCGACTGCCCGGCTCAGCTGAAGAACAATCTGCGACACCTCGCGAGCCGTGGTGCGCTCGACGTCGAGGGGCTCGGCGAGAAGATCATCGACCAGCTCGTCGACCTGGGCCTGGTCGGCCGGCTCTCGGACCTCTTTCGCATCGAGGCCGAGCAACTCGCCGGCCTCGACCGAATGGGCGAAAAGAGCGCAGCCAATCTGGTCGCAAATCTCGACCAAGCCCGCCGGACCACCCTCGCCCGCTTCCTGATCGCGCTCGGGATCCGCCACGTCGGCGAAGGAGTGGCCAAGATCATCGCGAGACACTTCGGCGATCTCGAGCCGTTGACCTGCGCGACCCGGGAAGATCTCGAGACGGTCGAGGGCATCGGGCCCACGATCGCCGAGAGCATCACATGCTTCTTCGCCGACGAACGCAACCGCGAAGAAGTCGCCCGGCTGCGCGAATTCGGCGCAACCTGGCCCGTGAACGCCCCCGCGAAACCGATCCTCGGACCGCTGTCGGGCAAGACCTTCGTCCTCACCGGAACGCTCGAGGGAATAAGGCGCCCGTTGGCGAAGAAGCAGCTCGAGGCACTCGGCGCCACGGTAACCGGGACGGTGTCGAAGAAGACCGACTACCTCATTGCAGGCGCCGAGCCGGGCAGCAAGCTCGCAAAGGCTGAAAAGCTCGGCGTCGAGGTGCTGGATGGCGATGGCTTCAGCGCGCTGCTCGCGGAGAGCGAATCCGCGGATTCATGAACCGGCGTCGCGAAGCGCCAGCACCCGCGCGTAGACCTCGCGCCGCGGCAGCCCGGCGGCCGCGGCCAGCTCGGACGCGATCGCCGAGACCGGCCTGCCCTCCGCGATCCGGGCACGAATCGCAACGTCGAGGTCGGCAGCCCCCAGCGGGGCAGGTTCGGGCGCACCCGCGACCACGATCGTGATTTCTCCCTTCACGGATCCCTCGAAGCGGTCGGCCAATTCGCGCAGCGTGCCGCGCGCCGCCTCCTCGTGAAGCTTGGTGAGCTCGCGCGCGACACACGCGGGCCGGTCGCCAAGCACGTCGGCCAGCTCGCGCAGCGTCCCCACCAGCCGCCGTGGCGACTCGAAGATCACCAGGGTCTCCGGGCGCCCGCAATAGGCCGTGAGTACGGCCCGGCGTGGACCGGCCTTGCGCGGCAGGAAGCCCAGAAACGAAAACGGCTCGACCGGCAGCCCCGCAACCGAGAGCGCCGCGAGCACCGCGGACGCACCGGGCACCGGAACGACGCGATGCTCCGCAGCCAGCGCCGCGGCAACCAGCCGCCCGCCCGGATCCGAGACCAGCGGCGTGCCGGCATCGGAGACGAGCGCAACCTCGCCGCCACCCGCGAGCACCGCGAGCGCCGTCTCGATGCGCGCAGCCTCGTTGTGGCTGTGGAGGGACATCGGCTTCACTGCGATCTGGTGCCGGTCGAGAAGCTTCCGGGTTCGCCGGGTGTCCTCCGCGAACACCCGGTCGGCCTCACGCAGCACTCGCAGCGCGCGCAGCGTCACATCTTCGAGGTTCCCGATCGGTGTCGCGACCAGGTAGAGCGTGCCCACGGTCAGCTCCGCTCCGGGTACAGCGTCGCGAGCCCCTGTCGTGACGCCTCGCAGATACCGCGTTCAGTGATGAGTCCCGACACGAGCCGCGCAGGCGTTACATCGAATGCGAAGTTCGCGACCGGGCTGGCTTGCGGCAGAATCTCGACTTCGAGCATCCGCCCGTCGTCCGAGCGCCCGGTCACGCGCCGCACCTCGTTGCCGTCCCGCTCTTCGATCGGAATCTGCGTGAGGCCGTCACTGAGGCTCCAATCGATACTCGAGTACGGCAGCGCGACATAGAACGGAACGTCGTTGTCGCGGGCCGCAACCGCCTTCAGGTAGGTGCCGATCTTGTTGCAGACGTCGCCGGTCGCCGTGGTGCGGTCGCTTCCGGTGATGCACAGGTCGACACGACCGTGCTGCATCAGGTGGCCGCCGACGTTGTCGGCGATCAATGTATGCGGAACCCCCTGCTGCAGCAGCTCCCAGGCGGTGAGGCTGGCACCCTGATTGCGCGGCCGCGTCTCGCCCACCCAGACGTGCACGTCGATGCCGCGCTCGTGCGCGAGATAGACCGGCGCAAGTGCAGTGCCCCAGTCGACGGTGGCGAGCCAGCCCGCGTTGCAGTGGGTGAGCACCTCGACGGGACGCCGCTGCGCCTGCTGCCGCCAGACCTCCTCGATCAGCTTCACGCCGTGCTCGCCGATCGCACGGCAGCCGGCCACGTCGTCGTCGCAGATCTTGGCCGCGCAGCGCCATGCGGCCGCTTCCCGCTCGGATTCCGGCAGGCCGCGCAGCGCCGCACGAACCTCGCCGAGCGCCCAGGCGAGGTTGACCGCGGTCGGCCGGGTCGCACGCAGGGTTTCCGCAGCCGCGTCGAGCGCCGAGTCGCTCGCGTCGGCCTGCGCCTGCAGGCACAGGCCGTAGGCTGCCGCCGCTCCGATCAGCGGAGCACCGCGAACCTGCATCGTCGCAATCGCGACGGCAACTTCCTCGACCGAAGCGAGCGTCCGGATCGAGAATTCGTGCGGCAATCGCGTCTGGTCGATGATCTCGACGCTTCGGCCGCCATCGGTCGGCCAGATCGTCCGACGCGGCACGCCGTCGACGTTCACGCCCGGCCCCATTCGGCCGCGACGGGGACTACTCGCCCTCGAACGAGCACAACGAGACCACGCGCCGGCCGTCCGTTTCGATACGCTGGCTGCCGCCGAGGTCGGGCAGATCGATGACGAAGGCACAACCGACGATTTCGGCACCGATGCCTTCGAGCAGCTCGATGGTCGCGACCACGGTGCCGCCGGTCGCGATCAGGTCGTCGACGATCAACACGCGCTCGCCGGCTGCGATCGCGTTCGCGTGGACTTCGACACGATCCGACCCGTACTCGAGCTGGTACTCTCGGCCGATGGTCGCTCCCGGCAGCTTGCCGGCTTTCCGGATCGGAACGAAGCCCGCATCGAGGCTGATCGCAGTCGATACACCGAACAGGAAACCGCGTGCTTCGATCCCCGCCACCTTCTCGACACGGTCGCCGCGAAACGGTTCGGCCAGACCCTCGACCGCCAGGCGCAGGCCCTTCGCGTTCTCGAGCAGACTCGTGATGTCACGAAACTGGACCCCCGGCTTGGGGTAGTCGGGGATGGTCCGGATCAGCGATTTGAGGGACATACATCGGCCTTTCAGCGTTCAGGGTCGACGCGCAGCGCCCGCCCCGCCACGGCATCGAGCCGGCGCAGGAGTTCGGGGTCGCGCGACTCCGGGGGGGTGATGATCGCGGTGTCGAGGGCCCGATCGCAACCTTCGGAGCAGGAAACCGATCGCCCGACCCCTGCGCGGGCGAGTTCAGCCACGAGGGAGCGGCCCCGGCTCGCGTTATCGGTCATTACCGCGACGATGTCGGCCACCTCGACATCACCGTGGTCGTCGTGCCAGCAGTCGAAGTCGGTCACCATCGACAGGCTCGCGTAACAGATCTCGGCCTCCCGGGCGAGCTTCGCCTCGGGCATGTTCGTCATACCGATCACGTCGCAGCCCCAGCTGCGATACAGCTCGGATTCGGCCCGACTCGAGAATTGCGGCCCTTCCATCGCGAGATAGCTTCCGCCGCGCGCAAGGGCACTCCCAGTCGCCGCAGCCGCGGCTTCGACGGCCGCCCCGAGGCGTGCACACACGGGCCGCGACAGCGAGACATGGGCCACGCAGCCGGTCGTGAAGAAGCTCTTCGCGCGCGCGAAGGTCCGGTCGACGAACTGGTCGACGAGCACGAAGGTTCCCGGCACGAGATCCTCGCGCAGCGAGCCACAGGCGGAGAGCGAGAGCAGGTCGGTCACGCCCGCGCGCTTCAGCGCGTCGATGTTCGCACGATAGTTGATCTCGGAGGGCGGGATGCGATGCCCGCGACCGTGCCGAGGCAGGAACACGAGCGTCCGACCGTTGATTTCGCCGAAGAGCAACTCATCCGAGGGGTCACCGAACGCAGAATCGACACGCTCCCAGCGAGTGTGAGTGAGGCCGGCGAGGTCGTAGACGCCGCTGCCGCCCAGAACTCCCAATACCCGTTCCGTACCCGCCATCGCTGTAGCGACCTCCAGAACGGCTATGTTGTCGGACGCCCCGGTCCCGGGGACGTTTCCATGACCGCGGAACACCTGTCGCTCGGAGCCGAAGGCGAAGATCGCGCCGCTGCCTATCTGAGGCGCCGAGGGTATCGCATCGTCGCGCGCAACGTCCGGCAGGGCCCCCCGGAACTCGCCGTGGACGCGCGCAAGACGGCGCGGCTGCTGCGCGGCGCGGCCGCCTGGCTGCAGGGCCGGCCGGGCCGGGCCTGCGAAGTACGCTTCGACGTGGTCGCGTGTGAATACGACCGCAGAGGGCACTGGCACCTGCGGCACCTCGAAGCGGCATTCGATGCAGGGCCCTGATGCGAACGGAATCCCGGTCGCCGGCGAAGGCGGCCTATTCGCCGTCCTTCTTCGCGTCTTCCTCGGCCGCGGCCTCGGGGGCGGCTTCCGGTGCCACCACCTCGGCGGCGACCTCCGCGGTCTCCTCCGGGGCTGTGGCAATCTCACCCTCGGCTTCGGCAGCCGAAATCAGCCCGGAGAGGTCGCGCACCTTCGAGCGCAGCCGGGCCTTCTTGCCCGTGAGGCCG
>JAFDEI010000067.1 GCA_019310425.1 Deltaproteobacteria bacterium | reverse complement strand
TTTTGGCTTGCTGCGGTCGAAGTTCGAGAAGCTGCTGAATCGCCACAAGCGGCGTCTCGCGCGGGAATTCACCGAGTGGTCCCAGCGTCAGGCGCGGATGCACTACAAGCCGGACGTGGATACGACGCTCGCGGCCGATCACTGGCCCACCCTGCGTGAGTTCTTCGAGACCAACGGTGATGACTGCGATGGTCTCGACCTGATCGCCTACGGCCTGCTCCGGGAGTCCGGCTTTCGCGAAGGCGAGATCTTCCGCCTGATCGTTCGGCGCGACCGCGACGGCGCAAATCACATGGTGAGCGTGTGGTTCGAAGACCCACAGGATCCATGGGTGATCGACGCGACCGGCGCGATGTCGCGGGAGATGCTGCGCTACTCGCAGATGCCGGAAGGCTGGACGCCGCGCATGATGTTCAACGAGACCACGATGTACAATGTGGTGGAGCGCGATCCGGGTAGCGTCGAGCTGGCCCGTGAGCCCGATTCAAACCAGGAGGTTGTTCAATGAGTTCCCAGTTCGAGCTTCCGCACGACTACGTTCCGGTCAGCCAGCGCGGTGTCGATACGCGCGCGGCGTTCATCACCCGTACCTACAACCATCTCATGGGCGCGATCGTCGTCTTTACGCTGATCGAGGTCTGGTTGTTCAGTGCAGGGCTGGCAGAGCCGATCGCCACGGCGATGATGAGTACTTCGTGGCTGCTGATCCTCGGCGGATTCATGCTGGTGAGCTGGTTCGCGACCCGCGCCGCCCACAATTCGCCGTCGATCGGTGCGCAGTATGCGGGCTTGGCCGCGACTGTGGTCGCCTACTCGATCCTGTTCGTTCCGATGCTCTACATGGCCGACACGATGGCGCCGGGCGCGATCCAGAGCGCCGCGATCGTCACTCTGACCGGCTTTGCGGGTCTCACAGCCGTTGCGTTCACCACCCGAAAGGACTTCTCGTTCCTCGGCGGCATGTTGCGCTGGGGCGGTGTGGTCGCGCTGGTCGCGATCGCGGGCGGCATCCTGTTCGGATTCAACCTCGGCACCTGGTTCTCGGTGGCGATGGTGGCCTTCGCGGGCGCCGCAATCCTGTACGACACCTCGAATGTGCTGCACCACTACCCCGAAGATCGCTACGTCGCAGGCGCGCTCCAGCTGTTCGCGTCGGTCGCGCTGATGTTCTGGTACGTGTTGCGGATCTTCATGAGCCGCGACTAGGCGGCTAGGCAGCTCGCTTCACTCGCTGCTCTCCGCCTCGCGTTCGGGTCGCAGCCGCATCACGCGTTCGCGCTCGGCGATCAGGGGGCTGCCGGTTCGCCACAGGTAGCAGGAGTCGACCATTCCCCCGATGGCGCCCACCGGTGGCCCGCCGGCAGGGTGCTTGTCCCCATTCGATCCTTTCGCCCGGCTCTTCAGCTTGCGGCTCGGGGCGAACCAGCGCTCGGTAATCGCCGCCAGGACCTGGATGTGTCCGGGGGCGAGCTGGAGCAGTGCATCCCGGACGAGCAGGTTGGCTTCGTCGCCCTGCAGCAGCTCACGCACGCGTCGCGAGAGTCCCGGAACCACGGGAAATCCGATCAGCGGAGCGAGGACCTCGCTGCAGTCTTCCCAGACGGCGTCGGCCAGGTTCGGCATGCGTCGGGTGCGTCGCGCCGCGCGCAGCTGTGCCACGCTGAATCCCGGCGGCTCGACTCGGGCGATCACGCGTGCCTCCTCCTGTCGGTCGAGCCGGTCGAGCGGCGACTGCACGGCGTGATGGGGGTGGCTGTGGACGTCCGAGAGCTGAACCGAGAACTCGACCCCGCCGTCGTCGATTTCGTAGCCGTCGACGAAGATGCTGCGCCAGAAGAGGCGTTCCCCGGGCGCCCGCGATTCATCGTGTTCGAGGCGGATCTCCGCCTCGCGCGCGACGGCGCGCGGGATCGCAGCCGCCATCATGAAGAACAGGGTGAGGAGATGGGAGCACCCGAGCGGCCCGCCGAAGGTCCTGGAGAGCTTCCTCGTGAAGTCGTCGTCGATGATTTCACCTTCGAGTACCTGAAGCAGGGGCGCGGGATCGCGGCAACATTCGCCGTTGGTGCGAGCGGAGGCCTCGACCGCGACGTGGGGTTGAGCGGTCACGAGTTCGTCGATTCGAAGGGTCCCGGGATCAACGACCATTTCGATCGTCATGTGGTGGATGATCCCGGACGGCTGAATGTCGTGGGTCATCGGTACGAAGCCGCACTTTCGCAAGTCGATCACTTCCCCGCGAATCGACCAACGTCCATCCTCACGCAGGGACGCGACCGACGTCAAGGATCGGGTGTGGAGCGGAACACCGGTGATCGAGAGGGACAAGCGGGACTCCTGGGGTGGGCAGCCGGTCATCACCCTACCAGTCTGTGCGAAGAGTGCGAAGAAATTGATCCGTCGCCGAAACGCCCGCAGCTCGTCGCCCTAGAAGCGCGTTTCCCGCTACGGTGCTGAAGGTTCTCTTGCTACTCGCTGTGCGGTGAATCGGCGGTGATCTGTAAACCGTCCGGTTCCAGCGGCAACCGTTCGAGCGTGCCGTAGTTGGCGAGCAGTACCGAGTCGGATTCGATCGCAACGAGCGTAACGTGGGGGCGCCCCTCGAAGACCTGTCCCTGCAACATCATCTGCGCATTCGGCAACTGGGCGTCCGCGACGCGTGCCAGCGAACGCGACGGTTCCTCCTGGACCATGGTTGCGAGCAGGCGCAACGCCAGTGAAGTCGTGGGGACCGTGTCTTCGACTTCGGCGGCGTCTTCGGGGGGCGCGGGTTGGTTGGGTTCAATGGCCGGTGGCGCCGCGAGCGACAACGTGTTTGCGTATGGCGGTGCCGGGGCTTCGGGCGCGGGTTCGAGCGGCGGTGGAACGATCGGGGGCCACGGGTCCCGATAGTTGAGAAATACGAACCCGAGCATCGAGACGACCGCGAGGCCGGCCAAGTAGCGCCCGAAACGCGAATTGGGAGCATTGGGGCCTTCACTCATCGCGATTCGGCTTCATGGGGGAATCCCAGCGTGTCCCGGCGTCGGCGTTGCGGAGGCCGGTCAGCATTCTGGGTCTTCGCGCTGGGCGATGTACTCGGCGAGTTCGAGATCCCAGAGGGTGTCGATGCTGACCATGTGGCCGGGGATCACCAGGGCGCCGGTGTTTGCTCCCTTGATGTTCCTCTGGTCGAGCAGGCAGCTGCGCGTGATTGCGTACGCGACACCGTTGCGGTGGTAGACGGGGGTCAACTGCTGGCGCGCGATGATCTTGCCGCCATCCGCGTCGTAGTAGTCCATCCGGCCGCTGTCGCGGTCGACGCTGAGCTGCTTCAGTGGGTGCTCCTTCGAGTCGGTCTCGGACACCGTCCAGACTGCGTCGAAGCCACCGTTCCCGAGCATCGCGAGTGCGTCGCGTACGTGCTCCGCGCGGCGAAGCGGGGAGGTGGGCTGGAGCATCAGCACGATGTCGTATTGAACGCGGTCGATCGCCTCCATCTCTTCGAGTGCGTTCGTGAGGACTTCGAGGTCGCCGACGTGATCGCCGGACAGCTTCTCGGGCCGCCGGAACGGCGCCGCGAGCCCCGATTCTTCGGCCACGCGGGCGATTTCGTCGTGGTCGGTGCTCACCACCGCGCGGTCGACCTCGGGGACTTTCGCGACCACCTGGCCCACGCTTGCGACGAGCGGCACGCCGCGGAATGGCTTCAGATTCTTGAGGGAGATGCCCTTGCTGCCGCCACGCGCCGGGCAGACGGCCAGGACCCGTTTGTCGCCGATCAACGAATTTCCTCCTGAAGTCGTTCGACGACCGTCGGCAACGCGTGGAGGTCGGCGATGCAGTTCGTCGGGACGGCGGCAAACCGGTTCGGGCCGGG
This sequence comes from Deltaproteobacteria bacterium, assembly GCA_019310425.1. GTDB lineage: Bacteria > Myxococcota_A > UBA9160 > UBA9160 > SMWR01 > JAFDEI01. Next base: position 12,827 of record JAFDEI010000067.1, on the reverse strand, counting down.
CCGCACGACCGCGGCGAACGGACAGCCGAATGCGAGTGCCGAGCTGCGATCGTCCTCGCCGTCGCCGACGAAGAGCAACTCCTGTGGTGGCACGCCCGCGTCGGCGCAGATCGTCGCGAGGTTCTCACGCTTGTCCGCGGGCCGACCGAGGCTGAGACGGAAGTGCCGCGCCAACGAACGCAATTCGAGCACTCGCCGCAGGGGCTCCTGGGGAGTCGCAGAGTTCACGTAGATCGGTAGCCCGCGCGCGACCAGCCACTCGAGCGTGGCGGTCGCCCCCGGAATCTCGGGGCACTTCGCGACGGCTTTTTCGCAGAGCCGGGTGTAGGCCGCAGCCCGACGTTGGGCGAACGTTTCGATGCCAGGCTCGGTGGGAATCGCTCCCCGGTCGCGCAATCGCACGGCGACTTCACGCACGATGTCGTAACGATCGCCCGGGCAGACCTCGTCGAGCACGTGAGCGACCGTTTCGCCGTCGGGGTCGTCTTCCGAAAAGACCTCGAAGAAGCTGTTGCGCTTGATGGCGTTCGAGTCGACCAGCGTTCCGTCGAAATCGAAGCCGACACAGCGAATCATCGCTCGTCGGCTTCGGACGTTTCCCGGGCTGCCGAGTCCCTGTGCTTCGAGAGTTGGAATCGCCCCCAGTTGTCGACGACGGTCTTGCGCTCGGCTCGCTCGAGTTTTTGGATCTGTTTGTCCTCGTAGAACGAGTCGTTGTCGTAGTGCGTCGTCGAAACTTCTTCGAAGATCACTCCGGTGTCCTCGGTCCAGAACGAATGCCAGACGCCCGGCTGGACGAGCACGGTGTCGCCGGGGTAGAGCTCGCGGACGTGACCGTCGATCTCGGAGTAGAGCTTCCCGTAGAGGATCTGGAAGGTCTCTTCCTTGCGGGCGTGGTAATGGGACGGGTGCCGTTGGAGCGGCAACTGGACCACGAGCTTCTTGCAGTATTCGCGGTTGATGCACTCGATCAGTACTGCACCGAACTTGCGAAAGTTCGATATGCCGTAGTGGTGCGAGTACTCGGTCGCGAAATCCGGCCCGAGGTGGATGTGAGCCGAGTTCAGCATGGCCTTCACCTCGTGGATTGCGGACTTGATCGCCTGGATGTCCTCGTCCTCGGGGATCAGCAGATCGTCGAGGACGAGGGGGCCGTTCGCCGCGAAGTCTTTGGTTGCCAGTATGCCGTCCTTCCAGAGCCCGGTTTCGAGCTGGCCGTCGATGTACGGCATGGCGAAGAAGACCTGGTCGCGCGAGATCGGGCTGCCCTTGGCGATCGCCTCGCGGGCATAGACGCCACGTCGCAGGCTATCGATCGCCTCCTGTTCGGCGGCGGCGACCGGCGGACGCTCCAGCGGGCCGAGCATGATCTTCGCGCGCGCGTGTGCGGCCATCCATTGGTTCAACCGGTCGGGGCTCGATGAATAGGCGTTCAGCGCGACCTCGTCGGTAGCGATGCCGACATGCCGTTCGAACATCCGTGCTCCGAGTGCCATCGCCATGCCGACCGGGACGGTGTCGTTCGGGTCCTCGTGGGTCGACCAGCCGATCACTGTGTCGGGGTAGCGCTCGTCGAGGTTCCGGATCTGCTGTAGAGCGAGCTTCTCGTCCGGCGTGGGGTAGATCGAAACGCAGTGCATCAGCGCGAAGTGGACCGCTTGGTGCTGGAAGAAGCTCACGACGTTGTCGATGTCGAAGGTCGTGAGCCCGCCCGTCGAGCAGATCACCGGCTTCCCGGATGCCGCCACCGCCTCGAGCAGCGGCCAGTCCTTCGCCGAGCAGCTCGCAACCTTGATAATGTCGAATCCCATTTCGTCGATGACTTCGACCGACTCCTCGTCGAACGGGGTACAGGCGGCGAGGTGGCCGCGCGACCAGACCTCCTGGAGCAACGCGTCGAAGGCCGCGCGTTCCATGCGCGTTCCCTGGAAGCGTTGAATGTACTTGAGATCGCTTCCCTGCTGATGGTCCGGATGGATGAAGCTGTCCAGTTGACGGAACTGGAACTTGATCGCGGCGCGGGCCCCGTGCTTGCTGCACACGTCCGACATGGACTGAATGATCTTCTTGCCGTGATCGACGCTTCCCTGGTGATTATTGGCGAGGTCCAGGACGAAAAGATCCCGAAAATCGAACGTTGATTCCATGTCTTCGCACCTTCTGGTCTTGCGTTTCAAAGCCTAGTGGGTCGTGAGCGCTGCGGGCGTGTATTCAGCGTTGTAATCGATGTAGACGCTGCGCCCCTCGGCGGCCGAACGGTGTGCAGCCGCGACCACGAGCATGGTGTCGAGGCCGCGCTCGATGTGGAGTGCTTTGGAGTCGCTGCGCCCTTCGAGCACGGCCTCGATATGCTCGAGCTCGGCGATGAAGTCGTCCGGTCGTGTCTTCGCGACGACGTGCTCCTCGGCGTCGGCTTCTCCCAGCTTCGATTCGACCCGGTCGATGCCGGGCTCCAAGCCGATCGAGAGTTCCGCGTAGCCGTCTTCGGCCTGGATGCGTGCCCACTTTCGGGGGGGCTGTGTGACGACGTCCTGCACGACCCGCCCGACCAGGCCGGATTCACTGCGCAGGTTGAGCAGGCACAGGCTGTCATAGTCGACGAGGTCTGTCTTGACGTATTCGAGGGTTGCGCTCACTTCGACCACGCGCCCGGCTCCGAGCTCCTGGGCGAAATGTTGCCACAGATTGATCGCGTGCGAATGTTCGCCACTGGCGCCGCCGCCGCGTTTCCAGAAACCCAGGTAGCTGTCCTGGGGGCCGTCGAGCCACGGGTGCGCGGCGAAGATCCCCCCCCAGTATTCGCGGAACTCGACGTCGAGGGTCTCGATTCGGCCGAGTGTGCGGGCCTTCTCGAGGGCGTGCACCGCGGAAGCTCCGACGACGTGGTCGTAGCCGACGAAGACCTGGACACCGCGTTCCTTTGCGAGGTCGAACATTGCCTGGGCGCGCGCGAGGTCGGGACCGCACACCGGTTTCTCGATCAGCACGGCGCGTGGGCCTTCCGTGATTGCCTCGATCGCGAGGTCGACGTGCGCGTCCGGCGGGGTTCCGATGACGATCAGGTCGTAGACGGATTCAGGCGCGTCGCCGACCGGATAGAGCTCGATGGCTTCGTCCCAGGCACCGTAGCGACTCGGGTAGATCTCGTTGCGCGTGCGCGCGAGGGCCGCCGGGTCGAGATCGCAGATCGCTACCTGCCAGCCGCATCGGCGTGAGGCATTGGCGAGGTGGTTGCCGATCGAACCGGCACCCAGAATCTTGACCTTGTACATCTCCGATTACCTCGGTGTCCGCGTGGATCATCGCGGCAACACGTCGCGATTCGCCCCGGAAGCTGAGGCCGCCGTCGCCTGCCTGCCTGCGCGGTTGCGGCGAAAATAGCCGAGGTCGCTCGCGACCGCTGCACAGGGCCCCGTTCGATGCCCTTACCTGTGCTCGGGTTGGGATGCTCACACGAAATTGTGAGCTGGGGGATTCACTGCGGGGGGGGCGGCCTGGATCTCGTGGATGTGCTCTGCGAACGGCCTCACCCGTAGCCCCTCGAAGCGATTCAGGCAGGCGCCGAGGCGCGCGATCCGCTCTTCGAGTTCGTGCTCCGACACGCCCTGGTAACGGTTTCGTTGGTAGGTCGGGTTGTTTCGGTGCTGCGGGATGCGCGCCTTGATGTGGCGCTTCACGAGGCTGCGCGTGGTAGCAGCGAGCCGACCGCGCAGCCGCAGGGTTGCGGGCGGGAGCGGCGAACCCAGGGCTGCGCGTTCCACCAGCGCATCGACGATCCGGTCGGCCGCGAACGCGCCGTCGTGCGCGCTGATGTGCTGCTCGAACAACTGTCGCTGAGCTTCGTTCGGGTGGGCGCCGAGATCTTCGTCGAGCGCACTTGCGACGGCCTCGCTCAGAGTGTCGAGGTCGAAGCACTGCCGGCTCAGCGAGTTCGGCAGTTCCAGGTCGAACGGATCGCGCGACACGGGCCGGTACGCGATTGCGGGCTTGCCGAGGCAGAATGCCTCGATCCCGGTCGTGCAGCCGTTGTGGATCAACGCACTTGATGCTTCCAGCCAGGCGATCACGTTCCCCTCGTGGATCACATCGGCCCGCTCGAGGTCCGAGACGACCGCCTGCCACGGCGCACGATTCTCGGAAGGGTGCGGCCGGACGATCAGGCGGTGGCCTGGGAAGGCCGAGTGCAGCGCCGGGATCATCGCGCGGAAGTGATCGAACAACGCACTCTTGTGAGCGGCCAGGCCTTCCGCAAATTCACGCGGCAGACCGATGCCCGCGGCGCCGAGTTCGGCGGGCTGACCCGGCCGGGTCGCTGGGACCAGCAGGTTCATCTTCGGGAAGTAGGCGTTCACCTTGCCGAAGTTGGTGTTGATCAGTAGGAACGGTCCGTGGCGCGCGCGGATCCGCGCGGTGTCCTCGGCGAAATAGCCGCGCAGCTCTGGCCGCAACAGGTCGATACGCGGGTTGCCGGTGACTCTCACCGGTGTCGTGGAGCCTGCGAGACGGTCGCGAAGCAGTTCGGCCCCGGCGTCACCCCAAGCGAAAAGCGTCGTGACGAGCTGCAGCGTTTCGTCAGAGACGCGGCGTGCGTAGTATTCCGATGCCGAGTGGTAGACGAGTCCCTCCTCGTCGAGTGCGGCGATCTCGTGGCCGATTCGGCGCATGATCCGGAACATCTTCGCCGACTTGGGAGTCATCCCTTTCGCCAGGTAGAACCCGCGCGGGAACGACGCGATCCGGAAGTCGATCCGAGTGCGCGAGCCGAGAAAGACGCGGAATCCCCGCTCGGCGGCCGCGCATGCGACCAGCAATTTGGGATCCAGCTCTCGGACCTGGTTTTCCACCGGAACGATCAGCGATCTGGGTTGTTGGGTCATCGAGGTTTCCGGTTTCAGGGGGCGCCGCCTTGACTGTGTTCCCGGTGATGTATCAGCGGGAACACCGAATCGCCAACTTGCCCCAGGGGGTGGAACCCCGACGTCGGTTCCGGCGTATACTCAGGCGGCCCCCCAATACGCCATATCGATCGCCGAACCAACCCCCGCTGACGGGAAGGGTGGGATGTCTTCGCAACAGCCGAGCTTGATCATTCCGGTAGAGAGCCAGGTCCGGGAGCTGGACGCCAAGCTGTTGCTCGCTGCGGTCGCGGCCGAGCGTGGCTTTTCGGTGCTCTTCGGTTCGCGCGCGTACGTCCATCACGCGATGGCTGATGTTCCGAGGGGCGTCTACGTCGCCAAGAGCATGCGTCGTGCGAGCGATCGCATGTTCGGCATCATCTCCGATCTCGGCCATGAGATCGTCGCCTGGGACGAAGAGGGCCTGGTTCGCTTTCCCGACCCGTTCTACTACCAGCGGCGCTTGTCCGCGAAGGCGCTCGAACGCGTGAAGATCCTGTTCGCGTGGGGGCAGGATGACGCACGCGTGTTCGCAGACTTCGCGGGTTACCCGGACTGTCCGATCCACGTCACCGGCAACCCACGCACCGACCTGATGCGCCCCGAGATTCGCGCGTTCTTCGATCGCGATGTTGCGGCGATTCGGGCGCGCTTCGGACGTTTCGTGCTGATCAACACGAACTTCTCGGGTCTGAACCATTTCCATGACAATCTGAGCGAGCTGACGAAGAACCTCGTGGCCCGGCGCCGTGCGACGCGGGACTCCTTCATGGCCGGGCGGGCGGCCTTCCGGAATCGGGTGCTCGAGCACTTCAAGCACCTGATTCCCGAGCTGAGCCGGGCATTCCCGGGCCTCCGGATCGTGGTGCGGCCGCACCCGTCCGAGAGTCACGACCTGTGGCGCGAGATCGCGACGGGACTCGACGGAGTCGAAGTCGCGAACGAGGGCAATGTCAACCCGTGGCTGATGGCGTGTGAGGCGTTGATCCACAACGGTTGCACCACAGCCATCGAAGCGATGATCCTCGGCATCCCCGCGATTGCCTACCAGCCGATACGTGACGCCGTATACGACATGGTGTTGCCGAATTCCCTCAGCCACCAGGCGGCCGACATCAAGGACACCGAAAAGACGTTGCGCTCGATCCTCAGCGGCGAGCTCGGCGTTCGCGACGATCCAGAGGTGCGCTCGATTCTCGCGGCGCACCTCGAGGCGCTCGATGGTCGGTTGGCAGCGGATCGGGTGGTCGACGTTCTCGAGGCGGCCGGGTACGCGAGGCCGCGCCCGGCCCCGAACCCGTTTCGTTCCCGCATGGCGCGGGCCCACCTGGTCGGCCGGACGGCCGTGAAGCATCTCAATCACTACCGCTCGGGCCACCGCAACAACCTCGAGTTTCACCGTCATCGTTTCCCGGGCGTGGACGCGGCCGAACTTCAGCACAAGATCGCGCGCTTCGGCAGTCTGCTCGGGCGGTTCGACTGCCTGCGCGTCGAAACACACGCCGAACACCTGTTCACGATTTCGCGCTGAGCGGGCCGGTGTCGCTCAGCGCGGGTGTGAGCGAGGATCGCCGAATCGCGTCCCAGCGTTCCGCGAACGCAGAAAAGAACTCCGGATCCGTCGCGATTGCAGCGATTTCGCGGTTCAGGTGGCGTGATCGCTGGGTCCAGTTGAAGCTACCGAATACCACGCAGTGATCACCGCGCCCGTCGATCAGCGCGAACTTCGCGTGCATGGGGAACCCCTCGGAGTGGACCAGCCGTTCGAATGAGACACCGGCGGTCCGGAGTTCTTCCTCGACTTCGGGTGGAACGCGACGCACGGTGGCGCCTGCGAGGATCTCGATTGCAGCGCCGCGCTCGGCGAGCGCCATCAGGACTCGGACCGACGTCTTGCCGCTCAGATGCGAGGCCGCAATTCGGACGCGGTTGCCGGCCCCGCAGCGCTCGAGCTGAACGTCGATCGGGTGGGCGCGCCAGTGCGGCAGAAAATGGAGGCTCAGGCCCTCGCTCCGAAGCACCCGGCTCGCGCTGGGCCGGAAACGATCGAGTACAGAATTCCGGTTCGCGTGGAGCGCGCGAGCGTGTTCGGTGAGCGAAGCGACCAGTTTCGGGTCGCGCAATGCGACCAGCAGGTTGTGCCCGCGGTCCTGGTCGCCGATCTCGCGGATGAGGTCCGGTTCGAGCTCAGGCTCGTCGCCGGAGGGATTGAAAGAGCCGATGAATGCGGTCGGTTCGGGGCCGGAGAAAATGTAAAGCTTTTCATGAAGTCTCGACCGGAGTCTCCTGCCCAAGGACCAGTCGTCGCTGATGGATCTCACCACCCGCAGATCTCCAGCGAGTCCCTCCCCGAGCAGCTCGATCATCCGGTCGTTCACGCGTGGCGTACGCGGGGATCCGTCGAGGGTGACGCGAACCCTCACGCCACGTTCGCGCGCCCGTAGGAGCCCTTCCGCGAGGCGCCGGTCGCGAAAGTAGTAGGTCACCCAGTCGATCGAGCCGCCGTTCGGGACCGCGTCGATGTGTTCGGCGAGCAGGTCGCGCAAGCATCCCGGGGGACGATCCGGTCCCCCAAAGTAGACGTCTCGCGCGTTCATCGCATACCGATAGCGGATCCCGCGCGACCTGGAGAGGGTGCGAACCCAAGCCCTCCGCCTGCCCCGCGATGCGGACTATGATCGCGACTGCGCGCCGTTCCAGGCGGGGCGACGAGCCGGGGGGCGACTTCGATCGATGCTGCGTGGTTTCGTCAGTCAGCTGGTCAGATCGGAATTCGACTCTGGTCGCGTTGCCCGGGCCTTTCGGTGCCACGACCGGAAATGGCACCGAAACGCGACGGATCTGGCGCGCCCATCGGCCACGGCATGAGGCTGCTGCTGGATTTTTCGCGCGCCCACCCGTGGCACAGCCTGTTGATGATGTCGTGCCTGCTGGTCGCGGCTGCGGCCGAGGCCGTCGCGTTTTCGGCCCTGTTGCCGCTGGTCTCGGCTCTGGCGGGCCCGGCTGGGGCCGGGGATGGACTCGCGCCGGAGCCCGACGGGCTCGAAGCACGCGCGATCGAGGCGCTCCAGTGGCTTGGGCTCGAGCCGACACTCGGGACGCTGCTGCTCGTGGTGCCCGCGGGATTCGCGCTGCGTGGTGTCTTGATTCTGTTCGCCAGGCGGGAAATCGGATACACGGTCGCCCGCGTTGCGCGTGAGCTGCGCCTGCGGCTGATTCGCTCATTGCTCGCAACCAGCTGGAGCTACCTGGTTGCGCAGCGCGTCGGGTCGTTCGCAAATGCCTACGCGACTGAAACGACGCGCGCGGCGCGCGGCTATCTGAACGCCACCTGGGTGGTGATGCTCGGGTTTCAGGTGGTCGTCTATATGGGGATCGCGTTCGCGATCTCTTGGAAGGTCACGCTCTTCGCGGTGGCCGTCGGGATCGTCGTGGTCGCAGGGCTCGGGCCACTGGTCCGGATCGGCCGCCGGTCCGGTGTCAAGCAGACGAGGCTGTTCCGGAGCGTGCTTGGTTCGCTCACCGACATCCTCCAGGGTGTGAAGCCCCTCAAGGCGATGGCGCGCGAAGATTGCGTCGGCCCTCTGCTCGAGGAGGGCACGCGGGCGCTGGAGCGGGCCACGCGAAGGCAGATTCTGTCGCGTGAAGCAATCGCAGCGCTACAGGAACCGATCATGGTCGGGATGCTGTGCCTCGGACTGTTCGCGATGTTGCGGTTGGGCTTCAACCTTGCGTCGATGAGCGTGATGACGTTGGCCGTTGCGCGCACCCTCGACGCGCTCAACCGCGCGCAGCGCCGTTACCAGCGCGTCGCGGTCCAAGAGAGCGCTTATCACGCGCTGATGCGAACCATCGTCGAAGCGGAGCACGCGAAGGAGTCGTGGCACGGTGGTGCGCCCGCGCGCCTCGATCGCGCGATCGAGCTGCGTTCGGTGACATTCGGGTACGGCGATGTTCCGCTGTTCGAGGATTTCTCACTCGAAATCCCGGCCGGTCGCATTACCGCGCTGACGGGGCCCTCCGGAGCGGGCAAGACCTCGATCGTCGACTTGGTGGTCGGCCTCGTGAAACCGCGGGCAGGCGCGGTCGTGCTCGACGGGACTTCGCTCGAGGATGTCGATCTCGCCGACTGGCGGGCACACATAGGCTACGTCCCGCAGGAGATGTTCTTGTTGCACGATACGGTCGCGATGAACGTCGGTCTTGGCGATCCGGCGGTCTCGCGCGACCAGATCGTTCAGGCGTTGAAGGATGCGCACGCCTGGGCCTTCGTCTCGGAGATGTCCGACGGACTCGACACCGTCGTCGGTGAGCGCGGCCTGGCGCTTTCGGGCGGTCAGCGGCAGCGCATCGTGATCGCGCGCGCGATACTGAAACGACCTCGGCTGCTCATCCTCGACGAAGCCACGGCTGCGCTCGACCCGAAGAGCGAAGCCGCGATCTGGGACACTATCAAGGAGCTCCGCGGGAAGACGACGGTGCTCGCGATTTCGCATCAACCCGCCTTGCTCGAGGTTGCGGATCGGATCTATGCATTGGAAGCTTCGTCCGTGAGCGAAAACTCTGTGGCCGAGCGTCTTGGCTCGCTGGGGGAATCCATGGCGGACAAGGGGTCGGCGGAAGATCCTGGTGGGCAGGGGAGCCTGCGCAGTCGATGATCGATCGACTGCAAGCCACGGTGAAGGGGCTCGGGATCGATCGCATCGAGCGCCACATCTTCCTGTGTTGTGACCAGACCGACCCGAAGTGCTCCGAGCGAGGCGCAAGTCTCGAGTCATGGCGCTTCCTGAAGGAACGGCTGGCAGAGTTGAATCTGGGGAAAGAGGGCGGCGTCTTCCGGACCAAGGCGAATTGTCTCCGGGTCTGCCTGCAGGGGCCGGTTGCGGTCGTATACCCGGAAGGGACCTGGTACCACTCCTGCACGCCCGAGGTCCTCGAGCGGATCATCCAGGAACACCTCATCGGAGGCCGGCCGGTCGAGGAATTCCTGATCACGCGTCGGCCGCTGCCCGCGTCCGAACGGTCGAACGGCTGAAGCGCGGATGCGAGTACAGCGCCGCATCGATGATTTCGGCCCCGATCGCGCAGCCGCCGCGGAAGTCGAACGATGAGCGACGCAACCGTCGCACGGCACGGTGGGCGCCGACCGATCGCGTTGCTCGGTCTCGGAGCGGTGGTCGGCATCGCGCTTGCGGTCGCAAGCCTGCTTTCGCCGAGCGGAACTGTGGGGTTACCGGAGGGAGCGCTGGCTCGGGTCAACAGCACAGTGATTCGGGAGAGTCAGTTCGAGCGCGCGGTCGCGGCGATGGCATCCGATCGTCGAACGGCGCTCACCTCGGCCGATCGCCGGCATGTCCTCGATCGGCTGATCGACGAAGAACTGCTGGTGCAATACGGACTCGCGCTCGGTCTCGCCGAACGTGATCGTCGAGTCCGCTCGGATCTGGTGTCTGCGGTGCTCGCATCGCAGGTGGCATCGGTCGACGGAACCACGCCTTCGGACGACGAAGTGCTCGAGTTCTATCGCGAGAACGAGCCTTTCTTCCGATCGCCGGGCCGCCTGCGGGTCCGCAGTCTGTGGATTCGCGCGGCACCCGACCGAACGGCCGCCGAGGCGCTCGCTCGGGCGGAGGCCGCGGTGGAGCGGCTGCGCGCAGGGGAGGCTTTCGACGTCGTCGCGCAGGCGATCGGGGACCGTCCGGTGGCGCCCGTACCGGACGGGATGTTGCCGCCCGCCAAACTTCGGGAGTACGTGGGGCCCTCGGCCCTCCGCGTCATCGATCGGCTCGTCGTCGGTGATGTGAGTGATCCGCTGGTTTCCGAAAGCGCGGTCCGAGTCTTCTTGCTGGTCGATCGAGAGCTGTCGGTGGCTCCGGCGATCGAGGTCATAGCGAACGAGGTGCGCGCCGAGATGAAGCGCCGGGCCGGCGACGATGCGGTGCGCAGTCTACTCGATCGTCTTCGCGAGAGTGCTGCGCTCGAGCTGTCGGACCGGATCGAGTGAGGCCTCGCCGCGCGATGGGCGCTTCGCGAGCAGAGCTTCCGCGTCGTCCCGCGACCCGATCTTCGGGTCGCGCTCCTTGCCGCATCGGGCTGATCGTGGGCGCGCTGTGTCTCTTCGTCGCCGCATCGGCGTCGGCGCATGGCCGCAGTGTTTCGTATTCGACCTGGGCGTTCGACCAGACGGGGGCGGAGGTTCGGGCCCGGATTTCTCGCCTCGAGCTGACGCGCCTTGCGCTCGATCCGACCACATCGCAGCAACAGTCGGATGAAGTAGGGCGTCTGTTGGTCCTGACGCTGCAGCTGCGATCCGGAGATCGGCCGTGTGGGGCCCCGGGGGATCCCGTCGCGCTGCCCGCGGAAACTGGTTGGGTGGTGTTCGGCTGGCGGCTCGAGTGTCCGCAGCGTGGTGACCGTACGATCACCAGCCGCTTGTTGCTCGATGTCGCGCCGTCGCATCTGCATTTCGCGCGCGTCGTCGGCGAGCACGGCGTCGAGCGCGTGTTGTCCGAGGCGGAGCCGAGCTGGCTGATCAAGGATGAGCCGATTTCCGCCGCACCGAACGTCGTCGGTAGTTCGTTCGGGAGCTACCTCGGGCTGGGCGTCGAACACATCCTGTCGGGCTGGGATCATCTGGCCTTCGTGCTGGCTCTGTTGCTGCTGGCAGCGACCGTGCGCGAGGTTGCCGCGCTCGTAACCGGTTTCACGGTGGCGCACAGCGTGACGCTCGGTCTCGCGGTGCTCGGGGTGGTGCACCCGGACGGGCGCGTCGTCGAAGCCCTGATCGGGTTTTCGATTACACTCGTCGCAGTCGAGAACAGCTGGATCCTCTCGGGGCGCGGGCGGATAATTCCCTGGATCGCGATCGGTTCACTGGTGGTGTTCGCGATTGCGGGTTTCGGAGTGGTTCCGCGTGGTGTGTTCGTTGGGCTCGGGCTCTTTACCGCCTGCCATTTTGCGTTGCTCGGTGCTGCGGAACGGCCGGCTCGCCTGCGCACCGCGGTCGCGTTTGCCTTCGGGTTGATTCACGGCTTCGGCTTCGCGGGCGTTCTCGCCGAGATGGCGCTGCCGAGTGACCGGCTCGTTCCCGCACTGCTCGGATTCAACCTCGGAGTCGAACTCGGGCAGCTCGCGGTGGTTGCCGTCGCGTGGCCGGTTCTGCGCCTCGTCGCACGAAGCTTCGGTTCTGGCGTGGAGAGCCTCGTCGTGGAGGTCGGATCGGCCGCCGTCTGCGGCCTCGGGCTCTTCTGGTTCGTGACCCGCAGTCTTTCGTGAGATTCGCACGGCGCCTCGGCCGGGACGGCTGCAAGGGCGCTCACAATGTCTGGCTGGTAGACTAGCCGGCCACGGAAATCGGTCCGCGGTCCTCGGGGTTGCCGCGGCGGTGCGGAATTTCGAACGAAGGTATGGGGAGTTCCCGATGGGCGAAGCGTGGATCATCGACGCTGTACGGACGCCACGCGGCAAGGGCAAGGCCGAGGTGGGGGCGCTCTCGAAGGTGCATCCCCAACAGCTTCTGGCTCAGTGTTTGAACGCAGTCAAGGATCGCAGCCGCATCAACACGCACGACGTCGAGTGTTTGAACGCAGTCAAGGATCGCAGCCGCATCAACACGCACGACGTCGAGGACGTGGTGGCGGGCTGTGTTTCAGCGGTCGGCGAACAGGGAGCCTGCATCGCGCGGATGGCGGTTCTCGACGCGGGCTGGCCCCACGACACTGCGACCGGCGTCACGCTGAACCGTTTCTGCGGCTCGGGCCAACAGGCCGTGAACTTCGCCGCGATGGGTGTCATGTCGGGAATGCAGGATCTCGTGATCGGCGCGGGCGTCGAGTCGATGTCGCGGACGCCGATGGGCTCCGACAAATCCGGGATGGACGGCCATAATCCTCATCTGGTCGCCCAGCATCCAATGGTTCCGCAGGGCATCTC
>JAFDEI010000066.1 GCA_019310425.1 Deltaproteobacteria bacterium | reverse complement strand
GACCACCGATGTGCTGGCAGGAGACTACGCCCGTGAGTTCGGCATTCCGCGAGACCGCATCGTGGTCGCCCGCAACGCCGCTGATGAACCCGGAAGCATTGAAGCTCTCGACCTGCCGCCTCCCGAGCGACTGCGCGTGGGCTATCTCGGACATCTCTACCCTGGAAAGGGAATGGAGAGGATCGCCGAGATGGCGCCGCGCTGCCCGTGGGCGAGCTTTCACGTGGTGGGGGGGGCGGAGTCGGATCTGGCTGACTGGGAACGAAAAATGGAGGGCTGCGAAAATCTCTTCTTCCACGGTTACCGCCCTCACGCCGAAACCGGCCGATACCGACAATCGATGGACGTTCTTCTGGCTCCCTATCAACTCGAGATCACCTCGGAAAGCGGCGGCACCATCGACGCCCGATCGATGTCGCCGATCAAGATCTTCGAATACATGGCGGCCGGGAAGGCCATCCTGGCTTCGGATCTTCCGGCCATTCGGGAGATCCTGACAGATCGGGTGAATGCGCGGCTGTGCCCCGCGGACGACACGACGAGCTGGGTCGATGCACTGGAAGAGCTGCGAGATCAACCAACGCTGCGAGAGGCATTGGGGCAGGCCGCGAGAGAGGCCTTTCGCGCGAACCACACCTGGCGCGCCCGGGCGAAGACCATGCTCGACGGGATCGAGGCGTGAACGAGGCCCGACCGGTCGCCCTTTTCGTTCCGACGCTCAAGGGTGGCGGAGCCGAGCGCATGATGATCCAGCTCGGGGCAGCGCTGGCCGATTGCGGACATCGAGTCGACCTCGTCGTCGGAAGAGCGTCCGGAAGATACTTCCACCTGGTTCCGGCGAGCCTGCGCCTGGTGTTGCTGCAGCCCGCGGGCGATTCCGTTCGCGAGCAGATTCCGGCCGACCTCCCACTCCTCGAATTGCGCTCGCGCACGACCTTCGCTGCCCTACGCTCGTTCCTGCGCCTTCCGGGCCACTGGCGGTGGCTCTTCCCGCTCTTCTTCTCGCGTTACGGGCGGCGCCTGCTGCGAATGATCCCCGCACTGACCGAATACCTTCGCGATCAGCAGCCGACCGCCCTGCTGTCGGCGTTGACGCGGGCGAACGTCGTCGCGGTGGTGGGAAAACTCCTCTCCAACACGGCGACCCGGATCGTCGTGAGTGAGCGAAATCATCTTTCCAGGGCGGCGGCCAACGCCGATCGGTGTTTCGTGAAGCGGGGTGACCTGGCGCGCCACTTCTATCCGCTGGCTGACGCTTGCGTGGGTGTCTCGGAGGGCGTGGCGGACGACCTTTCGGATCTGATCGACATGTCGCGTGAGAAGATCGTCGCCGTCAAGAACCCGGTCGTTACCGCGGAGCTGGCGTCGCGGGCGGCGGAATCCATCGATCACCCATGGTTAGCGACAGGTGGTCCGCCGGTCGTCCTGGCGGTAGGACGGCTGACGACCCAGAAGGACTACCCGACGCTGCTGAGAGCAGTAGACCTCGTTCGCAGGTCGCGACCGATCCGTTTGTTGATTCTGGGGTCGGGGCCGGAACGTGAATCGCTGATCGCTCTCGCAAACGAGTTGGAACTGGGCGAGCTCGTCGATTTCCACGGCTTCGCCGAGAACCCCTACGGCTTCATGGCGCGCGCCTCCGTGTTCGTTCTCGCCTCGGCGTGGGAGGGATCGCCCAATGCGCTGGTCGAAGCCATGGCCTGCGGCTGCCCGGTGGTGAGCACCGACTGTCCGAGTGGACCGGCCGAAATCCTCAACGACGCCCGCTACGGAAAGCTGGTTCCGGTCGGCGACAGCGAAGCACTGAGTCGAGCCATCAGCGAGCTCCTCGACGATCCGACGGATGGCTCTCTGTTGCGCGAGGCGGCGGCGCGCTACTCGTGCGAGGCGAGTGCCGAACATTACGAGCGCATACTCGGAATCGCACCAATTACTCCATGACAGTGGCGAGAAGATGCGTGTCTCAGTCCTCGCGCAGCACGAGGCGAAGCGTGCGGCCCATGATCTCCTTGGCTTTGTCGAGTTCCAGACGCCCGACCGTCAAGCCGATCATCAGGGAGAAGAGCAGGTGGCCGAGAATCTCGGCGAGTTCTTCTCGATTCTCCGCGCTCTCGTCCCCCAGTGCGGCGTCCAGGTACGGGATCATCACGAGCTCTTGCCAGTACTCGGGACCGTTGGCGGCCGGATCGCCGGAAGTCACCGCGGCGACCGCGGCCGCGGACAGGTTGAGGTTCGCGACGACTTCGTCCAGCATGCGGGAGAACACGTCCTCGGCTCGCTCGGCCTTCGTCGCACCGCGGGGAGCGTGAGCTGCGAGTTCGCCCGCGAGGTTCCGGCTCTCGTACGCGTGAACCTCGGCAATCAGATGGTCCTTCGAGGAGAAGTAGCGATACACCGTCGCCAGGCTCATCCCCGCGCGTTCGGCGACGGAGCGAATGGTGACGGCCGCATAGCCTCCCTCGCAGGCAAGACCTCGGGCCGCCTCGCGGAGTCGCTCGCGACGCTCGGCCTGGGCCGGGGTCATGCGCCGCGCCAGGTGCAGCATCTGATCGCTTGAAGCCACGGAAATCCCTTTATTTACAATGACTTGAGACGAGTTTTGCCGATCACCGGGCACTGGCCGCAAGCTCTCTTCCGTTGCCCTCACCCCGATCTGCGGACCGCCGTCATCGCTTGACTGATTCTACTGTATCAAGTACAAGAACATAAGCTATAACAAGTTATAATTTTGATGAGACCATTGAGTGATCTGCTGGAGAGGTCATCCTTGGGGATCGTCGATTCGAATTCGCGAAGTGAGGAGGCATCGATGGCGTACGACTTGGTGATCCGAGGTGGTGAGGTAGTGGACGGCACGGGGAGTGAGCCCCGGCGAGCCGACGTGGCGATCCAGGGTGACCGCATCGTCGAGGTCGGTGAGATCAGCGGCGAAGCGAAGACGACGATCGACGCCGAAGGCAAGCTGGTCTGCCCGGGCTTCATCGACATCCACGCCCACATGGATGCTCAGGTGATGTGGGATCCCATCGCGTCTTCTCCCTGCTGGCACGGCATCACCACGATGCTGAACGGCAACTGCGGTCTGAGCCTGGCACCCGTGCGGCCCGAGGAGGCCGAGTTTCTCGTCAAGCTGCTCGAATCCGTAGAGGACATCCCGGCTGAAGCCATCCTCGCCGGCAACCGTTTCGCAGGTGGCAGCTTCGGCGACTATCTCGACACGCTCGATTCGCTTCCGATGGGAATCAACGTCGCATCCCTGGTCGGCCACACCGCGGTGCGTTACCAGGCGATGGGCGAGCGCAGCATGGAAGAAGGGGCGGAACCCAGCGCCGAAGAGCTGGAAGCCATGTGCGGCTCGGTGAAGAGCGCCATGGACGACGGTGCATTCGGGTTTTCGACTTCCCGTTCCTTCCTCCATACCACCTCCGATGGCCGCCACGTGCCGGGCACCTTCGCGCAGCTCGATGAGCTGATGGCATTTGGAAAGGTGATCCAGGAGGCGGGACACGGTATCTACGGCTGGGTTCCGCCGATCGAGATCGGTGACGCGGAGCCGCACGGCAAAGAAGTGGAGATGATGAAGCGGATCTCCCTCGAAACCGGCTGTTCCTTCACTTTCGCGGTGGTACAGAATCGCGACAATCCGGGACTCTGGCGCGAGCTGGTGGATCAGATCGCCAAGGCCAACGCCGAAGGGGCGAAGCTCGCACCGCAGACCGAGGTGCGCGCCATCGGTGTCGTCGTCGGGCTGCCCAACATCACGCCGTTCGACCAGAGCCTGGCCTGGCTGGCCCTCAAGGACTTGTCGATCAGCGAGCGGCTCGAGGCCCTGCGCGACCCGGAGCGCCGCGCGCAACTCGTGCGCGGTGGTAACGAGGCCGCCACTGAAGCCCAGCTGCAGATGATCTATCACCTGGTCGTCGAGGATGGCAACGCCCGCTATGACTTCTCCCAGGAGAACAGCTTGTGGGCCATCGCCAAGGAACGCGGCACGACTCCTGCGGATACCTTCATCGACATGGTGCTCGAAGCCGACGGGGAAGCGTATTTCATCTTCCCCTTCGCCAACTACGACATCGAGGTCGTGGGAGAACTTCTCAGTGATCCCAACATGCTGCTCGGCCTGGCGGATTCAGGCGCCCACGTCGGCCAGATCTGCGACACCAGCTTCTCGACCTTCTTCCTGCGCTACTGGATTCAGGAACGGAAGCTCATGTCCCTCGGAGCGGGGATTCGCAAGCTCACCGGCGAGCCCGCAGAATTCCTGGGCATCGAGGACCGCGGTGTCCTGCGCCCCGGGGCCTTCGCGGACATCAACGTGATCGATCTCGACGAGCTGAAGGTTCACCCCCCGGAGTACACGGACGACCTGCCCGCGGGAGCCCATCGCTTCATTCAGCGCGCTTCGGGATTCAACTACACGCTGGTCAACGGCAAGATTTTCATGAAGGATGGCGAGCACCAGGGGGAATGCGCGGGACGCATCCTTCGCAGCTCCTGAACGAAGTCGACGTTACCGCTCGCAGCCCGCGCTCCCCAGCCACTCGAGCAGGATCGGATTCACCTCCGACGGCTTCTCCTGGTGGAGGAAATGGCCGGCGCCGTCGATGCGCTCGACCCGCATTCCGTTCGGGAAATCGTCGGCCCGCATGGCGAGGTCGTGGAGCCGCGTGTCCATGCAACCATCGAGCGCACCGGTGAGCGCGAGCGTGGGTACTGCGATCTTCGATTCCAGGAGACGGCGCGACTCCTTCGCGGCATCGCCGCGAATGCCGAACATCGCGCGGTAGTAGCCGAGCGCGGCCTGCTTCACGCCGGGCAGTGCGAGTGTCTGTTTGACGGCCGTGAGCTCGTCGGGCGGTGGTGACCAGCCCGGTGACCAGTCGCGCCAGAGCTTCTCGATGAGTGCCCAGTCGTTCCTTTCGACGGCGTAATCCGCGATGCCGCGCAGCTGGAAGAACAGCATGTACCAGGAGTTGCGCAGCTGGCTCGGCACTTTCGGGAGCGCAGCCTGCAGCCCGCCGGGATGCGGGATCGCGAGTGTCGTGAGCGAGTGGAAGCGCTCGGGGGCGAGGGCCGCTGCCGCGTAGCCGATCACCGCCCCCCAGTCGTGGCCCACGAGGTGGACACGCTCCTCTGCGAGGTCGTCGATCCAGCCGATGACATCCTCGGCCATGCGAACGATGTGGTAGTCGCCTTCGTCGGGCTGGGAGGAAGGCTCGTAGCCCCGCAACGTTGGGGCCAGCGCGCGATAGCCGGCGTCGGCCAGCGCCGGCAGCTGCAGTCGGAAGGACCGCTGGTTGTCCGGGAAGCCGTGCAGGCAAAGCACGACGGGCCCGTTGCCCTGTGCGAGTGCGGAGAATTCGAGGCCATTCGCGTGAAGCGTCGTTGAATCGAAGGGAGAACTCATGCCTCGATTCTCGGCCAACCGGGTGCCCGTTGTCCACGGTGCAAGCCCAGCGCCCGCCCGGGTTCGTGCTGTCCATCGGAACGCGCGTTCTGGAGGGCCGGATCATGGCCGACATCACCGTTTGGAACATCCGGCTCACCACGAACGTTGCGATGCCAGCACCTACTTCACTCCGTTTTCCGAATGCGGCGACGGGTGGAGTCCCCACTCGGTGCACTCGAACTCCCTGCCCAGCAGCAGATGGGGCAGCGTGACGGGTCGTGCCCACGGGCCGGACAGTGCTCGCGGCCGAAGTAGATGATCTGCAGGTGGAGCCGGTTCCAGGCGGATGGCGGGTAGAGGCCGGTCAGATCGCGTTCGGTCTGGCGCACGTTCTTTCCCGAGCTGAGTCCCCAGCGCGCTGCCAGTCGGTGAATGTGCGTGTCGATGGGGAAGGCGTCGAGTCCGAAGCCCTGGCTCAGCATGATTCCGGCCGACTTGTGCCCCACGCCGGGCAGCGCCTCGAGTTCGCGGTAGCTGCGGGGCACGCGACCGCCATGGCGTTCGAGCAGGAGTCTCGAGAGCGTCGAGATCGCGTTGGACTTGCGGTCGGACAGGCCCAGTGGTCGGATGATCTTCTCGATCTCGCGGATGGGGAGCTTTGCCATCGCCCGAGGAGTCGCCGCCCTTGCGAAGAGCGCGGGCCGGACGGCCGCCACCCGTTCGTCCGTACACTGAGCCGAGAGGACGACGGAGACCAGAAGCTGATAGGGTCGAGGATGTGGGCCGGGCACCTCGATGTCTGGATAGAGTCGCTCCAGCGTGCTGCGGATGCGTCTCGCCTTGCGGGCGAGCTGCGGATCGACCTTCCCCGAGATTCCTCGGGTGGTGTCATTTCTCACAACGGGCAAGCGAGTTCGTGGGTCACTGAGTCGATCAGTCCCGGCGCGCGCGTGCCCCGCGCGCGGTGAGAACCTCGAGCCCGTCGACGAAGGGTGCGCGCCGGTCGGGGTCGTGACCGGAGGCGAGGTCAGCGGGCCGCCACAGTGGCTCCCAGCATCGATTCTTCTGGAGGAGCCCGCGCGCTTCCGAGGCCGCGGTCTCCGGCAGATCCGCGAATCGCTTGCGGAGCTCCTCGAGGCACCAGACGCGATACCGCGACGCGGGGACGCGGCGATAGGCGGTTCCCTGGATGGTCACGTCGAAGCGGCCGTCGCCGCCCTGCCAGGCAATTGCGTTGGCGGACAGGTACTCGAGGTGCGTCTCCCCGATCTCCGCGAGCAGCGGCTCGAGGTCGCTCGGCACGCCCGGGACCAGCGCGCCACCGCTCAGCTTGCTCGCCTTCGCATTCCACATGCGCGCGACCCACTCCCAGACCGCGGGGGCTCGCTCCTGCATGATCGCGGCCGGGGTGGGGTCGTGTGAAAAGTGTCGAAGCATCGGTCCCATCAGGCCGATGTCTGCGAGGGTTGGGCGGGCCCCCAACACGAAGGGACGTCGCTCGAAGATGCTGGAAAGCAGGTCGAGGGCGCACAGGTAGCTTCCTTCGACGTGCGGGCGTGTCGCCGGGTTCACACCGTCGCCCGTGACGAAGACACGAAGCTGGCGCTGCCGGATCATGAATCTCTTGAAAACCGCCGGCACGGGAATACCCGTGGTGAGCTCGCGGACGATCTCGCGCGAGAGCAGGTACTTGTCGACGTCGTAGCTCCAGCGGTAGTGCATCGCCGGGCGCCAGAGCCACTCGTCTGCGTAATCTTCGATGAGCCGGCATGTAAATGCCTGCAGGGGATCTTCGGGCACCACCGGCGAGGCGGGATGTTGCTGCTCGAACCAGCTGATGATCGGAGTCGTGTCCGTGATGAAGCGGCCATCGGGAAGCGCGACGGCGGGAAGCTGTGCGGCACCGGCGCGCTTGCGCAACTGATCGGGACGGCTCGGAACGAAGTCGTAGGGGATCTCCCGGTACCGCAGGTAGGACTCGAGCTTTCCCGTGAAATAGGAGATCTTCGCGCCATGGACCCGTACGCGTCCACCACTCGCAGCTCCGTCGCGTTCCGCTGCACGATGGACCGTCACCGGGTGGTGCTCGAGTCGCTGGTCGCAGGTCAGAGCCAGCGCCGCACCGAGGCCTTGTAGTCGGTGTACGTGCTCCCGAACTTCCGCTCGAGGTAGGCCTCCTCGTGGCGGATCGCGATCCAGTAGATCACCCCCCACACCGCGGGGACCCCCACCACCACCCAGCCGTTGGCGAGGGCCACGCCGATCCCGGCCTGGAGCAGTCCCAGCGAGACGTACATGGGATTGCGCGTGAAGCGGTAGATGCCCGTGGAGATGATTTCAGGTGTGCTCTTCCACGGTTCCGGGTCCTGCCCAGTGCGGCGGAACAGCCCGAACGCAGCAGCCATCAGCGCGAGGCTCACGGCGATGAGCAGCGCAGCGATCCCGTAGCGGAGCGCACCCGCAACGGGAAGTGGAAGCGGCCACACCAGCCAATGCACCAGCGCAGCGAGCGCCAGCGCGATCAGCGGCACGAATGGCGGCGGGAACCGGACGGCTGCACCGTCCGACGGTTCGGACTCTCCGGAAGACATGGCCTCATGGTGACACAAGTCGTCGTCACGGGCTGCACCCCGCGCTATTCCCGCCGCTCGGCGATGACGTCGTTGATGCTGTAGTCGGGGTGGGAATGACACGCGCCCGGTCGCTGGTACAGGCAGAAGCCGTGGTGACCGAGCGCTATCGCACCGCCGTTGACGTTCACCTGGTTCATGACGGGTCGTTCCTGTGTGGTTCTCGAAGGACGGGGTATGGTATCGCGGCTCGAGCCTGCGCTGGCGGAGAGCGAACTCCGGAGGCTCCATGGCGGCGAGCTCTGAGAAAGACGATATCAAGGAAGTCCTCTACCGCTACTCGATCATGGTCGATCGACGGCGCTGGGAGCTGATCCCCGAGGTCTTCACCGAAGACGCGACGATCGACTACACGAGCGTGGGAAGCGGTGGCACCAAGGGCCCGGTGCGGCCGATGCTCGAGTGGCTCGACCAGTCCCTCGAGCCGTGGCCGATGAATCTGCACTTGATCACCAACGAGATCATCGAGATCGACGGCGACACAGCGAAGAGCAGCTGTTGCTTCAATGCGCCGATGGGCCGGAAGCAGAAGGACGGATCGGGCCTCTTCCTGACCAACGCCGGCTACTACGAAGACGAACTCGTGCGCACCGAGGCAGGTTGGCGCATCCGCGAGCGCGTCTGCGACATGACCATCCAGATCTTTCACGGCTGACTCCGAGCGCTCAGTCACCTGCCCGACGGAACGCGACGCCGACTCGGCCCCTGGCAAGAAGAGGAAAGTGTATGAAGACGTATGTGATGACCGGCGCCACCACGGGGATCGGCGCGGCCGTCCGGGAGGCCCTACAGGCTCGCGGAGACCGCGTCGTCAACATCGACATCCGCGATGCGGACATCGAGGTCGACCTCGCGACCGAGGCGGGCCGCCGGACGGCGATCGACGCGGTGAAGACAGCGCACGCCGATGGAATCGATGGCTGGATTCCGTGCGCGGGACTCGGCCCGCAGTTCGAGAACATCCAGACGATCGTCTCCTTGAACTTCTTCCACGTGCGGAAGCTGACCGAAGCCTTCAAGGAGCTGCTCGCGAAGAAGTCGGGGACGAGCGTACTGATCGCCTCCAACTCGGCTCCGATGCCCGGGCTGGACGAAGCGCTGCTCGACGCGATGGTGGGCGAAAACGACGAGGAGAAAGCGAACGCCCGGATTCTCGAGCTCAACGGATTTCAAGCCTACGCGGGCTCGAAGGCGGCGCTCTGTCGGTGGATGCGTCAGCTCGCGCCCGAGTGGGCGCGCGAAGGGCTCCGGGTCAACGCGGTTGCGCCCGGCACCACCCAGACGCCGCTGCTCGATGCCGGCCTCGAAGACGAGGTCTACGGCCCCGCGATTCGCGCCTTCGAGGTGCCGATCGGTCACTTTGCCAAGCCCGAGCAGATCGCCAAGGGCGTGCTGTTCCTGCTCGGCGACGACGCGGACTTCTGCGTCGGGAGCGTCCTCTTCGTCGATGGCGGTTCGGACGCGATGATTCGGCCGAACGGGTTCTGACGCGCCGGCGGCTCAATTCGTCAGTGTTCGTTGCCGGTTGCCCCGACCTCGGGAATGGCCGTAAACTCTCGGTGTCGCGTCGGGTTTCCCCGCGCGGGATCTCCGGCGCCAATTCCACCGCAGTTGGCGAAACGGAGGTCCCCATGGCCAGCCTTCCTGACGATTACCAACACACCTGGGGCGATTTCGCGTACGACGCCGTCTACGCCGGCGCGATCGGCGGATCCATCGTCGCGCTCTTCTTTCTGGCGTTGGATACCTTGCTGGGGCGACCGCTCTTCACGCCTTCGCTGATGGGGACCGTCCTCTTCCAGGGAGCCACGGCGTCTGAAGTCACCCGCGTCAGCCTCGATATGGTCGGGCTCTACAGCCTTGTCCATATCTCGAGCTTTGGGATTCTCGGCTGTCTCGTCGCCTTTGCCGTACGCGAAACGGAGCTGCATTCGAAGAATCCCTTCGGCGTAATGCTGGGCCTCTTCGCTTTCTTCGAGTGGGGCTTCTTTATCACCACCCTGGTCGCCATGCCGGGCGTGATGGCTGTCCTTGGAATCGCACGCGTCGCCCTGGCGAACCTGCTGGCGGCCGGCGGTATCGCGCTCTTCCTGACGAAACAGCATGACCCGCAGACCTGGAAACTCGTGAAAGACGTGCTGCACCTGGCCTAACAGCCTCGAACCGACCACGATCGTGGTCAACCGATCCGTATCCGTGTTTCATTATCGAGAACACACGTTTCGCGTGCTCTCTTGTGATATTTGCGGAGAAATAGCTTGATTCCGCTTCCGGTTAGGAACATAAATGATTAGGAGATCAAAGGAGGTCCGTCAGAATGACGAACTTATTCCAGCTTCCCTTCCGTCCTCGAACTCCGATCCGCACCGCCGTGGCGGGCGTCGCTGCGATCTGGCTGCTTGTCGGTGCAACGCACGCGACCGCGGTGGATCACTTTCGCGTTTATCCGAACTCCGCCGGCTTCGGAATCGACGGGCCAATCGTTCAGATCGACGATCAGTTCGGCTCGCAGACGACCGACCTCGGAGGGGTGGTCCGCTTCATGGTCCCCGCCGACAAGAACCAGGAAGGCCTCGCCGATTTCTTCAGTCACCTCACCTGCTATCAGATCGTCGACGGTGTCGCCGGCCCCGCAGTGATCTCGACGAACCAATTCGGTGCACAGTCGCTGACTCTGGGCGCGCCCGACACCCTCTGCGTCCCGACGGAGAAGCTGATTACGCCGGGGCCGGTCAACATCGATCACTACAAGTGCTACGTCGCGACGGGTGCTCCGGTCGACATCGGTGTGTCTCTCCAGGATCAGTTCGGTTCGACCGCCGCAATCGTCTTGAATCCCATACTCTTCTGCACCCCGGCCTCGAAGAACGGAGAACCCATCCTCGACCCCGTCACGCACTTGACGTGTTACGACACCACGCCACCGGGCGTCGCCCCGGGGCCCATCCCCATCCTGAATCAATTCACAGCTGCCGCGGACGTGCTCGAGCTGCTGGAGACCGACATGATGTGCGCTCCGTCGACGAAGCAGGTCGTTCCGTCGGGGACCGACCATTTTCAGAGCTACCCGACGCTACCAGGCGTCGGCGTCGACGGACCCATCGTGCAGATCGAGGATCAGTTCGGTACCCAGGTGACCGACCTCGGGGAAGCGATCCGCTTCATGGTTCCCGTGGACAAGAACGACGAAGGTCTCGTCGACCCGATCAGCCACCTGACGTGCTACCAGATCACCGACGGTGTCGCGGGCCCGCCCGTAATCTCGACGAACCAGTTCGGCGCGCAGCCGCTGACGCTGGGCGTGCCGAAAAGTCTATGCGTCCCGACCGAGAAGCTGATCTCCCCCGGCCTCGTCGATGTCGACCACTACAAGTGCTATGAGGCGACGGGAGCGCCGCTCGACATCGGGGTCACTCTCCTGGACCAGTTCCAGGCGCGCACGGCCCTCGTTCTCGACCCCAAGCTCTTCTGTACTCCTGCTGACAAGAACGGCGAGGGGATCGACGACCCGGTCACGCACCTGACCTGCTACGGCACGAGCCCGATCGGCCAGGCTCCCGGACTGATCCCGATCTTGAACCAGTTCGTGGCGGGGGATCAGATCGAGCTGCTCGGACCCGATCTGCTCTGTGCCCCGTCGACCAAGGAGGTGGTGCCACAAGTCCCGGTGTTCTCCGCCTTGGGCATCGGGTCGGTCGCATTGGCAATGCTGGGAACCGCGTTGCTGCTGGTGCGCCGGCAGCGGACGAACTAATCGACTCGGCTCGAACAAACGCACAGCACCCGTCGCGTGAGGTCGGGCCGCAGGAGCGGTGCCAGGCGCGTGCCGAAACGGAAGTCGAAATAGAAACGGCGGTCCGAGTCTTCGGGCGACGCGCTCCACAGGTAGGGGCTCGTCAATCGAATCGGGGCACCGAGACGGCAGATCGCTTCGCCACAGCCGGAGATCGCCTCGGGGTCGTAGAGTCCCGCGAGTTCGTCGATCGTGGGAAGACGCCATTCGCTTCGCCCCGCTCGCGAAACGCCTCGACAGAATCGCTCGGCCGCGTGCCAGTCGGCCTCACCGCCATTGTCATGGGCCAGCCATTCGAGACCCGTCGAGATTTCCCGGACGATGCCAGTGGTCACCTGCTGGTAGCGTTCGCCCCCGGGCGAGGATCCCTCGTCGGCACACGCCAACAGAGCGAACAGTAGAAGTGTCGAACCGACGCAGACCCGGGCAGAGAAGCCCACCGGCATTCTCATGTCCTGATCCAATTCGATCTGGAAGATTCACAGCCTGATCCGCTCATCCCCAACGGAAGGTAGACGAAACAGGACATGCGCCTCACGCTGGAAAACTACGTCATCGCCTCGGTGGGATGCTTTCTGGACCAGCATCAAGGGGTGTGCGTTCTCAATATTCGTCCTGCTTGAAATCGTGGGCTCTTCGCTCGCCCCATTTCCCCCCATCAGGCGACCCGACGGACTGCCGAGGCCCGGGGGCCTCGGCAGCGAAGGAGATGGAATCAGAGGGGAAGGCGGACATTTCTACTTTGGAGAAAACCGGACATCTGTACTTTGGGCCGACATGGATGATCGGACCGAAGGGGGATCCTTCTGTGAATCAGGGAATTCCGGTGACGATCAATCCACCACGGACCCCGAGATCCCCGATCATGCACCTCGGTGGGCCTCGACCGCCCACAGGGCATGATTGCTTCTGGGTCGTAGTTCCTAAGTAGAACTCTCTAGTTTGAAATTCGAACTCCCTTGTGGCAGGTTCCCGAGCATGCCCGAGTTCCGTTACGCCCAGCACTGCCCGCTCGCGCGCGCCGCTGAAGTGGTCGGTGAGCGTTGGACGCTGCTCGTGATCCGAGAATTGTTGCTCGGGCCGAAGCGCTTCAGCGATCTCAAGCGGGCACTGCTCGGGGTCAGCACCAGCGTGCTCTCCGAGCGACTCGCGCGGCTAGAAGAGCGTGGTGTGATCGCGCGCAGCGAGGTTCGACCTCCGACGCCCGCGACCCTCTACGAACTCACGCCACTCGGCGGGCGCCTCCTCCCGGCGGTCCTGGAACTCGCACGCTGGGGCGGCGCACTGCTCACAGGGCCCGAATCGGGTGACCATTTCGAGCCGGACTGGTTGCGCCTCGGATTCAAGACCTTCGCGCGCAAGACCGCGAGCCCCGCCCGCAGCTTCGAAATCCGCCTGGACGGCGCCGACGTGTTCTTCGTTGCCGGCGGCCCGAACGGAACGGAAGTGTGCCTCGACCTCGACGCTGCGGCGACCACCCTGCACGCGAAGTCGGCACTCTCCCTGTTTGCGCTCGCGGCCGGACGACTCGACCCCGCCGCGGCGCTTCGCGATTCCGAGATCGTCGCCGACGGCGACGTCGCGGCCCTCGATGACTTTCCGGAGCTGTTCGACATGGCTCCGGATGACTCAGAACCCCACAACCCACAAGGAGCATGAGCATGCCCATCCTTCACGGAGTCTCGCTATCGCCGTTTGTCCGAAAAGTCCGCGTCGCACTCGCGGAGAAGTCGCTCGCCTACGAACTGGACCCGGTGCTGCCGTTCGGTCAGACCGACGAATACATAGCGAAGAGCCCACTCGGAAAGATTCCGTGCTGGGAAGACGGCGACTTCATCCTGCCCGACTCGTCGTGCATCATCGCCTATCTCGAACGCACGCATCCGGATCCGGCGCTCTACCCCGCCGACCCGAAGGAGTGCGGCCGGGCGCTGTGGTTCGAGGAGTTCTCGGATTCGAAGCTCTCCGACGTGCTCTCGATCGTGTTCTTTCAGCGCTTCGTGCAGCCGAACTTCTTCCAGAAGGAACCCGACGAGGCGCTGATCGCGGAGAGCCTGACGGAAACGGAGAAGTGGTTCGATTATCTCGAAGGCGAACTCGACGGGCGCAGCGCGATCGTGGGCTCGCACTTTTCGATCGCCGACCTCGCGATCGGGTCGATCTTCGTGAATTTCCACTACGGCGGAGGGCGAGTCGACGCCGGGCGCTGGCCCGGCCTCGCGGCCTATGTCGCGGGCCTACACGTGCGGCCGTCATTCAAGGAAATCCTCGAAGACGAGAAGTCGAGCCTGCCGCAATAGCGAAGAACGGCGCGGTGCCGACGGCGGGTCGGCACCTGGCGGAGCAGTGCCGGTGAGCGAGCGGGGGCGTCCAGCCGACGGGACGTTCCCCGCTCGAAGCCGTGATAAGATCCGCCACATGAAGAATCTGTTCGATATCGAAGGCAAGGTTGCGCTCGTAACCGGAGGCTCGAGCGGCATCGGTCTGATGATCGCACGCGGCTACGTGGAGGCCGGTGCGAAGGTCTATATCTCTTCCCGCAAGAAGGATGTCTGCGACGCGGTCGCGGCCGAGCTCTCGAAGTCCGGCACCTGCCTTGCGATTCCGGCTGACCTCTCGATCGAAGCAGAAACTGTGCGACTCGCACAGGAGATCGCCGAGCGCGAGCCCGGCGGGCTCCACATCCTCGTCAACAATGCGGGTGCGAACTGGGGGGCTCCGCTCGCCGACTACCCCGAAGCCGCCTGGGACAAGGTGCTCGCCCTCAACGTGAAGGCCGTCTTCCACCTGACGCGCGCGTTGGTGGACAGTCTCGCGAAAACCGCGACCGCAACCGACCCCGCCCGCGTAATCAACATCGGATCGATCGATGGACTCCAGACACCGTCGATGGAAACCTACGCGTATTCCGCGAGCAAGGCTGCGGTCCACCACCTGACTCGCGCGCTCGCGAAGAAACTCGCGCCTCGGAAGATCACCGTGAACGCGGTCGCGCCGGGTCCCTTCGAGAGCAAGATGATGGCCGCGACAATGGATCAGTTCCGCGAGTTCATTCTCGCGGACAGTCCCATGAAGCGGATCGGTGAGCCCGAAGACATGGCGGGGATTGCGATCTACCTGGCCTCGCGCGCGGGTTCCTACGTGACGGGTGCGGTGATTCCGGTCGATGGCGGAATGTCGACAACGCGCTGACACAGTCCGGAGGCGGCATGAAGATCAAGGCGGCGATCTGCTGGGAGCCCAACAAACCACTCGAGATCGACGAGGTCGATCTCGACGGTCCGAAGGCCGGCGAGGTGTTGGTTCGGCTCGCCGCCACGGGCGTCTGCCACACCGACGCCTACACGATGAGCGGCAAGGACCCGGAGGGTCTCTTCCCGTCCGTGCTCGGGCACGAGGGCGCGGGCACCGTCGAGGCCGTTGGTGCCGGCGTGACTTCCGTCGCTCCCGGCGATCATGTGATTCCGCTCTACACGCCGGAATGTCGCGAGTGCAAATACTGCCTGTCGGGCAAGACGAACCTGTGCGTGAAGATCCGAGCGACCCAGGGCCGGGGCTTGATGCCCGACGGGACGAGCCGCTTGTCGGTTCGCGGAAAGACCCTGCATCACTTCATGGGCACCTCGACGTTCGCGGAGGCGACCGTATTGCCCGAGATCGCGGTGGCGAAGATTCGCGACGATGCGCCGCTCGACAAGGTGTGCCTGCTCGGCTGCGCGGTCACGACCGGAATCGGCGCGGTGCTCCACACCGCCAAGGTCGAACCGGGTGCCTCCGTAGCGGTGTTCGGGCTCGGGGGAGTCGGGCTGTCGGTCGTACAGGGAGCGGCGATCGCCGGTGCCGATCGCATCATCGGGATCGACCTGAACCCGGCCAAGTACGAGCTCGCGCGTGAATTCGGTGCGACCGAGTTCATGAATCCGAACGATTACGACGACCTCGCGGCCGCGATCGTCGATGCGACCGACGGCGGCGTCGACTATTCGTTCGAGTGCATCGGCAATGTCGACGTCATGGGCCAGGCGCTCGCCTGCACGCAACGCGGTTGGGGCGAGGCCATCGTCATCGGCGTGGCGGGGGCGGGTGAAGAGATCCATGCCCGGCCGTTCCTGCTCGTGACGGGCCGCTCGTGGCGTGGCACCGCATTCGGCGGTACGCGTGGGCGCACCCAGCTGCCGCAGTTTGTCGATCGTTACATGCACGGCCGGATCAAGCTCGACGAGATGATCGACGAGACCCGGACCCTCGAGGAGATCAACACCGCCTTTGACCGCATGCACGCGGGCGAAGTGATCCGAAGCGTGATCCTCTTCGAATAGCTGCGCGGTGGCCGCTCTGCGACCAGGGCTTTCGCGTCGTCGCATCAGCATTCGACGCTTTGCGACACTTTCCGTGTCGCGCCGTCGACATTTCCCCGCCTTCGTCGGGTTCCATGCTTGCCCACTCGTCCCGGTGCGGTGTTTGATAGCGCTATGGAATCTGGATACAGCACGGATCGGAATACGCCGCCGAGTGGCGAACCGGAGCAGCTCGTCGGCAGCAGCACTGCAATGGTCGCGCAGCAACGAGCCGTTCGTGCACGTCGACTGCGCCGCGCTATCGAGCGAGATCGTCGAGAGTGAGCTGTTCGGCCACGAGCGAGGCGCATTCACGGGCGCGCACGCGCGCCGGGTCGGGCGCTTCGAGCTGGCCGCCGCGGGGACGCTCTTTCTCGATGAGATTGGCGACCTCGAAGCGCGCCTGCAGGCCAAGCTGCTGCGGGTACTGCAGGATCGCCGCTTCGAGCGGTTGGGTGGCAACCAGACCCTGCGGATGCGCGCTCGGATCATCGCCGCGACGACCCGCGATCTCCGGAGCGACGTCGCCAACGGCCGCTTCCGAGCCGACCTCTACTATCGGCTTGCGGTCATCTCGATCGATGTCGCGCCGCTGCGCGACCGGACCGATGACATCCCCGCACTGCTGCGCGCGGCTGCGAAACGCTCCAGCGAGTTGCCCGCGTTTACATTGACCGAGTCGGCCCTCGAGCGCCTGTCGAACCACGACTGGCCCGGCAACGTCCGCGAGTTGCAGAACGTCGCGGAACGGATCGCAGTGCGTTTCCCCGGCACGCGGGTCGACGCAGCCGGCCTCGACGGCATCCTCGACGACGAGAAGGCTCGCAACCCGGCGGGTTCGCCGTTGGACGACGCGGAGCAGATCGCTTTCACACTGCGCTCGACGGGTGGGAATATCTCG
>JAFDEI010000065.1 GCA_019310425.1 Deltaproteobacteria bacterium | reverse complement strand
GCCTCGCTGACGAAGGCCACGCCCTGGCCGGCGGCTTCGGTCATCAGGTCGCCGCGCAGATGGCCGGTTGCAGCCTGGATGTAATCGGAGCTCAGGAGCATCTGATACGGGCTCGAAAGGACCGCAGGCGCTCCGGGCTCTTCCCATGCATCGGTCCAGGGGCACTTCAGGACGCGCATGGTCTTCCCGGAGATACATGCTGTTCGAGTCGTATCGTCGCCGGTCGCGGCGAGCAATCGCCGCTTCACGACCGGTTCGACGTCGCTCTCATGCGAGGCGAGCCAGACCGTTCCGGCCCAGACACCGGCCGCACCGAGACAGAGAGCCGCGGCGAGGTGGCGCCCCGTCGTCACTCCGCCCGCGGCGATGACCGGGACGTTCCCCGCAAGCGCTGCAACCTGCGCAACGATCGAGAAGGTCCCCATTGCGCCGGTGTGACCGGCCGCGTCGTAGCCCTGAGCCACGATCGCGTCGACGCCACGCGCCAGTTGGCGTTCGGCCTGGTGCGCCATCCCGATCAGACCGAAGACACGCATGCCGCGTTCGTGAGCCGCGTCGATCAAGAAGTCGGGGCTCCCGAGCCCGGTGGCGATGACCGGAACCCGTTCGTCGAGCAGCACCTCGATCTGCTGGTACCCCAGGCGCTTGTTGAGACCACCCCATTTTCGGAGTGCCACCGGATTGGTGGGCTCGGGAACGTCGTACCGACGCTTGATTTCTTCCGCATAGGCGCGGTGAGCCTCCGGGATTTCGGCAATCAGCTCATCAGGAGTGGCCTTCGGTGGAGCCGACGACGGCAGCACCAGGTCGATTCCGAACGGCCGGTCGCCAACGCGTTCGCGCAACCAGCGCACGTCGTCCGCGATATCGTCAGCGGAGCGCATCGCCTCGCCGAGGACCGCAAAGCCGCCGGCGTTGATCGCGGCGACCGCAACCTCTTTGCAGTGCGTGAACGCAATGATCGGCAGCTCGATGTCGAGCATCCGGCAGAGCGAGGTATTCAATGGGTCCGCTCGTCTCGTCGCCACCGTCGAACGCGCCTCCGTCACGACCATGACTCAGGCGGACCGCAGCCGGTACCGAATCGGCAGGCGTTTGACGCCGCCGACGAGGCTCGAATGCAGGCGGGAGACCGGCCCGGCGAGCTCGATTTCTTCGATCCGCGGCAGCAGGTGCTTGAAGGCGACTTGAAGCTCGAGCCGCGCGAGATGCGCCCCCAGGCAGAAATGCTCACCCACCCCGAAACCCAGGTGGCGATTGGGGTTGCGATCGATCCGAAAACGGAACGGATCGCTCCAGATCTCTTCGTCGCGGTTGGCGGATGGGTAGAAGAGACCCAGGGCGTCACCTTCTCGGATCTGCTTGCCGCGGAGTGTGTAGTCGCGGGTCGCCGTGCGCGCGAAATGGATGATCGGACTCGTCCAACGCACGACTTCCTCGACCGCGGACGGCAACAGCGACGGGTCCTGCTGGAGCTTGCGGAGCTGATCCTGATGCTCGATGAACGCGAGCATGCCGCCGGTCGTGCCGTTCCGGGTGGTCTCGTTGCCCGCGATGACGATGATGAGGCAGAAGGCGAGCACGTCCATCGGCGGCAATTTCTCGCCGTCGACCTCTGCCGTCGCAAACAGAGACAACAGATCGTCCGTTGGATTCTTCTTGCGCTCCTCGATCAGGCCAGCGAAATACGTGAAGAGTTCGGCCATCGCAACGCGCGCGGTCTCGAGCGGGGTCTTTCCCTCTTCTCGAAATTCAGGATCGTCGGCACCGATCGTGCGGTTGGTCCAGTCGAAAAGCAGTTTCCAGTCCTCGCGCGGAACACCGAGCATCCAGGCGATCACTGCAATCGGCAGCGGTGCCGAGATCTGCTTCACGAAATCGCACTCCCCACTGGTGTCCTGAGCCAGTGAATCGACGATTTCCTTGCCGATTTCCTCGATGTCATGGTGCATCCGCTGAAGCGAACTCGG
Organism: Deltaproteobacteria bacterium; assembly: GCA_019310425.1. Classification (GTDB taxonomy): domain Bacteria; phylum Myxococcota_A; class UBA9160; order UBA9160; family SMWR01; genus JAFDEI01. Next base: position 34,355 of record JAFDEI010000065.1, on the reverse strand, counting down.
CGTGAAGCGCCGACTGATCAGCTGTCGGTAGATGCCGTGCTTCGGCGGGTCGAGCTGGATCAGCGTCGGTGGGAATTCATCGAGATTCTCTTCGGCTTCGTGGCTGATCGTCAGGCGCTTCCCGCTGATGAAGGTCTCGGGCTGCTTCGAAATCTCGGTGATGTCCTGGTGTTTGGTGATCGCCCAGAACGGAATTCCGTCGGGTTGCTCGTACCAGTGGACCGGATCCTCGGCGCGAAGGCGGGTCCAGATCTCGTGGGGATACCCGAATGCGGCGTAGTCCTCTGGATGTACGATGTTGAAGCTCGCGAGATCTCGCGCTCGGGCGGCCATCGATGAATCTCCTTCCGTGAATCCGCGGTGAATCTAGCCCGACTCCATCCGCAGGGCGTCGAGCACACCGCCAGATGGTACTCTCTCGCGAGCCCGGACGAAGGCCGTCGGGCCCCAGCCGCAGAGCGGCGCGGCCATCACAAGCTGTCGAGGATTCCCGGCGTGGCTTTGTCGAAGGATTTCACGAGTAGTTACGGACCTTGGGCCGTCGTCACCGGCGCTTCATCCGGGATCGGCGAGCAGTTCGCGCACCAGCTCGCGGCCGCGGGGCTGAACGTGGTGCTCGTCGCTCGGCGTGCGGACCGGATCCAACGGATCGCGGCAGAACTCGCCGAGCACTACGGCGTCGAAGTCGATCCCGTAGTGCTCGACCTTGCGACACCGGACTTTCTCGAGCCGCTGCTGGCCGCATGTGTGGGCAAGGATGTCGGGCTGCTGGTAAGCAATGCTGGGGTGGGCTTGAAGGGACCGCACGCCGAGATATCGCCCGAGAAGCTCAACAAAATGCTCGATCTCAATTGCCGCGCGCCGATGCAGCTCGCCCGCTCGTTCGCACCCCGCCTGATCGAACGAGGACGTGGAGGGTTCATCTTCACCGGTTCGATCGAAGCCCGTCAGGGCTTCCCCTACTCCGCCGCCTACGCGGCGACCAAGGCTTTCGTGCAGTCGTTCGGCGAATCGCTGTGGGTCGAGTTCGGCTCCCAGGGCGTCGACGTGCTGGTCGTGAACCCCGGCCCGACCGACACCGAGGCGCTCTCGCTCCAGGGCATGGACGCATCCTCGATGAGGGGTCTGATGCCGCCCGGCGTAGTCGCAGCACATGCTCTCGCACAACTCGGTCGCGGTCCCGTGACGGTCGCGGGTCGACTCAATCGCGTGCTGATGCGCTCGCTCTCGTTCCTCCCGCGCCGTCTCGCACTCACGCTCGCCGGGCGCGGCATGCTCGACGCCATCGCGAAGGGGCGGGCCTCAGGTGAGCATCAGGCCCCCCCGAGACAGTGAAATTTCGCACTTTGTACCAAGTACTTGTAGAGAATTCCTCGAGTGACGCGAGAGCTGCCTAGATGCCGCAGGCCTTCAATCTAGCGACGCCGGTGAGTTCATCTGCGAGGGCTCCGACCGAAATCGCGAAGAAGGTCGAGCGGTTCCACGCCAGGAAGGCATGGTAGTTGCGGTAGGCCAGGAACGCGGGATCACGAGTCCGGGTCGGCAGCACGAGCATCGCGTGTTGTCGGGCGCGCGGCAGATCTCGACCGTCGACCTTCCGGACGCCGAGCTTCTGCCACTGTGCGAGAGAATACGAGCCCTTCGTCCCGATGTCGCCGGGAAGCCGAACCTGCCGCCCCCAGGTTTCGCCCAGCCGCCAGCCGGAACGCCGCAAGTAGTTTGCCGCGCTAGCGAACGCATCGGGCAGGCTGTTCCATAGATCGCGACGCCCGTCCCCGTCGCGATCGACCGCATACGCGAGGAAGGTCGTGGGCATGAATTGAACCTGCCCCGTCGCCCCCGCCCACGAACCGGTCAGCCCTTCGGCTGGATGATGCCCTTCGTCGACGATACGAAGCGCCCCGAAGATCTGCTTCCGAAAGAACGTGCCGCGCCTCGGATCACGCGCAAGTGTGACGAGTGCATCGAAGAGCGGGATATCGCCGACGTAATCTCCAAAATTCGTCTCGAGGCCCCAGAGCGCGATGATGTAGCGCGGTGGAATCCCGTAGTCGGCATTGATCCCGACGAGCAGCTTCCGGTGTTCCACGAGCATTCTACGACCGCGTTCGATCCGGGTCCGGGTGAGCCTGCGGGTCATGTAGTCACAGAATTCCGTCGGCGCCTTCGGTTGACTGCGATCCGACTCGACGACTTCGGACAACAGCCGGACGTTCGACAACGCGACCTCGACCGTTTCCCTCCGCAGGCCCCGTTCGATCGCCTCCAGCTTGAGCTCCTCGAGCCAGGGGGCGAAGTCATCACCCTGGGCGCGAGCCGAAACGACGCTCCCCACACACCAGAGCAAGAGACCCACTAGCGTGGCGACCCTCCCGGCCTTCGATTCGATCTGCATCCGCTGCTCCATTTCGCTCTCGCCCACTCCTTTGATGCTACAGGCCCTGCAGATGCCGATGCCCCCTCTGGCTCGCCATCAGCGCAAGGATCTCTTCGCGACGCTCGCGAGCGTACGGACCGGGGTTGTGTGCGCGCAGCTTGAGTGGGTTCGGCAGCACGGTGGCGAGCAGCGCGGCTTGATCGGGGGAAAGATCGGCTGGAGCCACCTCGAAGAAGCGCTCACTCGCAGCACCCGCGCCGAACAGGCAGGGGCCGAACTGCGCCAGATTGAGATAGATCTCGAGGGTGCGCTGTTTCGACCACAAGGCCTCGATCCAGAAGGTCAACCAGGCCTCGATACCCTTGCGAAAATAACTGCGACCGGACCAGAGAAAGAGATTCTTCGCGACCTGCTGCGAGATCGTACTCGCTCCGCGGATGCGACCCCGATCGCGCTCGCGCAGTGCGCGGCGGATCGACTTGGTATCGAAGCCAGCGTGCAGCAGGAAGCGCTGATCCTCCGCGACCACGACGGCGAGCTTCAGGTGTGCAGAGATGTCCGCCCGGTCGACCCAGTGGTACGCGACCTCTTTGCAGGCCTCGCCGGTTGCCGGGTCGGCACTCCGCGATTGCAGCATGTAGGCGCTCGTCGGCGGCGGCACGCTGCGAAGTGCGAGAATCGGCCCGATGCTCGCGACGACCAACAGCGGAGCGACCGCGACAACGAATCCCAGGCAGCGGCGCAGCCAACGCGCGGCCGTGCCGGGTTTCCCGGCTGCGTTCTGCTTGCGTCGTCCGCGGGCGGCCATGGCGGGAGACCATAGCGCCGGCAAACCCGCGTTCTCGCCTCGAATGCAGAGGCGGGCCTGCGGCGCGCTCGGGACCTGGCCGCAGCCTATTCGGCGACTTCCGGCTCCGCGAGGTCACGGAAGACGTCGCGCATGCTCTCCCCCGCTTCGAGGCGTGCGTCGACGCGTTCGATGCCCGCGATACCTCGTGGCGAGCGCACGACCTGCTGGAACAGTTCCTGCTCACGCTCGAGTGCCCGATCGAGGGGTAGCGTCTCGGCCGCTGCCAGCACCTGCTTCAGCGCGGCGACCGCTATCGGCGAGCGTGTCGCGAGCCTCTGCGCCCACGCAATCGCGACCGCACGCGCCTGGCCGGCGGAAACGACGCGATTCACGCCCCCGAGTTCGAACATCCGCTGTGCGCTCACCTGCGCGCCGTCGAGCACCATCTCGGCGGTCGCGGTCCTGCCGATCAGGTGCGAGAGCCGCGCCGTACCGCCGATTCCCGTGGAGAGATCCATCAGGATTTCGGGCTGGCTGAATCGAACCGCTTCCTCCGCGACGCGCAGGTCACAGGCCCAGCCGAGCTCAGCACCGCCCCCCGAGCAGTCGCCCGAGATCGCCGCGATGCTGATCATCTGCGGGGAAGTGAGTTCCTGCTGGGCGAGGAACCAGCCCACCCCACTGCCGCTCATCGCATCGCCCGTCACCATGCCGCGCAAGTCGCGCAGGCAGGCGTGCTCGAACCAGTGCCCCGCGACGGCCGAAGCCAGCACACACACACGCGCACCGCCGTCTCGCACCTCCGCAAGCCGCTCCGCAAGTCGGTCGACAGCCGCCCAACTGATCCGGTTGCAGCGCTCAGGATCGTTCAGCGTTAGGACCGCGACGCGTTGGGCGGGGTGTTCCAGTTCGATCAACTCGGACACGGCGGGCTCCTCGGCAGGCGGCGACGCGCCAAGCCTACCCGAGATGCGCCCGTCCCGGCTGGATCCGAGCCGGGAGGGTGCGGCTCAAAGGCTCTCGGTGATCTCGCGCAACCGCGCCAGGGTCTGCACCCGTTCCGAGATCGTGTCGCCCGCGAAGCTCACATTGAGATTGTTCACCCCGGCTTCCTTCAATTCCACCAATCGGTCACGGACGTAACCCTCGGGGCCGACCAGCGACGTCTCGTCGAGGAAGGAGCTCGGAATCGCGGCTGCAGCCTCCTGCTTCTTGCCCGAGAGGAAGAGGTCCTGAATTTCGGCAGCCTCTTTCTCGTAGCCGTAGCTCGCGAACAGTTCGTTGTAGAAGTTCTTGCCGCGGGCCCCCATGCCGCCAACGTAGAGTGCCATCATCGGGCGCGCCCGATTCCGCAGATCCTCGATGCCCTCGCCGAATGCCACCGGACCGCCCGCGAAGATTCGCAGCGGCCCGCGTGAAGAATCGCGTCTGGCCGCACCCGCCGCGAGTGCCGCCCCCCAGCGTTCACGGCTCTTCGTCGGATGGAACAGGATCGGCAGCCAGCCGTCCGCGATCTCGGCTGTCATCTCCACGCTCTTCGGCGTGAGCGCCGCAATCGTGATCGGGATGTCGTCGCGCACGGGGTGGGTGATCATATGCAGCGGCTTGCCCAGGCCGGTCCCCTGCCCCTTCGGCAGCGGCAGCTGATACTTCTTTCCCGTGAACTCGATCCGTTCACGCTTCCAGATCCGTCGACAGATCTCGACGATCTCGCGTGTCCGTGTGAGCGGAGCGTCGTACGGGACTCCGTGCCAGCCCTCGATCACCTGCGGGCCGGAGGCTCCGAGTCCGAGCATCGCACGCCCACCGGACAGTGCATCGACCCCGGCCGCGGTCATCGCGAGTAACGCGGGCGTTCGCGTGAACACCGGCAGGATCCCGGACGCGATCTCCACCCGTTCCGTCGTCGCGGCCAGATAGCCCATGAAGGAGACCGCATCGAAACCCCAGGCCTCGGCGACCCAGACCGTATCGAGCCCTGCCTTTTCGAACTCCCGCACCTCCTCGACCGCTTCGTGAAAGCCACCCGCGTAGCCGAGTTGCGTCGAAATCCTCATTATCCATCCTCCCGGTCCAGCCAGGCTCGCATCCTAGCGCGCCTGAAGAAATGCCTTTTGGACGAACAGCCAAGTCGCGCCTCAGGCAATTCACGGCCGGGGCAGCTTCAGTCGCAACGGACGAGCCGAAATCTGGTACAACAGTCGACCCGGAACACGGAAGGGGCTGCCATGGCCGACCGAGAACGACCCGACGGCGACGCCGTCGATGGAATTCGCTACGAGGAACCTGCCGAGGGGGTCGCACGCATCGTGCTGGCTCGGCCCGAAGCTCGCAACGCGCAGGACAAGCCGATGCTCTATGCCCTCAACGCCGCATTCGATCGAGCGGCGCACGACGACGCCGTGAAGGTGATCGTACTCGCCGCCGACGGCCCCCACTTCTCGTCCGGCCACGATCTGCGCGACGCAACGGCCATCGGCGACTTCGATCCGGTGGGGACCTGGGGCGGCGCCACACTACCCGGCTCCGAGGGCACCATGGCCATCGAGCAGGAGATCTATCTCGGCTTCTGCTGGCGTTGGCGAAACCTGCCGAAACCCACCATCGCGCAGGTTCAGGGGAAGACGATCGCAGGCGGGTTGATGCTGGCGTGGGTCTGCGACCTGATCATCGCCTCCGAGGATGCCACTTTTTCGGACCCGGTCGTCGCGTTCGGCGTGAATGGCGTCGAATACTTCGCTCACCCTTGGGAGGTCGGCCCGCGGAAGGCGAAGGAGATGCTCTTTACGGGCGACCCCCTCACCGCGCAGGAAGCCAAGCAGCTCGGAATGATCAACCGCGTCACGCCTGCGGAAGATCTCGCGAGCGACACGCTGAAGCTCGCATGTCAGATCGCCCAACGGCCGAGCATGGGGCTGAAGCTCGCAAAACAGTCCGTCAACCAGATGCAGGACGCGCAGGGGTTGTGGACCTCGCTCCAGGCCGCGATGTCACTGCAGCAGCTCGGGCACGCGCACAACCAGCAGGTCCACGGCATCATCGTGGATCCGGCGGGCTTCGAGATCATTCGCGCTCAGGCAAAGGCGGAACGCAAGCGAGGCGACTGATCCAACAGCACGGACGAGTCAGCTGCTCTTCTCGATGAAGTGACGCACCAGTTCGTAGCGGTCGTTGCCCCAGAACATCCGATCGCCCACGAACAACGACGGGACGCCAAACACGCCGCGGACTGTCGCGGCCTCGGTGTCGGCATCGAGACGCTCCCGCACGACGTCGCTCTGCGCCTCGGCGAGCGCACTCTCCCCGTCGAGTCCCGCCCCCTCGAGCAGTTCGCGAACCACCGCGGGATCGTCGACCGGCCGGGCCTCGGCCCAGCGCGCACGATAAGCCGGGTAGTGGAAGTCGCGGAATGCGCCGTGGTCCGCCGCGACCAGAGCGGCCTGCAGCAGCAGTCCGGTGTCGGGTCGCGGCGTCGCCGCGTCGAGCGGTGCGAATTCCGCCCCCGCCATCTCCGCCCAGGCGCGCAGATCCGAAACGTACCACTTCTTCTTGCGTTCACCGGGTGGCAGCCCGCGCGGGCCGGGGTTCTCGGCCAGCAGCCCGAGGCGTACAGGGCGAAAGTCGACCTCGATACCGAGGTCCGCGAAGTAGGGTTCCACGCGGCAGCTCCCGATGTAGGCCCAGGGGCAGGCGTAGTCGTAGTAGAACGGAATATTCATCGAGGTCTCCGGCGCCGGCTTCGGCGAATCAATCGCTGAATGACTCTGAAGCCCTCGCGCCGGAATTGCAAGGGCTGTAAACATCGCTTGTGTCCAAGGGCCGCGACAGGCCGTACGCGACGGCTAACATGCGGCTATCGCAACCAGGAGAACGCCATGTCCTGCGACCTCAAGCTCGCCGGGGGCCAGGTGATCGACGGAACCGGCGCCCCCCGGTTCGCAGCCGACATCGCGCTGAGCGCGGGTCGGATCTCCGCGATTGGCGACCTCGAGGCGCTCGAGGCGCGCGAAACCCTCGACTGCACCGGGCGAATCATCGCCCCCGGCTTCATCGACCTGCACTCGCACTCGGACTGGCTGGTCCCCGGTGCCGACTGCGGCGCGCTCGTCGAGCCGTTCCTGCGACAGGGAATGACCACGATCGTCGGCGGCAATTGCGGCTTCAGCCCGGCACCGGTGACTGATTGCAACCACGACGCTCTGCAGTCGGCGAGTCGCCTGATCGTCGACAACGAACTCGATCTCCAATGGCGGAACATGGACGAGTTCCTGGGCGCTCTCGAGCAGACTCCGCTGCCACTGAATGTGGCGGAGCTCGTCGGCCACGGTGCAATCCGTGCGGGCGTCACCGGAAACTTGAACCCCGAGGACCCGACCGGATCGGAGCTCGCCGAGATGGAGCGACACACCCGCGAGGCGCTCGATGCGGGCTGTGTCGGGATCTCGACCGGCCTCGGCTACCCGCCCGGCATCTTCGCGAAGCCGCCCGAACTCACCGCCTACGCGCAGTGGGCCGCGGACGCGGGCAAACTCTTCACGTCACATGTAAGAGCCTACAGCCGCGTGAGCCCGGTCTTCCAGAGCGATCCCGCCGAGATCCCGCACAACATCCAGGCGCTGCAAGAAGTCATCGATGTGGCGCGAGCCGCGGACGTTCGGCTCCAGCTGAGCCATCTGATCTTCGTCGGACGCAAGACATGGCCCACCTGCGAGCGCGCGATCGCCTGTATCGAGGAGGCGCGAGCGGGCGGGCTCGACGTCGCGTTCGATGCCTTCCCCTACACCGCGGGCAACACCACCGCGAGCGTGCTGTTCCCGCCCGAGATGCTGCCCCACCTCGAATCGATGCTCCAGAGTCCCGACGCGATGAACGGCATGCGATCTCTCGGCAACAGCGTGTTCAGTCAGATCGGGTTCTTTCTGGAAGACATCCAGATCATGAACGCCAATGCCGCGGCGTTCGAGCAGTACAATGGACTCTTCATCGGTGAAGCCGCGAAGTGTGCGGGCCTCGACATCTGGGAGTTCTACGCGCGGCTCGTCGTCGATAGCCAGCGCAACGCCCGCGTGCTCAACCACACCTACAGCGGCCACGACGGCGAGGAGGACGCATTGCGCAGTGTCCTCGCCCACCCGCTCTGCAGCATCGAAACCGATACCTTCCTCACCAACGAAGGTCACCAGAACCCCGCAAGCTATGGCACGTTCCCGCGTGTGCTTGCTACCTACGTTCGCGAGGGCCTGTTCACACTCGAGGAGGCTGTTCGCAAGATGACCGGCGGCGCCGCCGACAGGCTCGGCTGGATCGAGCGCGGCCGAATTCACGACGGTGCGGCCGCTGATCTCGTCGTGTTCGACCCCGCCGCGCTGGCTGACAACGCGACCTTCGATGAACCGGATCGCTTCCCGACCGGAATCGAACGGGTGTTGGTGAACGGCATTCAGGTGGTCGACCACGATCGCTACGATGCCAACGCCGGCGCCGGACAGGTGCTCCGCGGCTGACGCAAGACCCGCAAGCCATTGGAGACACGATGATCACAATCTATGGAATTTCAGCTTCCCGCACATTGCGTCCACTGTGGATGCTCGAGGAACTCGGCCTCGAATACGAACACGTCCAGACCAACTTCACGGGCGACAACAAGCAGCCGGAATACCTCGCTCTCAACCCGAACGCCCACATCCCGACGCTGGTCGACGGCGATACCGTGCTCTGGGAGTCCATGGCCATCAACCTCTACCTGGCAGAGAAGTACGACGGTGGCTTGAATCCCAAGACCGTCGAGGACCGTGGGCGCGCGATCCAGTGGAGTTTCTGGGTGATGCTCGAAACCGAGAAATCGCTGCTCGAGTTCCTCTTCAACACCGTGATCCTGCCGCCCGACCAGCGCGATGCCGCGGTCTGCGAAACGGCTGTGCTGGAGCTGCAAGCGCCGATGCGAGTGCTCGACGATGCGCTCGAGGGACGCGAATTCCTCCTGGGCGATTCCTTCAGCGTCGCAGATCTGAATGTTGCGGCGGTCTTCTCCTGGGCCGTGCCCGCGAAGCTGGACCTCTCCGAATTCCCGAACCTCTCACGTTGGCTGATCGCCTGCATCAGCCGGCCAGCCGCCCGGGCTGCGCGCGCGAAGTAACGACGAGCTACCCGCCCGGCTTGTCGGGCCGCCGCGACGGACTGCGGCTGCGTAGATGGGAGACGTCATAGCCGCTGCGCTCGAGGTCGTAGACGATCATCGCGAGCGCCTTCGCCGGATCCGGAAGGGCTCCCGGGCGGCACGGATCGGTGTGCCCTTCGACCCATTCCACCTTGTTGGGCGCCTTCCGCGGCGCGAACCAGACGGTGCGATTACAGACCGTCAGAGCGATCCCGGCAACCATTGGATAGGGGGCCTTCGCCAGAGTCGACACGCGCACCGATTGGATCTGCCGCAGCCGATCGGGAACACCCGCCAACAGGCTTTGCCCCTCCATCCAGGCCGGAATGGGCATTCCGAGAAAGTCGAGCAAGGTCGGTGCGACATCGAGCAGCGAGACATTCGCACGAATGACGCCGCGATGCGCCCCGCCCGGGAACAAGAACATCAGTGGTATTCGACCGAAGGCCCATCTGCGACCGTGGTCACTGCTCAGCACGATGATCGTGTTCTCGAGCCGTCCGCTCGCTCTCAGCCGCTCGACGATCGTCTCGACGTGCTCGTCGAAGGTCCGAATCGTGCTGTCGTAAGCGTCCATCGTCCGCTCGAGCTTCGTCGTACCACCACTGAAGAACGCCTTGCGTGGGCGGTACGGCTCATGGGTCGCCATCAGGTGAAGATGCGCGAAGGTCGGCCGCTCCGATGCCTCCATGAAGTCGAGCGTCACATCGATGCGATCCGAATCGGTCGTTCCACCTGCCGAGAGCAACTGTTCGAACTTCCGCTGTTCCCGCCCGATCCCGACCGAATGGCGCATTCGCTCCAGGACGCGCTCGACGAGTTGCGCGAAGAAATACACATTCGCCGAATACGCGATCGCGAGTTCGGGTGGCAGAGTTCCGAGCCCCTCGTATTCGTCGAATGCGTTTTGCATGTTCCATGGTCTGGGCAGCGCGGTCGGGTCGGCCCACAAGAAGTGGCTGACGTGGATCGAGCGATAGCCGGCATCGCGCAGAAGGCCGGGCAGGTGCTCGTACGAATCCCGGCCCGTGAGAATGTTCTCGTAATGGTAGAGCCGCGTGTGGGTGGGGAGCTTGCTGGTCAGCATCGCGACCACCGAACCCGCCGTCACGGTCGCATTCGGGAACGCATTCTCCGCGACCAGCGCACGACTCTTCAAAGACGTGATGTACGGCGTCGTGTCTCGTTCCGCTCCATAGGCGGACATATGCGACGCTTCGACCCCGTCGCTCGCGAGCAGCAGGACATTCGGCATCCGCCCGCCATGTTGCACCACGGACGGTTGCTCCGCGTCATATCCCGAACTCACCGCGTACTGCACGATCCCGGTGAAGCAGGACACGAGTAGCAGCGCCTGAGCGAGTCTCCGAAGCCCACGCTCGGCGGTGGTCGTCATTCGGATTCGCAGCATCCGTCGCAGCACAGCGGCGAACAACGCGGCGAAGAGAAATGCGTACCCCCAACGCAGCGGACCAGCCGTCGTCAACACGCCGAAGTGAAAGACGGTGTAGCTGAAGTTGTCGATCAGCAGGAAGAAGGACGCCGCCAACACGCCTGCTGCTGACGACAGGCCGACGACCGCGAGAGAGCGCCCCGAAACCCACGCCGGACCCCAACGAGCGCAAGCTGCGATCGCGAGTGGTGGAATCGCAGCGGGAATCGCAATCATTGCGGCAGTCCCGAAGAGCGCGGCGACCTGCTGCTCGAAGCCGAGCAAGCTCAGAAAGGATGGTTTCGTGGCGAAGAACAGCCATTCCATCAGAACGTGGAAGTAGGCCGCGAGCACGGCGAACAGCGGCCATTGGCGCGGTGTCGGGTGGGTCCATCGATCCCCGGCCGCGTGCATTTCAGCTGCCATCAGTGATGCCGTGATTCGCGGGTGCTCGCCGCATCGTGCCGAACGGTCCCATCACGCGCAAAGGTATCACAGGCCGTTCATCCTTCCGGCGCAGCACGAGCCGGAAGATCGTCTACGCCGCTTCCGATTCCGCCTCGAACACGAGCAGCAAGTAGTAGTGACCGGGGTGGCTGTGCTCGAAGATTCCGACGGCGCCCCTCCGCTTTCGGAGACGCTCTCGCCAATCATCGGTCTCCGAAGGTTCTGTGCTGCGATGCACATAGCGGGCCTGGAATCGCTCGTCACGATACAACCGCCTTTCGACTCGGGTCCAGAACTGGAACACCGTGTCCTTCGGCGGCGGTTGGTAGTACCAACCGGGTGCCGTCACGGCCAGCACCACGAAACGCGGTTTCTTCGCCAACACGTACTCCGGATCGTATCGCTTGCGCAGGAAGGACCCTTCGGACTTCGCGATGAAGCGGTCGGTGAGCCCGCTGATGTCGATAATGGCCTGCTCATCGCAGAGATATCCGACGATGCCGATGTCCATCAACGCAATCCGGTCGCCCGGATTGGCTGCCCCGCCGCGCAACCATTCGGCCAACGCGCGATGGCCCTGGTCGTAGCCGCTCGAGCGAATCACAACTGTCTCGGCGAAGTCGCGTTGCATCGGCAACTGCGCAATGCCGACGAAGAGCGCACTTGCAGTGACCACCAGTGGAGCGAATCTCGTTGCCCGTGGCAGGAGCCGCGCGAATCCGGCCGACCAGCCAACCGCGACCGCACAGGCCATCAACGGCAGGTACGGCATCGATAGTCGCCAACCGATCATCCATCCAGGGCCGGTAATGAACGGCAGGAGCGCGCCCGCGAACGCAACCACGAACAACACCAGCGACTCGGAGACGCGTCGAACCGTCAGCACCGCCCCCGGAATTGCGAGCGCGACGCCGACGACTCCGAGGAACGGCTCGATGATCCCCGGCCGGACGTAGCTCCAGGCGTCGATCTTCCAGAATCCGCCCGACTTCGCGTAATAGGTGTTCGGCAACCATTCACCCTCGTAGACCGCCATCCGGAACGCGAGCTGCGCCGCAAAGACCCCTGTGACGATCATCCCGTCGAGCAACAGGCGGCGCATCGCCAAGTGCCGCAGCACGCCCTCGGCATCACCACCTTCGGGCGTGCTTCGAAGCCGCAACGCCGCGGCGAGGGAGAGCCAGGCGCACGCGAACAGATAGCTTCCCTCGGGTCGCGTCAATACCATCGCGGCGAACGCCAAGCCCGCTCCGCACCACCGTCCCCTCGCCTCGGCGCGGAGAGAGGCTGTTACGCCGAGCATCAACAGGAACCCGAACATCGTGGTCTCGAGACCGCTGGTGCTGTTCAACGCGTACGCGGGCGAGGCTGCAACCAATGCCGCGGCGGAGACACCGAGCACGCTCGCCGAGCGTGCGAGCGTCGGATGACCCTGGAACAGTCGCCTCGTCAGCGCCCAGGTCAGTAGCAGGCTGCCGACACCGGCGGCGACGCCGATGGACTTCGCGACCAACGGTACCGCCCCCTCCCCGCCCAGTCGGAAAACGGGCGCCAACATCACCATCAGCAGGAAATTCGTATAGCCTTCGACCTGCTCGCCGACGTTGAAGAACGGACCACGCCCGGTCGCAAGAAAACGGCTGTAGCGAAACGTGATGAAGGCGTCGTCGTTCTGGTGTTCCCAGAACAGCCAGCAACGCGTGAGGTAGACCCCGACGACAGCCGCAAGGCCGACAATCGCCCAAAAAGTCCACCTACGCTCTACAACCGGCTTGGATCCGCTGGATTCTCTGCGCTGAATGGGAATTCCCCGAACTGCCTTCGCCAGAACATACCGCCCGGCCCGTACGACCGCAGCGCACGCACAACCGGAAGTGCGCCCGATTTTGATAACCTGCCCCCGTTCACTGCTGGAGCCGTTCTCGACAATGAGCCAGAATCGTACACAGCAGGAAATCGAGACACCCGGTGGGCGTGACGCGAAGGCGGTCTTGCCGAAGCGGCTCCGCAACGATCTCGCCGCCTGGACGGTCGCCATCATCGCGTTGCTCGCAAACGCGCCGGTCCTGTTCGTCGATTTCGTATTCGACGACCACCCCATCGTCGAAGACAGCGTACGCGTCAACGAGGTACAGCTCGAGAAGATCTGGTCGACGAGCTATTGGGGCTCGTCCGAGCGCCTGAACGAGTACCGCCCGCTGGTCGTCAGCAGCTACGCGGTCGAGCGCGCCTTGCTCGGCCCGGCGCCCGGGCACTACCACGCAGTGAACTGGTTGCTGCACGCGCTCGTCACCGTGTCGGTGTTGTTCGCCGGACGGGCGATCCGCCTCTCCGAGAGTGCCGCTGCCTTGGCGGCTGCACTATTCGCCGTGCACCCGATCCACCTAGATGCAATCGCTCCGATCGTCGGCCGCGCCGAAATGCTGGCGGCTTTTGCGATAACGGGCGGGGTCTATTTCTGGGTTCGCGTACGGGCCGCCGAGTCGCCTAGTGTCGGCGGCCTGCTGGGCCTCGGTGGCTGTATCGCGGTTGGCGCCTTTTCGAAGGAGAGCGCCCTCGCCGCGATTCCCGTGATCGCGGTGGTTGAATGGCTGGTGGTCGACCGGGCTGGGAATCGCCGAACCGCCTTCGCCGCGACCGCAACCGTGGCGATCGTGGTGGCTGCCTACCTGATCACCCGTGTCGCAGTGCTCGGGAGCCTGCTGCCCAGTAGTGATGCCAGTTTCAACAGCGTCGCGAATCCGATGGTCGGGGAAGATCTCTCCGTCCGACTGTTGACCGCCTCGTCGATCTTCGGACACTATCTGCGCATCTTCGCGTGGCCCAATCCGCTGTCGCCCGATTACTCGTTCGACAGCCTTCCAGTGATCCGAGCCGCAACCAACCCGTGGTTCTGGTTGCCGTTCGCGATCGGCGCCACGCTGGTCGTGGGAGCACTCGCGGCCATTCGACGTCGACCACTCCTTGCGGTCGCGGCGGCAGCCTTCTTCGCTCCGTACTCGATCGTCGCCAATTCGGCCTTTCTGATCGGAACGATGCTGGCCGAGCGCTTGTTCTACCTGCCGTCGATAGGGATCTGCTGGGCGATCGGCCTGGCACTGGCTGCGCTCGTCGCCCGCGCGGGTGAGGGCCGCTTCTCCAGCAACCAGCGAATCCTGGCGATCAGCGCCATTCCGATCGCCGTGCTGGGCAGCATGAGCTTCGAGCGAGCACAGGAGTGGCAGAACGAGGAGCTTCTCTACCACGAAGCGCTGCAAACACGGGCATGTGGCTCACGCTCGGCGAGATCGCGATCCGTACCGGCCGCTACCCGATCGGTATCGAGCGGATGGGGCGGGTGATCGAGATCGTTCCGGACTTCGCCAAGGCAAGGGTCGATCGTGGAACCCTGCTGGCTGCACTCGGGCAGAATCAGGCCGCGGTCTCGGATCTCCGCCGCGCCGTCGAGCTGGACCCCGACAACCTGTTGGCGTTTGAAAACCTGGCCGTCGTCGAGCGACGACTCGGCAACCACGCCGAGGCGGGGGCGGCGGAGAAACGTGCGGCCGCGATCCGGGCACGCCACGAGGCCAGGCGCCGTTCGAAAGCCGCCGGCTGATCCGACCCCAAGGTTCGATCGGCCGAGCGCGGTCGAGCGCGGTCGGGCTAGACTGGGGCCCGGTCGACGTCACGAGGACGCCACATCATGTCGGATGAACTCGCCGCTCTGGATGCCACGGAAGCCGCCCGCTGGGTGCGGGAAGGGCGGGTTTCGCCCCGCGAACTCGTGGATGGCGCCATCGCGCGTATCGAGAAACTCAACGGTCCCCTCAACGCGGTCATTACACCGCTGTTCGAAGCAGCCCGCAGCGCCGCCGATGCCGCACTCCCCGACGGTCCGTTCCGAGGGGTACCGTTCCTGCTCAAGGACCTCGACGCACTCAGCGCTGGGGAACCATTTCACGCGGGCATGGCGTTCCTCAAGCAGGCGGACTATCGCCCCGGGCACTCGAGCTATCTGACCGAAAAGTATCGCGATGCGGGGCTGGTCACCGTGGGCAAGACGAATACGCCGGAACTCGGGCTCCAGGTGACGACCGAGCCCGATGCCTACGGCCCGAGCCGGAACCCGTGGAATACCGAGTACTCGACGGGAGGATCGAGCGGCGGCTCCGCCGCGGCCGTCGCAGCCGGGATGGTGCCCGCCGCGCATGCGAGCGACGGCGGCGGATCGATCCGCGTTCCTGCCAGCGAGTGTGGACTCGTCGGGCTGAAACCTTCCCGGGGACGAGTGTCGTTGGGCCCCGAATACGGCGATTACTGGGACGGCCTGGTGATCTCTCATGTCGTCTCCAGAAGCGTGCGCGATACCGCGGGGCTGCTCGACGCAGTGGCGGGGGAGATGCCCGGCGACCCCTATACCGCACGGCCACCGATCCGCGCCTACGTGGACGAACTCACTCGAGAACCCGGCCGGCTTCGGATCGGGCTGATGACGCGGTCGCCGGCGGGCGCACCGGATTGCGACGCCGAGTGCGTGGGCGCGGTCGAGGCAACCGGACGTCTACTCGAATCCCTCGGCCACGATGTGTCGATTGCGCACCCGGACGCGCTCGATGAGCACATCCGACTCGTCGCAGGATTTTCGGTCGTGGTCGGCTGCTGGACCGCGAAGGCGCTCGACTACTGGGGCGAAGAGATCGGCCGGCCCATTCTTGCCGAAGACGTGGAGCCCGGCACCTGGTCGATTGCACAGCGTGGACGTGAGCTTTCCGCCAATCAATACCTCGCGAACGCCGATTGGCTCCACGCCTGGTCGCGCCGTATGGCCGCATGGTGGGCCGGCGGCTTCGACCTGCTCGTAACCCCCACCCTTGCGACCCCACCACCCCGAATCGGCGAACTCCGCGGCATCAGCGATGATGGCCGAAGCGCCGAAGAGAAGATTTTCGGGTTGATTTCATTTACACCACAATTCAATGTCACCGGGCAGCCCGCAATCTCATTGCCGTTGGCGTGGAGTGAAAACGGATTGCCGATCGGACTTCAGTTCGTTGCCGCATCGGCGCGCGAGGACGTGTTGCTGCGCATCGCCGCGCAACTCGAGCAGGCACAGCCGTGGGCAGACCGGCGCCCCGCCCACTGGTCCGGCTCTCAGGTTGCCGGGTAGCCTCGGCAGGCTCCGCGCAACTCCTGCGCAAGTCCAGAGAACCCGGGGCCCGTGATAGACTCGTAGGGACTCATCCTTGAACGGAGACCGAGAGACCTCCTGAATGAATCGGCTCGCCCTCCCGACGATTCTCTGCTCAGCCTTCTTGCTATGCGCGAATCCCAGCGATTCCGGCGAGCTGCGCGACCCGCCGCCGCTTCCCTCGGGCGGTTCGGGGGTGGCGCGACCGCTTGAACCGGCGATCGACGCTCCCGCGCGTGTCGGCGAGGCGCCCACTGCGCTCCGGGCTGGCGCGCCGACGCCCCTGGCAGCAGCGGGCGGCGCGAGCGACGCCCCCCGTCTCGCGTTCGACGGGATCATCAACACGACGGTCAGCATTACGCCTCCCGACACCCACATCGCGGTTGGCCGCGGTTACGGGTCGACGGGTCGCGTCGTGATGGTCACCAACCTGAGCGCCGGAATCTGGGACAAGCACGGCAACCCGGTCGTTTCTCCGCTGTCGCTCGGTAGCATGTTCGGCGCTGACGTCTTCGATCCGAAAGTTCTCTACGACCAGCATTCCGATCGCTTCTTCATCGTGGCGCTCGAGGGCAAGAGCAGTACGCCGGGCCTCAGCGTGATCCACATCGCGGTCTCGTTCGATGGCGCCCCCGACGACCTGGCGAGCGACTGGACGTTCCTGTCCGGAAGCGCGGTCACGACAGTCGGGGGAACCAGCACCTGGGCCGACTACCCGGGCATCGGAGCCGATGCCTCCGCGTTGTTCGTCACGACCAACCTCTTCACATTCACCGCCTCCGCATTCAAGGGGATGAAGATCCGGGTCTTCGACAAAGCCGATCTGCTGGCCGGCATCTACGGCTACAGCGACCTCGACTATGACGCCAGCTCGATCGATGTGGCGACGACGCAGCCCGCCCATGTATTCGCCGCGACCAGCAATGGTGCCTTCTACCTGATCTCCCGAATCGATGCGAGCAGCTACCGGCTGTTCGCGGTCTCGGGGCATCCCTCCGCACCAACGGCGACGACGAACACCTTCCCCTGGTCGGGCGGACTCTACCCGGCCAACGACGGTGCGGACCAATGCGACCAGGTCCAGCCGGACGTCGCCACACTCAGCGCTCGCGTGCAAAGCGCGGTCTACCGGGATGGCCAGATCTGGTTGACACTCACGTCCGACCCGGACGAGGACGGCGAAACCGAAGTCGTCTGGCAGCAGATCGCCAGCAACGGCTACCCGCTCTCGAATCCGTCGGTCACCCAAGCTGGCTACCTCGACGGTACCGGGACCGACGCCTGGACCTACCTGCCCTCGCTCAACGTGAACGCAGCCGGTGACGCGGCGATCGTCTACACCCAGTCGTCGGCGACCGAGTGCCCGAATATGTACTACGCCACACGCGCCGCGAGCGACTCTGCAGGCAGCTTTCGTGACCCCATCGCGCAACGCCTGAGCGACGGTTTCTACGACAGCTTTCGGTCGGACAATCCCGATCGTTGGGGCGACTATGCTGCCGTCGTGATCGACCCGAGCGATGATTGTTTCTGGCTCGCATCCGAGTTCGTATGGTCTTCGACGGTCGCAGGCTCCGATTGGGGCACCCATGTCGCGAACGTCTGTAGCTACCTCCCGGTCCCCGCACTGCCCGCACCGTATCTGCTGGGACTGGCCCTTTCACTGGCTTTCGCAGCGGCGCACCGCTACTCGCCCCGCGGCACCTCGCGCCATCCCCTTGCCCGCATGCAGTCATCCAGCTGCGCGCGCGAATAGCTCATCGTCGACTGCACGCCCTGAGTCGGGGCACCGCCTCGTGTGGCACAATCCGCGACGTCCTTGGCGCGTTGATCCCGCATCGCCTGCGAGTCCGCCTGCATGCCCGCCTTCCGCCATTCCTTCTTCGGAGCGGATGAACACGCCATGGCGGATATGGCCACGACCGCGATCATTGCCGTGTTCCATCGATTCATCATAGGGCTCTCCCTTCTCGTCGGGCGCATTCCACCGCGCGACCACGTCACCATCGGCGTCGAACCGCCGCCTTTTCGAGAATTTCATTCAGTTTGTCGGCCGTCGCTGGAGCCTTCAAGATCCCGCTGTGCGTGGCGTCGATTCCAAAGACTTCCGTGGCTCCGTCTTGAACCTCCGGGAGCAGTTGACTCGCAATCGTGATCACCTCGTCCGACGAGGCCCCCAGCGAAGCCGCGTCGCGCTTGTAGCCGAAGAGAATATGGTGCGAGACATGGCTGGGCAGCCGCCTGAGGTTCTCTTTCGAATCCGGGTCCCGATAGTAGAGTTCGCGTTGGAACGCGCTGTCGGGGGCCATGTCGCGCCACGAATCCACGACCACCGGCGCCCTGTCCACCCCTGTCTGCGCCGCCGCATGCCCGCCCCACGGTGTCGAAATACTCACGAATAGCGGCGTCAGCGGGTCATCGTTGGCCTCCTCATTCGCGAAGAGAAAGCCTCGACTGAGCAATCCCCCCATACTGTGGGCAACGATGAACAGCCGTCGAAAACCGTGCTTTGCTTTGAGCTGCGTCACGACCTGCTCGAGGTGAGTGACCATGGGCCCCAACGAACCGCCGGACGGATAGAAGTAGAACCACGGCTGGAATTTCGAGTCGTCGAGTTGTTCCACCAGGTACTCGAATTCGTTCGGATGTCCCGTCATCCCATGGATGAAGAGAACCGGTATTCGGTTTGGATCATAGGCCTCGGTGAAGTAGGCGCCGGGTCGGATCTCGAAGATGAAATCGAGCGGCCGCCACAACCCCAGTTTGCCGCTCTCTGCGCCGAATCGCGCATCGCCCAGTTCGAAGATCTCACCGAAGCTCGTGAGTTGGCCGATGCTCGCTCCGAGCTGCTCCTTCGCCGAGCGTGCGGTCAACGCCATGATGTCCGCGGGACCATCCACCGTGATCCGCCCTCCGGGTAGAATCACGAGTTCAATCCCTTCGCGCGTTTCACCGACTGCGAGCGAAAGGACTTCCGTTTCCGAATAATCGATTCCGGACTCGTCGGGGTCATAGCTGAGGTCGCCATTGCGATCGTGGAAGGCGAGGACAAGGTATCGACCCGGATCCGTCACGACGAAGTTGAACCGGCCGTCCCGCCTTCGCGAATAATGATCGATCACGTCACCGTCTTCTTCACCAGAGGAATGCATCCGAATCAAGACGACGACGCGCGGGCCGGGTACGGGATTCGCCATCGACACCTGCCCACTGATGCGAACGAACTGGCGACTCATCTGCTGTTGACGTTGGACTTCCATGAACACGCAGCCCAACGAGAACACCGCCAGGGCCAGCAGCGGGGGGATCGCCGAGGTTCGAATCACCCGCATGCCTCTCCCTCCCACTTGCTTCTCCGATTCGTAATCACTCCAGAGGCCTATTGCATCTCCGCAACCAGCGCCTGGAACTGAGGCGAGTCCCGCAGCAGCCTGCGACCGGCGGCACGCAAGCTGTCGACGTCGTCTTCATTCAATCGAAAACTGGTGGGTAGTCGATTCAAACGTTTCCGCTCGTCAACGTCGGCAAGATCGTTGAACCCGAGCGAGACGAAATGAGTCTGGACGGTCTGGCTCTCGCTGGAAAGCTCCCGCCCCCAGCGATGCAGCAGCTCCTCGGTCAGCAGCAACGTTTCGAAGTTCGCCCGACGGATTTGCGAGCCCGCCACCGTATTGAGCAGCAAGGCGAGCGAGGGAGCGGCATTGGAAAGGTCGATCGTCGGGTCGGAGTCGGTCTCTGCGTTGACCGAAATAATCACCATCCGATCGGGAACCGCTAGCCCTGTGATGCGGCGAACGTTCTGGGGGCCACCCGCAGCGGTGATGAAATCGACTGCCGAGCGCAGGCCCAGGTTGTCCGCGACACTGCCGTCGACGAGGTGCAGATACGGCTTCTGATCCTGATCCAGCATCGCCCGATAGGCCGCGAGTCCACGCTTGACTCGGGCCGGCGGATTGGGGCTGTGGAGCGCAGCTTCGATCCACTGTGGCGGCTGGAAGTTGCAACGGCCGGCGAAGTTCTGAAGCGTCACCGGCGCGAGAAAGACCGGAACCGCCGAGGATGCCGCCACCGCCGTTGCGACCGGCATCGCGTCGATCTCGGAGCAGATCAGGTCGAAGGTATCCTGGGTGAAGGTGAAGCGTTCGCCCGAAGTCAGATCCGTGGCGTTGATGTAGACCCGGGGACCCGTCGCCACTCGGAGATCCGAGAACGTCGCGCCATCGAAGATGTGTCGATCGTAGTATCTGGCCGCGATATCGCTGCGATCGAGAAACGGAGTCATCAACTTCAGCAACGTCCACGGCGGCAACATTCGCAAGAACAACGCGCGCTGCACGTTCTTCTTCAAGAATCGCCGTTCGAAATCGTCGAAGATTCGATCGCCGAACAGTGCGTAGTAGCTTGCAGGAAAGGTCCCACCGGACACACCGCTGATCGAATCGATTTCCGACAGCAGCGAAACTCGCTTCCCATCGACTCGGACTTCCGTACCGCGCAGCTCTTCCATCACGCCGTACGCGAGGGCTGCCGCGCGGGTCCCTCCGCCCGAGAACGCGAGAAAGAGGATGGTCCGGCCGGGGGCCCGCCTCTGTTGAGGATGCCGCGGCCGATAACCCGCGTCGGGATCGTACTGCGCGAGGGGCTGATTGACGTGCGTGACGCTGACACAGCCGGAACCCCCGCCAATCGCGACCGACAGACCTAGAACCAGCGCGACGAGTCGCCGCCCACCGCACTTCATCCTTTGCCCTTTCGCCCCAATGCAGCGGCCGCGCGAATCCCCGCCAGACCGATGTTGCGGCCGACGCAGCCGAGCATTCGGCCGAAGCGGCCCAGCGTCGGGGTGTTGCGCGCGCCTGCGAATTCGTCGATGCCGAGCTGTATGCGAAGGTCTTCGGTGATCGCGACCATCGGTGGGTCGAGGGGAATGCCGGTCGACTCCGCGATCCGCACCATCCGCTCGAAATTCCCGATGACACCGCAAGCATCTACCAACGCCTCCGGCCCCAACCGATCGGTCAGTTCCCGCCGCGCACGCGCAATGGCATCCTCATCACCGCCCACTACGGCTTCGGCCAACCCGATCAAGACATCGCCGTTCGGAATTCGGCTTTCTGCAGAATTCACACCACCCGTCACCGCGCGCAAGTCCGCACTGCCTCCTCCCGCCTCGACGCTCGCCCGGAGCATCATCGCATGCGAGCTCGTTCAGTAGAAACATTCATTCAGCGCGGAGACGCGACCGGCCAGAAGCTCGATCTGGGCCCGGCTGATTGCCCGCAGCCGCGTGTCGAATCGCATCATCTGCTGCATCGGCAGATAATGGGCAGCGGAAAGGTCGTGGAGCTGCCGTAGTTCGTCGGGGACGAGTGAAAGTGCCGCCAGGACGTTCGGGGCGGTGGGCAGCCCGTGGTAGAGGTCGGCCTCTGCACCGGTTGCGTCGCGACCCGAGATCATCGGCACGAACGCCGCAGAGGCTTTCGCTCCGGACGGACGGTAACGCGACGGCTCACCCGGCTCGGGCTCGGGCAGAGGTTCGGGTGCGACACCGATCCCCCGGTGAAACCGATCGATGCTGAGCACCGTCACGACGACGCCGACCAACTCGACGTAGGCGGCGTCGTAAACGCCCTGCTCGGAGAGCCCGCCCACGAATGACTGCGTCAGCCGGCCCGCGTCGGTGGTGATGCGGTGCACCGCGTCCACCGCCGCATCCGGCAGACACCGCGACTGCAGCGTGGAATCGTGGACACCATCGAGAGCGGACGGAGACGACGCAGCTCTACGCTCGGAGCAGAACGCGCAGCCATTGGCGGCCCGTACCTCGCCCGCGATCGCGACGCGCTGCTCGCCGCTCCACCACGTTCCCGGCGATGACAGGCGCGACCAGGCCCGACGGTGTGCCGCCGGAATGTCGGAGCGAACCGGGAGCGCGCAATCTCCATAGCCGAAGCTCGCCTCACCCGTATCTACGGCCACTACGCCCCTCCTTCCCGCGACCGAATCGGCGACCCAGAGGGTACCGGCTCCGAGGCTTCCCGTGCATCTTCGCATCACCAGGATTCTCCGGCTCAGCAATGGCCGCCCCGCGGTGCACCGCGCCAGCTGGGGGTTTCTGCTCGCAATTCTGCGCTGCGGCTCTATCTTCCGGGCATGGGATTCGAAATCAGCGGCAAGATCCACGCCATTAGCGACGCACAACAGGTCACCGAGCGGTTCCGGAAGCGTGAATTCGTACTCGAGCTGGCCGAGAACCCGAGCTATCCGCAATTCGTCCAGTTCCAGCTGACGGGCAACCGCTGCGAGAACCTCGAGGGCTTCTCCGTCGGCGACGAGATCCAGGTCGAGTTCAGTCTGCGCGGTCGCGAGTGGAAGAGCCCACGTGGCGAAGTGAAGTACTTCAACAGCCTCGACGTCTGGGCCATCCAGCGCGGTGCGGGAGCCAGCGACGGCTTCGATGACCCCCCGCCGCCCGACGGTCCGCCGCCCGGCTTGGACGAAGAAATTCCGTTCTAGCGAGTCCGGACCGACTGCGACGCGGGCTGCGACTCAGTCATCACTCGTCGAAAGGCGCTCTTCCGCCAACCCGAAGTGGCTGAGGCGACGATCCCGGCGTTTTGCCGCGAGGCTCCGCAGGTCGGCGACACTGTCGAGTTCGTCGACGATCTCGGCGCCGAGCACCGTCTCGAGCACGTCCTCGAGCGTCGCGATCCCGCTGGTCCCACCGAATTCGTCGGTCACGACGGCCAGGTGTTGCCGGCGGTCGAGGAAGACCCGCATGGCCTGGCCCAGCGAAGTCGTTTCGGGCAGGTGCAGCACGTTGCGTTGGAATTCGACCAGCGGAGTCGAGATGTCGGCCCCGCGCGCGAGCGCGCCGAGCGCGACCCGTTGGTGGATGTAGCCGACAACACGATCCGGGCTCTCGTCGTAGAGCGGAATTCTCGAAAACTCCTGCATGGCGGGATCCCGCAACAGATCGTCGATCGTGGCGGTGATGGGCAGCATCGTGATCACGGTCCGCGGAGTCATGACGTCTTCGATGTCATGACGTCTTCGATCTGGATTTCGTCGAAGCGCAGGATGTTGCCGAGCACCCGCTCCTCGTATTTCGCGAGCGTGCCCGCCTTGCGCGCCAGCCCGACAACGGCCATCAGCTCGCCTCGTGACATGCCGCGCTTCTCGGGGCGACCGATCAGCCGTGTGAGGAGCCTCGTCAAGAACAGCACCGGCTTCAGGGCCGTCATCAGCACTTCCAGCGTAGCCGCCACGAAGCCGACCAGTCTCGATGCGTAGAGCGTTCCCAGCGTCTTCGGAATGATCTCGGTGACCACGAGCACGAGGAATGTCAGAACTCCGGAAAAGACCCCTACCCAGGCCGACCCGAACACCTTGGCGGCCTGAGCTCCCGCGAGTGTTGCGCCGATCGTGTGCGCGATGGTGTTGAGGGTCAAGATCGCGCTGATCGCGTCGTCGATTCGATTCTCTTTGATGTCGAGCAAGGCTGCGGCGGCGGCATTGCCGGCATTCGTCCGCTCCGTCAACTCGATCGGACGGATCGAAAGCAGGGCCGCCTCCAGGATCGAGCACACGAACGAGATCGCGAGGGCCCCGCAGACGTAGACGACCAGTAATGTCATGAATGTCGGACCCCGATTGACCCTGAAGTTACTACCGGATCGACGCCGCGCAAAGCTCGAGCCTTGTCGCGAAGGTCGCGCTCGAGGCTGACGACGTCCGACGATGCCGCCGCGGCTGCCTTGGACGGGCCCTTGCCAGCGCATCATCAACACGCGTACCCTGAATGCACCCCGTATTCGCGAGCAAGATTTCGCCAGATGCCTCCCGGTTCCGAGTTGCTTTCGACGTGATCCCCGATGACGGCAAACCGTTGAAGGAATCTTTCGCTAAACGGCTGTTGTTCGTCGTTCTGATCGCACAGCTTCTGGCCTGCGCGGGGCAGATCAGCCCACAGACGTCCTACGCCGAACAGCGCTGCTGGCCCGAGTTTCCGTACCAGGACGGTTGGCTCGGGGGCGACGCGGCCTACTCCGTTCCCCTCACAGACACCGAAACGGTTTGGCTGTTCGGAGACAGCTTCGTCGCGGCGTCCGAGCAGAGCGACCGCGCGGGCTCGGCCTTCATCCACAATTCAGTGGCTGTGAGCCGCTGTGGACGAAACGGAGATTGGCAGATCGAATACACCTGGGGCCGTAGCAGCGATGGTGAGCCCCACGCCTTCCTCGAGCACGAGGGAGCGGACAGCTGGTGGTGGTTGTTCGACGGTTTCGTTCACGCGGGCCGACTCTATCTCGGACTGCTGGAGGTCGAGAAGACACCGCCGCAGGGCCCGCTCCAGCTGCCCTTCAGCTTCACGGGAGTCCATCTCGGTCGTATCGAGAACCCCGCCGCGCCTCCGCGGGAATGGCGTGTGGACGTTGTCGCCCTCGCCTCACAGCCGACACGACCAAGGATGCTGCCGGCGAGCACGTTGGTGGAATCGGGCGACCACCTCTACCTCTTCAGCTTCATCGACCGGAGCGACGGCAGCTACCCGCGTGGGCTCGCGCGGCTGCCGCTACGCGTGCTCGATGGCGAAACCCGCGATGTCTCGCGCTCGCTCGAGTACCTGTCGCGAGACGGAAGTTGGCAGGCGGGGCTCGACGCCGCCGATGCCCGGATCCTGATGGACGACACCGCCACCGAGATGAGCGTGCGCTTCCACCCCGAGCTCGCACTCTGGATCGCAATCTACAACTACCCAGATGTCGGCGAAGGCTTCCCGGAGCAGCGACCATCCGACACCGTCTGGCTTCGCTCGGCGCCGCGACTCGAAGGCCCGTGGTCGGAAAGGCAGTCCCTTTACCACGTTCCGGAACTCTCGCCCTCCTACGCGGGCGGCTACGACCCGAACACCGGCTGCTACGCCGCCAAGGAACACCCACAATTCGCGTCCGGTCGACGCGTCACCTTCACCTACGTGTGCAACCTGTTCACCGGACGCGATCAGGATCCGATGATCGTGCTGCAGCGACTTCTCGTCGATATGGGGCTATACCGGCCCATCCCCGTCGCGGTCGACCTGCCCCTCCACCTGGGCGACACCAGCGAGCGACGCCCCGATGCAGGTGAGCCATAGCGAACCCAGCAGCCACGACGCGTCGGAATCCGACGATTGATCGAGATGGGCGTGGAGTCGGACTAGAACGCGTCGAGCATCAGCTGGCGTCGCAGGTCGCTCTTCTTGGGCTTGCGCCAGGCCGTACGAACAGGCTCGGTCCCGGCCACGTAGGCCTGCCATTCGGCCTTCGGGCCCAAGGACGCCGCGAGCTTGCCGCTGCGGCGATCGATGCGTGCGAACACGACCCCTTCGGGCATGCTGAACCCCCGCTCGGGACGATCGGCGAGAGCCTCGCCCATGTAGTCGACCCAGATCGGGAGCGCCGCGCGACCGCCCGTTTCTCGCGCGCCGAGCGAGCGCGGTCGATCGAAGCCGACCCAGACCCCGGTCGCGATTTCCGGCGAAAAGCCGACGAACCAGGCGTCGCGGTTGCCATTCGTGGTTCCGGTCTTGCCCGCCACAGTGCGTCCGAGTGAATTCGCCCGTCTGCCTGTAGCCCCCGGGTCCGCCACGGTTCCGTGGAGCAGGTCGGTCATCACGCGTGCAACCTGCGGTGACACCGCCTCGACTTCGGTGGCGAATCCGCGCTCTGCTAGCGCGTCTGCGGCGTCATCGAATACGACCTTGCCGTCGCGGTCGAGGACGCGGCGGATGAAGCGGGTGTGTACCGGCTTGCCGCCCGCCGGGAAGACCGCGTACGCACGTGTGAGCTCGAGCAGCGACACCTCACTGGTGCCCAATGCGAGCGAGAGATCAGCCCGCATGTCGGAGCGGACCCCGAGTCGCCGGGCCATGTCGACCACCCGGTCCACACCGACCCGACTGGCGATATGGACCGCCGCATTGTTGGCCGACTTCGTGAGCGCACGCCGCATCGTGAGCCAACCGAGGAAGCGACGACCGTAGTTTCGCGGACGCCAGGTCGACTGGGTCGACTCATCGTAGTAGAAGTTCGGCGAATCCAGCACTTGAGTCGACTGGGTGTAGCCCGACTCGACCGCAGCAGCGTAGACGAACGGCTTGAACGCCGAGCCCGGCTGTCGCCGCGCCTGGATCGCGCGATTGAATTCGCTTCGGCCGAAATCGTATCCGCCCACCATCGCGAGCACGTCGCCGCTCGCGACATCGATCGACAACAGCGCCCCTTCCGCGAGCGGTTCCTGCGCGAGCTTCGCGACAACCGCACCTTCGACCTCGTCGAGCCGGAACGACGCAACATCGCCTACTGCGAGAATCCGCGTCTCGGGCCCCTCGGCGGCGGGTCGCACTCCCCAGGCCGCCGGGTCGACCTCGACGTACACCACGACGCCGGGCGCCAGCCCCACCCATGCGATTTCCTTCTTGCGCGCGTCGGTCGCAACACCGATCACCAGGCCCGGCCAATGGGTCGTGCCGTCGGCGATGTCCGCCAACTCACGCTCTTCGGTCCAGCGACCGACCCGACCGAATCGTGCGATCTCGGCGTTCCAGTCCGCGTGCGCAACAGTGCGCGGCGCCCCGCGCCAACCCTGCCGGCGATCGTGCGCTTCCAGCCCGGAGCGTATCGATTCATAGGCTGCACGCTGCAGCGCCAGATCCTGCGTCGTCTCGATCACGAAGCCGCCGCGATACAAGCGCAACGCTCCGAAACGCTCGACGAGTTCGCGCCGCACCTCTTCGATAAAATGGGCGGCGTATGCCGGCGCCTTCAACCCCTGCACCCGGGCCTGAACGACCGGACGCTGCAATCTCGCTGCGGCGTGGGCTTCAGGCGTTATCGATCCGCGATCGAGCATGCGAGCCAGCACGTACTGTCTGCGCGCCTCGGCTGCGTCCGGGTAGCGCACCGGGGAATAGGCGGAGGGCCGCTGCGGCAAGCCCGCCAGCAGGGCCGCCTCTGAGAGATCGAGCTCGGCGACATCCTTGCCGAAATATGACCGCGCCGCATCGCCGACTCCGTACGAGCCATTCCCCAGGTAGATCTGGTTCAGGTAGGTGAGCAGGATCTCATCTTTGCTGAGCCGACGTTCCACCTCGAGAGCGAGAGCAACCTCACGCAGTTTACGAGACCAGGTTCGATCGGACGTGAGCAGCATGTTCTTCACGAGCTGCTGCGTGATCGTGCTCGCGCCCTGCTCAATCCGCCCGGCACGCAAGTTCGCAAGCGCCGCGCGCAGGATCGCGGTGAAGTCGATACCGCCGTGCTCGAAGAAGTGACCGTCCTCGCTGGCGACGAACGCATCGATGACGTGTTTGGGCACATCGTCGATCCGCACCAATCGCCGGCGTTGCACGAAATACTGCCCGATCACGTCGCCGTGTCGATCAAGAACGATGCTCGCCACAGCGGGGCGATAATCAAGCAACGGTCGCAGCGGGTCATTCGCCGCGATTTGCGCCGGCCCTTCAGCCGTGAGACCGACGCTCCACACAGCGGTCGCGGCAACGAGTACCAGGAGAGATCGCCGCGAAACCCTTTTCTGCCGGATGGTCACCGGACACCCCGGACCTCTTCTCCCCCATTATCAAAAGGCATTTTATCACAACGACGGAACTACAGGTGCCTCGTGAAGCGACTTGCGACCCTCCTCTTGTTACGGCTGCCGCTTCGTGGTGTTACACGGACACCTGCCGGAACGTGTGAGGGAAACCCCCAGTCACGGTCCCGAATAACCTCAGATCGGGCGCAAGAAATCCGTGTACACAGACCGTCGGGTGACACGGGTTTCTCGCGCGACCGCAGCAGGACCTTCATGAATAATGGTCTAGTTGCCCGTCCCGCCTGAGCGTTCGAACCGAAGCACGATCCGCGGGCCGCCGTCGACGATCTTCTCGCGAGCCGCGCCTTCGCGAGTTCGAGCCCGAGGGTATACGACCGCGCGTCGAGTTCCCGACGAGCCCCGAATACACCACGGAGAACATTCTCGAACAGCTTCGACTTCTTCACCTTCGCCCCGGGCGCCTCGAAGTCCGCACTCACGATCTCCGCCGACAATGACAGTCGTGCATCCGGGGTCTTCGAGACGAAGGCCGCAGCGAGGTCGAGCGCCTCCTTCGCGGCCGGGTCGAGCGCCGTCACGCCCGGCTCGAAGGGAGCTTCGCCGATCCGGAGAAACGCAAAGTCGTGTCCCTTGGCGAGCAGCGAGCCCGCGACTCCGAGCGGGGATGTGAGCACCGAGGTAATGGCGTTCATGATTCCCTCGCGCAACGCGTCGACGAGTGACACGCCGACCCGCAGCTCGCCGTCGGCACCGAGCTTCCCGCTGATCGGAACCTCGATGTCGATCTTCCCGGAAGGATCGGAGAGAAGCGAGATCGCGGTCGAGAGTGGAATCCCGAAGGTGCTCTGAAAGCCGGTTCCGTCCGTCGTCGCGCGGATTCGATTCAACGTGACCGTCATCGGAGCCTCGTAGGCGTCACCGACGAGTTCGAAGTCGCTCTTGATCGCCAACGAACCTCCCGTAATCGTGTAGTCGCTGTAGTGGCTGATCAGCGGGTTCCACGGCACGAGCTTGATTCCACTCCCTCGCACCTTCAGCGCCGCACCGTCCTTGCGCAACGGCCCCTCGATCCGGAGTGGCTCCGAGCCGAGGCTCCCGATCACGAGCTTCGCGTGCTCGATCGTCGCGGGCGGCCAGTGCAGTGCCTGGGCGGTGAACTCCACCTCTGTGAATTTCTGCTCGGAGGCAGATTCGAGTGCGGGGTCGTGCCAAGCAAGGCGACCCTCCCGCAACGAGAGCTCTGCAATCGTCAAGTCCAGCGGCAGTGTCTCTGCTACGGGATCGGCCTCGGCTTCGATCACGGCCTCGCCTTCATCGGGAGAAGGGGCCTCCGGCGATGGCTCTGCGGCCGCCCCGCCCCCGAGCCGCAGATCGATCGCAGGCGCATGGAGAACGATCCGCTTCCAGACCACCCGCATCGGTTCCGGGGTCTCAGGGGTCTGCGCGGGGATCGGGAGCCAGGCCTCCGTGATCTCGCCCTCGAATCGTTCGATAGCGATATCGATCCGCGGATCGCTATCGACACGCAGCGCGAGGTCGTCGTGCCGCACCGTTCCCGACAACCGGAGCCCGCGTTGCGAGCCCTCCGACAGATCGAGCGCGACCTGGAGCGAACCCTGTGCAGTCCCGCGCTCGACCTCGACGCCACGCAGCAGCAGCGGCGCAACGGATCGCGAGCTCAACCCCTGCCACTGGACGGCCAGATCGAACGCGAGCGGATCGGGCGTGACCGATCCGTTCGCCGTCAGCGCCACGCCGTCGTTCCGCGTCAGGTTCAGCTCGAGCGGCAACGAGCCCGATTCGTCCGTCGGGCCGGCCTTCGCCTCGAGCATGAAGTCGAGCAGCTCGCGCTCGAGCGGCGTCACGCCGAGGCGCCAATCACTCGCCTCCGCGCCCAGCAGCGCCCAGCCGATCGGCCCGTCGGGCGTTTCGCGACCGATGGCGAGGCCTCCGAGACGAAGCGCCCCGACGCCGATCTCCAGATCGGACATCCCATTCGGCCTGTGGTCCGCCAGATGGATCACGCCCGCTCCGATCTCGAAGACATTCGAACTCACCCGAAACGTGCCGCTCGCGTCGTCGTCCTCCGACTCTTCCTCCGGATCGTTATCGGGACCGCCCAGCTCGTCCCAGTTAAGGCGACCGTCTTCGCTCAGCTCGAAGAACAGGCTCGGCTCCTCGACCACAATGCTCTCGGCCCGCAGCTCGCCCGTGAAGAGCGCTCCCCAGTCCGCGTCGATCGCGATCCGTACGGCGTGAGCGAGTTCCCGCTCCGCGCCCGCGACCCGCATCCAGACTCCTTCGACCGCGACCTCCCCCTCCAAGAATCCAAGGTCGACGTCGTCGACTGCGAACTCGACGCCCAGCCGGTCGGAGACAATGTCTTCGAGCAGCAATTCGGCGAGCGTGGGAAGCGCCACACGCAACGCGAACAACAGCAGTAGCAGCGCCGTCAGTGCGACTTGCCAGTGAAACCGCGGTCGGGCCCGAGGATCTCGCGACTCTGCATTCGATTCGGTGGAGGGTTCTGACAAGGAGCGCTCCGATTCAACGAGCCGCGTGTCACCTCGCCCGCGGCCGTGGAGCGTACCCGCAGTGCTCGGTTTGGCAACGGATTGGAGACCACCAGACCCGCTCAGTCGGCGTGTCCCACTACTTTGAACACCCTACACTCGCGCGAACTCGGCCGTCGCGGCGGATCCAACGGAGCCCGCTCTCGAATGTCGGGTTCCTGCGCTTGCTTCCGATTCGAGGACAGCTTTGAACGGCCACCGATATCTCCATGCCGAATGACCCGGCCGGAACCGATCGATCGCGAGAGACGCTTTTCCAGCGCCTCGCCCCGCTGATTCCGGGGCTACTGCTGATCATCGTCGCTTCCAACCAGATTTATCTCGCACACACGCGCGACCTGAACCCGTGGAAGGGCGGCGGCTTCGGGATGTTCGCGACCGGCCTGACTCGGCACACGCACGTCTTCGTCATCCGGCCGGGCGACGAACTCGAAGTCGATCTCCCCGAAGACCTCGACGACCTCGAGGATCGCCTGCTCGTCCTGCCTACCGATCAACGCCTCGCAGAGTTCGCGGACGAGCTCGCCGAGGCGCTGCAGGCCGAACACCCGAACCAGACGGGCGTCCGCGTGGAGGTGTGGAGCACGTACCACGACATCGAAGACCTGACTCCCGAGACTTCCCTGATTCGCAACTTCGAGAGCGAGGTGCCTCACGGTGGAGCGCGCTGACCCGCAACCGGACAGCCCGGCGGGCCTCCGGAGCTGGCTCGACGGACAGGGCTTCGCGATCGCGCTGCGGCTCACACTGCTCGACCTGCTGCTGGCGCCGATCGGCCAGTGGAACGTGCGTGCGGCGGTGCTGCTGATCGCATCGGTGGGTCTGCTCCACGGCGGAGTGCTGCGCTCCCCGGCGACCTGGCTGACACTCTCGGCACTCGCGGCCTGGCGGGTGTTCGCGGATTGGCCGATGTCGGACAACCACGCCTACCTGCTCAGCTACTGGTGCCTGGCGATCTTCATCGCACTCGTCGCCCGCGATCCCGCGCGCGCACTCGCCCGGAGCGGGCGCCTGTTGGTCGGCCTCGTGATGGCGCTTTCGGTGCTCTGGAAAGGGGTACTGTCGCCGGACTACGACGACGAGCGCTTCTTCCGGACCCTGCTGCTGACCGACCCCCGCTTCGAAGACCTCACGCTCACGCTCGGTGGCATGCGCGAGGAGGCGCTCAACGACGTCCGGGATCTTCTCGAAACCGGCCTGCACGAAACCGAAAAGCAAGCCCCCGCTTCGCTCGAAACGGACGCGGTTCGGCGCATCGCCGCCTTCCTCACCTGGGCGACGCTCGGAATCGAGGGGTCGATCGCCCTGCTCTTCCTCTTACCCACGCGTATCCCGACCGGCCGGCTGCGGGACTGGGGGCTGTTCGCGTTCTGCGCAGGCACCTATGCGATCGCACCGGTTCCGGGCTTCGGCTGGCTACTGCTCTCGATGGGGATCGCGCAGTGCCCCGACGACGCCCGCACGACGCGCTGGCTCTATCTGGCTTGCTTCGCTTTGGTCCTGCTGCACGATCACGTGCCATGGTTCGATGTGCTGCCGCGCCCCCTCGGTTGAGTCGCCTCTAGCGACCACCTAGGCGCTCTTCTCGCTCGCGGCCGCCACCTCGTCGCGGAGCTGGGCCAGCAGCGACTCGCGGTCCATGCCGCTCTTCTGGATCAGCGCGACGACATCGCCGTTCAGGCGCCGCCGATCCTCATCGGTGAGATCCTTGGCCGTTACGACCACGATCGGGATCCGGCGCCACGCCGCGACCTTGCGGGTCTCCATCACGAACTCGAAGCCGTCCATCACCGGCATCATGAGGTCTAGAAGAATCAGTGAGAACTCCCCTTCGGCCAACCGGTCGAGCGCCGCCCGGCCGTTCTCGGCATCGATCACCTGCCAGCTCTCCTGCTCGAGGGCGCGGCGCAACACCGCGCGGTTCTCGGCCAGATCGTCCACCACCAGGGCTCGCCGCCCTGCACCCTGCGGGGCGTAGCGTTCGAGCAGCTGAGTGAGCTGGCCGCGCTCGATGGGCTTCGTCAGGAACTCCGTGGCGCCGAGCGCGTAGCCGGTTTCGCGGTCATCCGTCATGGTCACCATGATGACCGGGATGTCGCGGGTCGCGGGGTCGAGCTTGAGTTCGCGCAGCACCGCCCAGCCATCCATGCCGGGCATGATCACGTCCAGGGTGATCGCCGCAGGCCGCAGCGTCTTGGCCATGCGCAGACCTTCGGAACCATCGCTCGCCGTCACGACCCGGACTCCGATGCCCTGGAAGGTCCGCCCCAGCAGCTCGAGAGCGCGGGGATCGTCGTCGATCACCAATACGGTCCGCTCCTCTGGATCCCTCTCCGGCGCGGCTCTCGATCGTGATGTCGCCGCCCATCATCCGACAGAAGCGGCGGCTGATGGGAAGGCCCAGCCCGGTACCGCCGTAGTCGCGGCTGGTGGACTCGTCGGCCTGGGAGAACTCCTCGAAGACGTGATCGAGCTTATCCTGCGATATTCCGATCCCCGAATCCGAGACCGCCAGACGCACCCAGTCCGCACCGTCGACGCTCTCTTTCTGCACGATGAGCGCGATCTCGCCGTCGTGGGTGAACTTCGCGGCGTTGCTCAGCAGGTTGAAGAGCGCCTGGCGCACCTTGGTGAGGTCGGCCCGCATCTGCGAAAGGGATGGATCGACCTCGACGCGCAATCGGTTGTCGTTCTTCTTCACCAGAGCGTCGATGGTGGCCACCACTTCGTCGACCATGGCGCGAACCTCGAAGCGCTCGAGGTAGAGGTCCATCTTGCCGGCTTCGATCTTCGAGAGATCGAGCACGTCGTTGATGAGCGCCAGCAGGTGCTTGCCCGCGCTGTGGATCTTCCGGAGATCGGCGGCAGCCGCCTCGTTCCCCTCGTCTTCGGCATCCTCCAACAGCATGTCGCTGTAGCCCAGGATCGCGTTCATCGGCGTGCGCAGCTCGTGGCTCATGTTGGCGAGGAATGCGCTCTTGGCCTGATTGGCGGCCTCCGCGGCTTCCCTCGCGGCGAGGATCTCGTTCTCGGCTCGCTTGCGATCGCTGATGTCACGGAGGGATCCGAGGAAGATGTGCCCGGTGACAGTCTGCGCCTCACTGATACCGAGGTCGACGGGGAAGGTCGTACCGTCCTTGCGCACTCCAATCAGCTCGCGTCGATTACCGATGACCCTTGCAACTCCCGTCTCGAGATAGCGGCGCAGGTAGCCGTCGTGCTGGCTTCGATGGGGCTCGGGCATCAAGAGGCTGACGTTTCGACCCACGATCTCCTGCTTCGAGTAGCCGAAGAGCTCTACCGCGGCCGGGTTCACCGAGATCACCGTTCCGGCATCATCGATCGTGATGAGCCCATCGACGGTCGCATCCATGATCGCCCGAATCCGGGCCTCACTGTTGAGCAGTCCTTCCCGGCTCTCTTCGAGGCGTCGCGCGATGGGATTGGTCAGCCTGAGGACCAGGATTGCACCCAGAACGACCACCAGTGACGCGACGCCGGCCGCCATGCCGGCAGTACGGAAGAAAGGCGCTTGCAATTCGCTCAAGTCCATTTTTGCAACCAGACCGAGCTGCAGCTCGCCGACCGGCTCGTAGGCGGCCATCACCGACACCCCCCGGTAGTCGGGGCCGATCATCGTTCCGCTCTCACCGGTCAGCGCGCGCCGCATGGGCGCCGCGCGGTCCGTGTCGAGTGGGACGATCCGCTCCACACCCGGTTCGGGGAAGCGGAAGTCCAGCAAGAAGACGATCTGGTCCGCTTGACGCCTCCCCATGACGAACTCGCCCGTTTCGCCGAAGCCGCCGAGACG
>JAFDEI010000236.1 GCA_019310425.1 Deltaproteobacteria bacterium | reverse complement strand
CGGCCCCGAAGAGCTCTTCGTCTACCAGTGCGACGCGCTCACGCTGCATTCGGGCGAACCGCTCGCGGTGGTGCTGCCCCGCTCGCGCGACCAGGTGCAGCAAGTCGTGCGCGCGTGTCGCGAGCACGGCGTGGCTTTCGTGCCGCGTGGCGCCGGGACCGGGCTGTCGGGCGGGGCGCTCGCAGACGGCGGCGTCGTGATCGAGTGCTCGCGGATGAACCGGATCGTGGAGGTGAACGCGGAAGACCGCTACGCGATCGTCGAGCCCGGCGTTGTGAACGCGGACCTCTCGAAGGCCACCGCGTCCATCGGGCTCTTCTACGCGCCGGACCCTTCGAGCCAACAGGTCTGTACCATCGGGGGGAACATCGCAGAGAACTCCGGCGGGCCGCACACGCTCAAGTACGGCACCACCACCGACCACGTGCTCGCGCTCGAGGTCGTGCTTCCGAGCGGCGATGTCGTCGAACTCGGATCGACCACGGGCTGGGCGGCGGGCTTCGACCTCGTCGGTGCGGTGGTGGGGAGCGAAGGCACCCTCGGGATCGTGACGCGTGCGACGGTAAAACTGGAACCGCTACCCGAGCGCGTGGAGACGCTGCTCGCGATCTTCTCCGACGTGGTCGCCGCCTGTCACAGCGTCGGCGAGATCATCGAGTCGGGGCTCCTGCCGTCCGCACTCGAAATCATCGACCAGCGCACGATTGCTGCGGTCGAGGCCAGCGTCTATCGCGCGGGGCTTCCGACGGACGCGGGCGCGGTGCTGCTCGTCGAACTCGACGGCCCGGCGGTGGTTCTACCCGATCAGGTGGAGCGGATACGCGAAATCACTGCGCGTGCGGGTGCCTCGCGGGTCGATATCGCGCAGGATGACCACGAACGACAGCGGATGTGGCGCGCGCGCAAAGGTGCCTTCGGTGCGATGGGGCGCCTGGCTCCCGATCTCTACGTCCACGACGCGGTGGTGCCGCGGTCTGCGCTACCGGAGGTCCTCGCAGCCGTCTGCGCGATCGGCGACCGTTACGGGCTCACGCTCTCGAATGTCTTTCACGCGGGCGACGGCAATCTGCACCCGAACATCTCGTTCGATCGCCGCGACGCGGACGAGCTCGCGCGCGTCGTCGCGGCGGGCGCCGAGATCCTGCAGGTCTGCGTCGACGCGGGCGGCGTGATCACGGGCGAACACGGCATCGGGAGCGAGAAGCGCGATTTCATGGGCCTGGTGTTCTCGGACGACGATCTCGACGCCATGCGGCGACTCCACGACGCCTTCAACCCCGACGGGCTCTGCAATCCGGGCAAGATCTTTCCGACGACGCGATTCTGTGTCGAGTCGAACCCGAAAGCGCGGGGCTATGACCGCGTGCCGTTCGACGGATGACGTCCAGCGAGCTCGCCCGCTATCGCGACCTGCTCGGTGACGACGGTGTGGAGGAGCACGCCGCCCTTGCGCTCGCGGGTGCGGAGTTCGGAGTGACGCTGCGGCCGGGTGACGGTGCAGCGCTCGCGGCGGTACTCGCGCAGCTCGGCGCGAGCGGCCGAGCTGCGCTCGTGCGGGGTGGCGGGAGTCGCGTCGAGTCCGGCAACGCGCTGCGGGGAGCGGACGTGCTGCTCGCAACCGATCGACTCACCGGGGTGCTGGAGTTCGAAGCCGCTGAGGGCGTGTGCCTCGTCGCCGCCGGAACCACACTCGACGAGCTGCGCGCCATTGCGAACGCGGCGGGCTGGGAAGTTCCGCTCGACCCGCCGGGCGCGCGCACGACCGTGGGGGGAACCCTCGCGGCCGCCGCGATCGGCCCACGCGCTCTCTGCCACGGCCTGCCGCGGCGCGCGGTGCTCGGCCTCGAGGTCGCACTCGCGAGTGGCGAGCGGACGCGCTGCGGCGGACGCGTCGTGAAGAACGTCACCGGCTTCGACATGGGGAAGCTCTATACCGGCTCATTCGGGGCGCTGGGTGTCATCGAATCCGCCTGGCTGCGCCTGCACCCGCTGCCTCAGCGCCGGCGTTGTTTCGAAGCTCGTGTGAGCGATCCCGAGGTCGCGCTTGGCTCCGGGCTCGCGGCGTCGAGGCGTGACGCCGCCTCTGTGGTTGCGGTTCGGCTGCCTGCGCCGAATGCCGGTGCGCCGACGCTCTGCGTCGAATTCGCAGGCGACGCGCGGGGCGTCGATCGCGATGCGGACTGGCTGTGCAGTGAGTGGCGCGCGGAGGAGGCGGGGGTGGACCTCGTCGATCGCGTGCGCGAACTCCAGACGGAGCTTCCGGGCGAGGCTGGCCTGCGCTTCCGGATCGCGGCCTTGCCGTCGCGAGTGCCCGCGCTGCACGCCAGATTGCATGCTGCGGGTGCCGAGACCCTCGCCTACCCGGGCCTGAATGTCGTATACGCGGGCTTCCGGCTGCCGCAGCGCGAAGCCGAAGACGCCGCATCCGCGGCGTTCGAGTGCGCGGAGAGCGCGGCCGCGGCGGCGGGCGGACACGCGATCTGCGAGCGCGCACCGGGCTGGGCGAAAGCCGGGCGAGAGATGTTCGGTGACGTCTCTGCCCAGGCGCACTTGTTCGCGAAGTTGAAGCAGGGCTTCGACCCGCAGGGTGTGCTCAACCCCGGGCTGTTTGCGGGCGGGCTGTGATGGAGGGCGCATGCGCGACCGCGGGGCTCGACGAGATCTACCAGCGCTCACTCGACTGTGTGCACTGCGGCCTGTGCCTGCAAGCGTGCCCGACCTATCTGGAGACCGGCCGTGAGACTTCGTCACCACGCGGGAGGGTCTACCTGCTGCGTGGCGTTGCCGAGGGCCGCTTCGCATGGTCGGATGCCGTGACGGAAGAGGTCTACCTCTGCCTCGACTGTCGCGCCTGCGAGACCGCGTGCCCGTCAGGTGTGCGGGTCGGGTCGTTGATCGAGCTCGCGCGCGCGGAAGTCGAGAGTGCCGCCTCGCGGCGCGGCTGGCGAAAACAGCTCGAATGGTTCGGGTTGCGCCGGATCCTGCCGCACCGCAGCCGGTTGCATGCGCTGATGAGCCTGCTCGCGACTGTACAGAGGCTGCGTCTCGATCGCGCGGTCGCCGCCGCGCTGCCGCGAAGACTGCGCGACCTGATGGAACTCCTGCCGCGAGTGCCCGCGGCCGCGGAGCGCGCAGCCTTGCCAGAATTCGTTCCGGCCGAGGGCGAGCGGCGCGGTCGGGTCGCCTTCTTCGTGGGTTGTGTGATGCCCGAACTCTTCGGTGCGGTCAATGCGGCGACGGTCCGAGTGTTGGCCCGCAACGGCTTCGACGTGGTGATCCCGCCGCGGCAGGGTTGCTGCGGCGCACTGCACCTGCACACGGGAGACCGCGACTTCGCCTGTGAACTCGTGCGCGCGAACACGCTGGCCTTCGATGCCGCGGCGGTCGATGCGATCGTGGTGAACTCGGCGGGTTGTGGTGCGGCGATGCGCGAAGCCGCGGATTGGTTGGGCGAAGCAGCCGAGGCGTTTTCGGGTTGCGTGTGCGACGTGTCCGAGTTTCTCGACAGGCAGGGACTGCGCGAGCCCGACGGCCGGATCGAGGCCACGGTCTGCTACGACGACCCGTGCCATCTGGTGCACGGGCAGGGGGTCGCGGATGCACCGCGGCGTCTGCTCGCCCGCATCCCGGGGCTCACGCTCGCAGCGCACGACGACCCCGAGAGCTGCTGTGGGGCGGCGGGGATCTACAACATCACCCACCCCGAAATGTCGCGCGCGGTGCTCGATCGCAAACTCGCCGCGCTCGCGGCGGCGGCACCGGACATCATCACCAGTGGGAATCCCGGGTGTCTGATGCAGCTGGAATCGGGCGCGCGCCGGAGTGGGCTCGCGGCGCGCGTCGTCCATCCCATCGTGCTGCTCGACGAAGCCTATTTGTAGAGGAAGGCGTCCGGAGTCTTCCGCGGTTCGCGTATTCGCGGATACGCGCCGATGCTCAGGTCGGTGAGCGAGCCCTTGATGACGAGGTCGAACGGCAGGATCGAATCGCGGCTGCGCACCATTCCGTAGCGTTCGCGCAAGCCCTTGTAGGCGAAGCTCGCGGAGGCGGATGGCCGCTGCGTGTCCGCGGTGGAGAGTCCGAGCCGGGCGCGCTCGAAGAACGCCTCGCGACGCGAATCGGCCTGTACGGCGTCGTCCGCATCGAGCAGTGAATTCTCGTAGTACTCTTCCTCGAGTGCGGAGACCAGCCGAGCCAATCGCTCCTGACTGATGGTCTCCCGCCTGACCTGCGGTGGATGCTTGTCGTTGCCGCTCCGTCCGACGTAGTAGAACTCGACATCGCGTCCGCCGAGCAGCGCCATGCCTTCGGGGTGTAGTTCGCCGTTCGATGCGTCGTCGTCGAGAAGTTCGGGCCGGAGGCCGATTCCGTTCGGGCCCGCGACTCTCGGATTTTCGACCAGGAAGCCCCGAGAAATCCGTACGCGATGGGGGGTGGCGTTCAGGATCTCCTGCCGGATTGCTTTGCCGGCCTCGTGGCCGGCTTCGGTGTCGGCGAACTCCTGGTTGACTGCACGCAGTGTCGAAAGTCGCACATCGCGGCGTTCGGCTCGGAAGGCGGACTCGAGCGCCTGCTCTGAGGCCTGCTTCCGGTATTCATCGAGCTCCTCGATCGTGGTGTTCGAGCGCTGCTCGGCGAGCCGATAGGCGCCGACGTGGTTGCCTCGCTTCTTCTCGAAGCCCTCGATCCACTCGCTCACTTCGATCGAGTGTTCACCGCCGGGGAATCGTGCCAGGTATCGGTGACCATAGTGGGCAGCACGACGCGCAGTCGGCAGCGACTTCGTCCACGGCATCTGGATCAACCGCATCGGGCTGCCCATGATGCTCTCCGCGGCCTGGCTCGCGCCGAACGCCCAGTTGACGTACTTGGGCAGATTGCGGTCCGGAACTCCGCGGTAGTAGGGGCCGAACAGAACCCACAGCCCATTGTCGAGCACGTTGCGGCGTTTGGTCTGGACGAACGCGCGGTAGGCGTTCTCTTCAGGGTTGCCGTACAGGGCTCCGGCGTGGCGGCCCATGTTGCCGTCCTCGGGGTCGCGCTTGGCGAGTTTCCCGTAGAGGGCCCACATCTCGTCTTCGTGACCCGCTTCACCGCGGACGGTCGCGAGCGCGAAGGTCGCCTCATCGGCGAGCGGGCCCTCCGGGTCGTTGGCGAGCAGCGCTTCGGCTGCGGCTTCGACATCACCTTCGGGCAGCAGGAGCGCGTGCACGAGCGGGACGGCCTCGGGCGGTGCGACGTCGGCCTCGGGATCTGTCGACACGCTGCGGAGTCGGTTCGCGCGTTGTTGCTCGAGCTGCACTGCGGCGCGGCCGCGGAGGTCTTCGGCCTTGCGGTCCTCAGGCACGTAGCTGAGCGCCCGCGTGGCATATACGAGTGCGAGGCGGGGCTGGCCGCGCTTGAG
>JAFDEI010000064.1 GCA_019310425.1 Deltaproteobacteria bacterium | reverse complement strand
CATGGCTTCTGACTCGCGGTTGGCGCCGTCACGGGCTGATCGATCCCGCTTCGATTCCGGGCCGGCGCTGACTCCCAGCCGCTCCCAAGCCCTCTTCCAGCGCGAATCTCCTTGGTCTCGGCTCCGTCGGGAATCCACTCGAAACCCGGAAGAGCCGTTATTACAAGCGGCCGCATCCGGTGTGTGTGCGCCGGAACGCGGCTCGGTCCAGGGGGCCTTCCGCGCCCTTCAAACGGTTGCGAAAGGCCCCCTGGAGCGAGCCGCTTCAGTTCGGATCGACGGGCCGATGGGAGCACGAGTCGGGGGGTGCCTTTCGCGGCGTTCAAAAGGGCGCGGAAGGCACCCCCCGACTCGTGCGGGTTCGAGCCACCCGCCCCGAACTCGCAGCTGCGACGTGTTTCAGCGAGCCGAGGTGTCGTAGAAGGCCGTGAATTGTTCGATGAAGTCGTCTAGTTGCTCGGTGGGGAGGGCGTTGATGCCGGCCGCGGCTTTTCGTCCGCCACCGGTTGGGAAGCGTCGGCACAACTCGTCTGCACCGACTTTGTTGTCGAGCGGAGCGCGCACGCTTACGAGGTAGGTGCCATCCGCGCGTTCGGTCAGCACAGCATGCCCGCGTGCGGGGGAGCCGTTCGCCAGCTGGTTGCTGTAGACGCCGCTCACGCGCCGCGCCCAGCGCTCGTCGGGCAGGATGAACAACGCGGTGCAATCGGATTCTCGAGTTGGTTGCAACGCAGCCGCTGCGGCCATGTCGTCGCGATAGCCGGCACTGAGTCGTCCGAAGGTGTCCGCGTCGGCTGCGATGAAATCGAGCGGGCTCGCGAACCGATGGACCTTTTCGAAGAGATCTGCGGGCGGGAAGTGGAGGTCGTCGAGGGATGCGCCATAGCCGTTGTAGTTGATGTAGTTGCCGAGTTCGCGGAGCTGCTCGACTTCGTCTGCCGAGATTCCGAGCGACTTGGCGCGCTCTTGCGCGCTGGCTTCGAGGTTGTCACCGAATGCTCCCGTCACCGCCCACAATGCGAACTTTCCTTCCAGGTGGCGGTCGATCAAAAGGCTGGTGCAGATATCCGGCGAGGTGTCGATGTGGACTTCGAGGCGAGGGCTCGTCGGGATTTCGCCCGCGAAGTGGTGGTCGGCGTAGAAGACCTTGGCACCGGCTGCGAGTACCTTCTCGAGCCCATCGCGATTCTTGTCGAGGGAAACGTCGAGCACTGTTACGGAATCCCCGGCCTTCGCATCGACGCGCTCGAGCAGTGCGATGTCGCGCTTCACGCCGGTTACCAGCAGGCTGTCGGTCGGCTCGGCGTTGCGCAGCTGGGTCAGTGCGCAGATGCCGTCGGCATCCCCGTTGAAGACGTCGATGGCGCTCATTGCTGGTTCTCCGTGTGAATTGCGAGGCCCGCAGTGTAGTGCCGATCACGCGGCCGAGCCCGCTGTGAGTGGGCCCCCACGAGCATCGTGCTGTGGCATTCTACTCGCGTGCTGGAGCCGCTCCGCGTTCGCGTCTACTACGACTTCGCGTCGAGTCTTGGCTACGTCGCCCACCGCGTGATGGAGCGGATGGCGCACGACCTCGACGAATTCGACATCGTACTCGACTGGACACCGCTCGATCTGTCGCGCATCACGGGCTGGCCGCGCGGCGCGGTCGTCGACGACGGCCGGCGCGCGAATGTGCTGCGGGTTGCGCGCGAGCTGTCGGTTGCGATTCGGATGCCCGTCCACTTCGTGGACTCGCGCGCGGCGAACGCGCTTGCGCTCGCGTTCACTGGTACCGACCGCGAGCCGGCGTGGCGCGAGCGAGTCTACTCGGCGATTCACGAGGAGGGGCGCTGCATCGAGGATGCCGAGGTTCTGGCTTCGCTCGCGCGCGATCTCGGCTTCGAGATCGACGCGGCGAGTGATTTCGAACGGCTCGTGGAACTCGAGCGGGTGAGTCTCGCAGCGCGTGCCGAGCAGGTGACGGGCGTGCCGACCTTCATGCTCGGGGGCTGGCCCGTGGGCGGGATCCAGGAGGAGTCGGTGATGCGCTCGCTGCTCGGGCGGTGGGCGGAGAAGACGCGCCGCGCAGCTGCAAACTGAGATCCGAACGACTGCTGGGACCCGACCGGAGCGAGCCATTTCGAGCAGGATGAAATTCGAGAACGGACCGGCTCTGCGACTCGGCAGTGGTACTCTCTGCCCCGCCGCGCAGATGGCGGCTGCTGGAGGAGTTCACGGGTGCCGGACCCGGTCTACGAGAAACCGGATGGAATCCCCTATCTGCCCATGAACCGGCCCGAACGCCGGAATGCATTCAGCCCGCAGGTGGTGAGGTCGTCGAAGAATGCGCGCGAGGGCCCGCGCGCGCTCCGCGAGAAGCGCGACCCTGTCTTCACCGGCGAATGAACCCCGCACCACCGCAGAACGAGGAGTTGCCGTGTCGCTCGATTCCAGAACCCCCGTGCTCGTCGGCGTCGGCGTCGCCGACCGCCGTTGTGACGACCCCAGCGAGGCACTCGAGCCGTCGGAGCTGATGATCGTTGCGCTCGAAGCCGCTGAAGCCGACGCGGGCATGCGCGGCCTGCTAGCGGCCGCAGACTCCATCCGTGTGCCGCGCGGTTTCTGGAGCTATTCCGATCCGGGTCGCCTGATCGCAGACCGCTTCGGGGCGTCCGGCGCACGCACCGTGCTCGCCGAGATCGGTGTGCTCCAGCAGACCCTGCTGAACGGCGCCTGTTGCGCGATCGCTTCGGGCGAAGAGGAGATCGCGATCGTCACCGGGGGTGACGCGAAGTACCGCAGCCTGCGCGCGGCAATCGCGGGAACCCCCCAGAGCGACACGCCCCAGACTGATGTGAAGCCCGATGAGGTGCTGCAGCCGTCGGCTTCGCTGTGGTCCACGGTGGAGTCCGATCACGGCTTGCTGATGCCCGCGCAGTACTTCACCCTGATCGAGAGTGCGATGCGCTTCGACGAGGGGCTGAGCATCGAAGCGCACCGCGACCGCATCGCCCGGCTGTGGGCGGGCATGAGTGAAGTCGCGGCTGGAAACCCGCACGCGCGCCATCGCGAACCGGTCGCCGCTGAAGCCATCCGCAACCCTTCCGAGCGCAACCCGATGATTGCGTTCCCCTATACCAAGATGCACAATTCCGACTGGAATGTGGACCAGGCCGCCGCCTTGATCTTCTGTTCGGTCGCGAAGGCCCGCGCGCTCGGCATCCCCGAGGCGCGTTGGGTCTACCCGCTCTCGGGGACTGAAGCGAATCAGATGACCAACGTCTCCGAGCGGGCCCGCATGCACCGTTGTCCGGGCATCGAGATCGCAGGCGGACGAGCGCTGGAACTCGCCGGGCGCACGATCGACCATGTGGAGCATCTCGACCTCTACAGCTGTTTTCCGGCCGCGGTGCAGCTGTTTGCGCGCGAGCTCGGCATCGGGCTGGACCGGCGGCTTACCGTGACCGGTGGGATGCGTTTCGCGGGTGGACCGCTCAACAATTACGTCGTGCAGTCGGTCGCGCGGATGGCCGAGGTGTTGCGCGACGATCCGGGCAGCACCGGGCTCGTCACCGCCGTGAGTGGCTTCATGACGAAGCAGGGCTTCGGCCTCTGGTCGACCGATGCACCGGCGCGCAGCTTCCAGTTTGCCGACGTCACGGACGAGGTCGCAAGGGCGACCGAGATGCGCAAGCTCGTGGTGGCACCCGAGGGTCCGGCTCGCATCGCGGCCTATACCGTGCTCTACCTCGGCCCGAACCCCGCCAAGGCGGTTGCGGTCTGTGACCTGCCGAATGGGGACCGCACGGTTGCGAGCAGTGACGACCACGAACTCGCGCGCGCAATGACGGTCGAAGAATTCATCGGTCGCGAGGTTGCGATCGGGCCGGATAGCGAGATGTCCCTGGGCGCGCGCACCTGACAGGAGGCTCGGCGGACTAAGGGGTCGTTTCTTCGCCCCGGAGCGCTTCCTCGACCATCTCCGCGAGCAGCCGGTTGCCGGCGGTAGTGAAGTGGTAATCCTTCGCGAAGAAGAGGCGCTCTTTTTCGTTCGACCACGCTGGGTCGAGGCTCGGATCGAAGAATTGCACCCCGAGTTTCGCGACCGGCGCGAGCCAGTCGTAGAAACGCGGCGCGCCATCACGATACGGAATACCAAGGACCATCACGCGGAATCCCTCACGTTCGCCGATGGCCGCGAGATCCCGGATCTGGAGCAGGGCCTTGCGAGCAGCCCAGTCGACGAGTTCCGCTTCGTTCATTTCGGGCAGCACGCCGTAGACGTCGCGTCCGACGAAGCGCGATAGCACCAGGCCGTAGAGGATTCGCTTGCGGAGGAACTCCGGAGTGCTCCGCTCGATGCTTCCAAGCAGGTAGATCCAGTTCTTGGTGGGGTCGAGCGGCGTGAGGGCGCCGTTTTCGATCGAATACAGCGGCTGGCCGATGTTGTCGTGCAGATCGTTGTGGTAGATCGCGAAGATCACGAGGTCGGGCTCGAGCCCGAGCGGGGCGAGCCGCGCGGTCCAGAGCTTGTAGGCACCATCCGTGCCGTACCCCTTGATTCCGGCGTTGATGACGTCGACGTTCCGGTGGGATTCGCGCAGCACGGCTTCGAGTTGATTGGGGAAACTCTCGCTGTCGTCGACTCCATGGCCGAAGATCATCGAATCGCCCAGTACGACGATCCGCTCGTCGTACTCAGCGCGTGCCCGGACCGGATCGTCGCGCAGGCCGACCGAATTCGTCGAGGCGCGTTCGGTGAATTCCTCGTTCACCGCCACACGCTCGCGATCTGGTCGCAGGGAGTAGATCAGTTCATCGTCGAGCTGAAAAAGCTCCTGGACCTGCCAGACCCGATGTACCGGCTCGAACAATGCGGAGAGCACGAGCTCCAGGAAGACCAGCGTCGCGAGCGCGGAGGCCAGCCCGAGCGCCAGCTTCATGGCGAGCGAACCGGCTCCCTTCAACTTCTGCAGCCCCTTTCTCGTCTCTCG
Organism: Deltaproteobacteria bacterium; assembly: GCA_019310425.1. GTDB lineage: Bacteria > Myxococcota_A > UBA9160 > UBA9160 > SMWR01 > JAFDEI01. The sequence continues at coordinate 11,777 of JAFDEI010000064.1, read as the reverse complement.
GCCATACTCGCCGCGAGGGGTCAGTCCAGCGTACGGTGCACGTGGACCGTCAGGTCTCCGAGCATGTTCGTGTAGCTGCCGTATTCATTGTCGTACCAGCCGAAGATCTTCGCGTGGGTGACGGGTACGCGGATCATCGGGTTGTCGAGTCCCTCGAGGACGCGTGGGTCGACGTCGGGCACGTGTGCAAGGTCGAAGTCGACGAAGCCGGTGCGAGTGTGGGTTTCGGTGGCTTCGATCACGACCGCTGCGCGCATGCCCGAGACGTCTGCGGGCACGTTCTGTTCTTCGCTGTAGACCAACTGTCCCTTCTGGGTCCCCGACGAGGCTTCACGGTAGATCTGGTTCAGCAGCGTGTTGTTCACGGATGAGCGGCCGTCGGTGCCGATCTGGGTCTGGAAGGTGAGATTCAGGATGATCAGCGATTCGGTCGGAATCGGGATCCGGACCGAATCGGCCATGAAACCGATCTCGCGAATCTCGGGGATCACTTCTTCGAGTGCGTGGGCGGCGTTGCTCGAGGTGAGGATGATGCTGTTGAGCGAGCTGCGACTGCGGCGTAGATCCTTGGCGCCCGCCTTCGGCACTGTGTCGAGCAGCGTCTGGCTGTTGGTTGCGGCGTGCACCGTGCTCATCGATGCGGTCATCAGCGTCGAGTCGCGCAGGTGGTCGAGCAGGGGCTTGACCATGTGGGCCAGGGCCGTCGTCGTGCACGAGGCGGCAGAGACCACCCGCTGACGCGCGGGGTCGAACAGGTCGTGATTGCAGCCGTAGATGAGGGTGACAGCGTCATCCGGCAGCGACTTGCTCTTGTCCTTGATCTTGAAGGCAGCACTGTTGATCACGACCTCGGTACCGGCGTCGAGGTGCCCACGGAGCGAGCCTCGCTCTTCTTCCGCCGAAGCCGTCGGGTCGCCGAATGCTCCTGTGGTGTCGACGACCACACGTGCTGCGTGGTCTCTCCATCCGATGTCGCGCGGGTTGCGGGCGGTCTGGAGCACGGTGACGGGCACGTCGGCGACCTCTAGCAGTCGCTTCTCGCGGTCGACGATCCGGATGCAGGGGGTGGCGTTCGCACCGAACAAGAAGCGGTGCATACTGCCGTAGGTCGAGTCTTTCTCGATTACGCTGCACAGGGTCTCGAGGTCGGGGCCGACCTCGCGGCCGACGTTTACCACGACCCTCGAGAAGTACTTTCGCTCGACGTGATGCCAGAGGCTGAGCTTGCCGATTCGGCCCAGGCCGTTGATTCCGAGTGTGCGCTCTGGTGATTCGTTGGCTGTCATGTTCGTCTGCTTCCTTCGCTGATCTTGGCTTCAGGCCAGTCGCTGTCTCCGGACGATCGTCGAGGGATGTTTCCCGAGATAGACCGATCCGTCACTGCCGTTGATCGAAATGAAGTCTCCGGTCACGATCGTTCGTCCCGCGAGTTCCGATCGATTCCGGTCATCGTTTACTTCCAGCTGGCGACATCCGACGACACAGGTGCGCCCGAGCCGCTGAGCCACCAGCGCCGCGTGGCTCGTCGCGCCTCCGATAGCGGTCACCATGCCGTCTGCTTTCAGGATCAGCGGGATGTCGTCGGGGACCGTATCCGGTCGCAGCAGCAGGATCGCGTCCCCAGGATAACGCAGTCTGATCTCATCGATGTCGTCCGCCGTATGTGCGACCCGCCCGGACAGCGCCCCGCCCGCGACGCCGATGCCGAACGCGACCTTGGCGCGCTCGAGCTCCTCACTGGGCACGAACGCGGGCACCATGGTGCTCTGCGAGATGACCGCGTCTCGAGTCTGCAGGATGAACAGCCCTGAGGGCTCATCGCTCTCGAAAGTGAACTCGATCTCCTGATGGAACAAGCCGTGATCGCGAATCAGCGAGTGTGCATGCACGGAAAGTGCTTCATAGACCCGCGGAAAATCCTTCTCGAGCGAGATGTCTGCGCCCTTGGTCTCGCCGAGTCGCTGCCTCTCACTGATTGGGAAGGTCTCGACGAGGCCGCTCACGACGTCGTCACCCTGGCCCTGCACGATGAAGTCGCCGTAGAGCCGGACGTCACCGAAGGCGCGGCGCGGGTCGCAGGTCAGCGCTACACCGGTTCCGGAGCGGTCGTTGAGATTTCCGTAGACCATGTTCTGTACCACCACCGCGGTGCCCCATTCCTCGGCGATCTGCACCGCACTGCGGTAGCTCTTGGCGGTCGCCGAGTGCCAGGAGGCCAGCACCAGATCGACCGTGATGTCGAGCTGTTCGTACGGGTCCTCGGCGATCCGAACTCCGCGCTCGAACACGAAGTCGCGGTATTGCAGTGCGAGTTCGCGCATCTGATCGGGTGTCATGTCGGACTTCTTCGCGGCACCAACGGCCTGCTTGTTGCGGCGCATCAGGCCGTCGAATGCGTCGCGCTCGATCCCGTGCGCCATGCCCCAGCTCTGCACGAAGCGGCGGTAGGCGTCCCACGCGGCCCATGTGCTGCCGGTTCGTTCGGCGAAGCCCTCCGCGACCTCGGGTGTGATTCCGACGTTCAGGAAGGTGTCGAGGATGCCGGGCATGCTGATCGCCGAACCTGACCGCACCGACAGAAGCAGCGGGTTCTTGGGGTCTCCGAAGCGATGGCCCGACAACCGTTCGAGGCGGCCCACCTGCTCTCGGATCTTTGTTTTCACTTCGCGTTCGAGTTCCTCGCAGCGCCGCATCGCGTCGCGACAGCGGAAGATTTCGGTGGTCAGGATGAAGCCGTCGGGAACCGGAATGCCGTCGTGTGCGAGCCGCTTGATCGCGTAGCCCTTGTTGCCGAGGTAGATCGCGCCGTCGTTTGGGCCCATCTCCGGGCCGATCTCGACGAATGCGCGCTCGTCGTCGTAGGTCATGAGCAGGCTCAAGGTGGTGCGGTCGAGGCGCTCGCGCCAGTGCAGCATCCCACGCAGCACGCGTCCGAGCAGGTTGTCGAGCTGCTGCATCCCGAAGCTCTGCGCGATCAGGTCGCGGAAGAACATCTCGGAGATCTTCAGCACCCGCTCGTGGGGGTCGCTCCCGGCTTCGAGTTCGAGGCTGCCGCGTTCGAACATCCGCAGCAGGATCCGCTCGAGCACGTCCTCGTAGACATCCAGGAAGCGGATCCGGATCTGGTTCTCCATGCTGCGTGAGAGCAGCTGGAGGATGTTGATGTACTGGTCGACGCGAAGGCCCTCGGCGTGCAGCGCCTGGTCGAGCATGTCGGTACCGGTGGCGAGTCCACGCCCCCGGAAGCCGTCGATGCGCAATGCACGCAGGATCAGCCTCAACCAACGTGAGAATTTCATCAGTGTGTTGCGGGTGACGAATTCGAAGCTCTGCTCGGATATCAGACGATCGAAGAGCGCTTTCGCCATCGATTCGATCCGGAATGACAGACCGATGGCCTCGAACTTCTTTTCGCGGTAGCGGCCGTACATGCTCGGGATGCCCGCGGCGATATGTCGCTTGCGGTAGACGTCCTCGTAGCCTTCTGTCTTCTCCTCGCTCGTTGCAATGGACTTCAGGTGTTCGAGGACATCGAGCAGGGTCTCGAGTGCGGCCTCGATCCGGCCGCTTTCGAGCGCATCGCGGAGGGATTCGACCTGTTCTGCCGAGACCGCATTCTCCGCCGACATCCGTTCGAGCAGGTCGCTGTGATCGATCTCGTATTTGCGACCGATCAGCCGGCGCAGCTGGAACAGCAGCCCGGCCTTCTCGCGGTCGATCGCGCTGCCGTCGCTCATTCCCGCAAGGCGTCGCTCGAGTTCGGACGGATCGAGCTCGAACAACGCCTCGACGTCCTGGTCCCGGGTCAGCTGCGAGAAGACCGCGTGGAGCCCGGCGTGCTCGGGATTCGCGATGTCGAGACGATCGTAGAGCGAGGCCGGTATGTAGGGGCGCAGCCCGGCGGGATCGCCGGTGGCGAAGTAGCGGGCGGCCTCGTGCGTGACGCGGATCAGCAGCGGGTTGCTCTCGACGTGGCACTGTTTGCGCAGGAAATGACAGAGCGGGTCCTTGCGACCGCGAATTTCGTCGAGGTGCGACGAAACATCGCGCAGCTCGCCTTCGGCGCCGATGTCGTTGAAGTAGACGGGGAAGATCTTCAGCAGGTGCTTGATCTGGTTGTAGGCCGGCTTGATTTCGCTGTTGAGCAGTCGCGAGATGTCCTTCTGGAAGAGGTCGGTGTCGACGATGAAGACTCCGCCGATCTTCAGGTGGACGACGAGCGCGGCGATCAGCGGCCGGGCGAACTCGGGGTTGCCCTCGATCAGGCTCAGGTAGGTGCGAATCGCGCGCAGGTGGGCGGGGTTCACCTGGACCTGCCATTCGTCGGTGAAGCCCGAGAAGTCCGGGTTGGGGAAGTCCCAGTCGAGAATCTCGTCGACCACCACCTCGAACCACTCCGAGTCGCCGGTCGCGAGGACCTCCAGGCCAATCTTCGAGATCAAGTCGAGCGCCGTCTGGGACGCTGCAAGGCGGCTGCGGCGCAGGCCCGCGAAGGTCTCGCGGACCACTTGTTCGAGGCGTTCGCGGTCAGCGCTGCGCAGCACGTCGGTATAGGAGTGGCTGATCTCGCTGAGCGCCTGTTGGTGGACCGATCCCAGGGATTCGACCGACAGTACGCGGATCAACCAGTGGATTCGCGCGAGGCGGTTCTGCCAGCCTTCGTTCTCGACCGTCGCGACACACGCGGCCGCGTCGAGGATGCCACGCTCGATCTGTGAGTTGTCGGGCAGATCGAGCAGCACGTCCGCGCGCTCGCGGACCGACGAACTCGCATGCGCGTCGAGACGCGCAAGGCACTCTCGCAGGTGTGCGTGCGTAACCTTGCGCAGGCGCGTCGGAATCGCGGCGTCGCTTGCGGCGCCCGTCTGCTCGCGCCACCAGGTCTCGGGGTCGGGCTGTTCGAGCCACAGCGAATAGGCTTGGCGCAGCGCGAATGCGAGCAACTCGAGGCTTCGTTCGGCGGTTTCTGTCACCGGTTCGTGCGCGCGAATCAGCGCTTCGCTGAAGCGCTTCAGGCGCGCTGACGCAATGGCGCCCAGTCGCGGGGTATCGAGGAACAAATGCTGCAGGTGTTCGATGCTGCGGTCGAGAACAGGCAGTAGCGACGTCAGGCGATCGCCGGCCTCGCGCGTCAGCTTTTCGAGGTAGTACTGGAACTTCCGGATCGCGGTCTCGCTGAGCTCCGGTGGCGACGCTTCTTCGGCGGCCCGCGCGTACAGCTCGCACAGCACACCGATGGCCTCGGGGGCGCGTTCGTGTTCGATGTGGTGTGAAAAATCCCCCATTGCGCGGCGGTGGAGGTCGTCGATCGTCTGCTCCCAACCGACGTAGCGGTGGTTGATTTCCCAGAGCAACTTCTTGGTATTCTCGAACACGCCCGCGTATTCACGCGTGACGTCGAGTAGCACCTTCTGCTCTTCCGGGATGACGACGTTGACCGCGGTCCGGCGGAGGTTGACTTCGAGCGCCTTCGAATGCGTCGTGCGCGCTCGCAGTGTCGCGTTCGAATCGGTGTCGGTGATTTCGCGAAGCAGTTCAGTCTCGCGCACGTCGTGCGCGTTCAGTCGCTCGAGGATGATGTCGACCTCGCGGTTGACCTCGCCGGCCGGAAGCCCGTTGTCGCCATCGGTGCGTTCGATGAGTTCGAGCACCGCCGTGATGATTTCGGGGTGTTCGCCGAGGAGCTCCGCGTTCTTCGCGCGGTGCTTGGGCTGGGCCTCGGCGATCGTCCGAAGCATGCCCTGGTCACGTTCCTCGTGCTCGAAGTGGGTCTGGAGCCGATCGAGCAGCTTGCCGAGGAGCTGCGAAAGGAGACCACGGTCCGTGGTTTCCCTGAGCTGGACGACGATGTCGCGCAATTCGGCGTGCGCGTCGAAGACCTCTTCGAGCGTGGCGCTCCAGTTCCCACGCACCGCAACTTCGGCGTCCTGGGACTGCATCCAATCGATTCCTCTCTGCTCCGTACGAGTTCGCCGGCCAGCCCCTCGGCCCTCGGTCGGTGCGTGCAGCGCGAGGCCACGCACGCAGCCTCGACCCGCGGGCCGGATTCCCGCAGGTGGGCAATCCAGGCGCACTTGGAAGATACCAGTTTCGCGAGCGGCGATCCCGCGGGTCGTGGCGCGGCTGGCCGCTGGGCCACGACACCGCACGCGGCTTCGCTGGGTAGTTCTATTCCGGCTCGACCGATGCCGAGACCAGCTGAGCGAGCGCCTGCGTGTCCTCGAACTGCTCGCAGAGGATCTTGAGCATCACCAGGATCGGGGTGGAGAGCAGCATGCCGACGACCCCCCAGAGCATTCCCCAGATGATCAGATTCAGCAGAATCGCGACGGGGCTCAGGTCGAGCGAGTCGCCGATCAGCTTGGGCTCGATGAGGTTGCCGATCGTGAATTGGATCAAGCCCGGAACGGTGATCGCGAGCACCGCGGCGGTGGTCGAGAGGTCGGGGCTCGCAACCACGACCGGTATCGGCAGAAGAGTCGCAATCACCGAGCCGATGTTCGGGATGAAGTTCAACAGAAACGCGAACAGGCCGAACAGCAGCGCGAGGTCGACCTTCAGCAGGCCCAGCACCAGCGCGACCAGCAGCCCCGTCGCCGCCGAAAGGATGCCCTTGGCGAAGAGGTAGCGCCGGATCGGGCGGTCGACTTTTTCCCAGAAGCTGCCGGCAGCCGGCGGTCGGCTGCTGGGCCCGAGCAGTAGGAAGACGAGAAATATCAGCACCAGCAGGCCGTTGGAGAGAAGTTCGAGAATTGCGTTTGTGGTTCCGAGCAGCAGGCTTCCGAGCGTCCCGATCGAATGGCGCTTGAGCGGTTCGGTCACCATCGTGTCGTCGATTCCGAAGCGCTCCAATGGGAGCCATTCGGTGGTCGCGTTGATGACTTCGACCGCTTTCTGCTGGTAGCCGGTCGCGTTCACTCCGAGCTGGCCGACCGAGGTCGTGATCAGGCTCGCGGTTCCCACGAAGACCAGGGACGCGAGCGTGAGGGTGACGGCGATCGCAGCGACGCGCGGCAGCCGCATTCGCTCCACCAACAGCCGAACCAGGGGTGAGAGGATCTGGGAGAAGAAGAACGCGAGCACGAACGGAATCATCACCGGGGCGAGCCACTTGAGCGCCGCTCCAACCGCGAGGACGGTCAGGCTGACCAGGCAGATGGTCTGCACGCGGTTTGCCGTCGGCTGGTTCACAAGCTCGTCCTTTCGCCGTGATGTTCCCCGGATCGTCGCTGCGCAGTATACCGCCCGGGTTTCCGCGGGGCCGCGCGGTCGAGCGTACGGGGTAACCGCGGGGCTGTGTCGCGCGTAGATTGCCGATGATGTTCGAGCCGCCCCGAATCCGTCCGAGAGGTGCAGGGCTCCGACGCCGCTGCGCTGCGATCGCCGCGACGCTTCTGTGCGCGCTCGCAGCAGCCGCGAGCGGGGGCGAGCCGACGCTGAACGGCTTCGACCTCGCGAATTCGCTGGTTCCGGCGAACGAAATCCTGCACGGAGGGCCGGAGCGCGACGCCATCCCCGCGCTGGATTCCCCGCCGGTCGTGGCGGCCGCGGGCGCGACGTGGCGCGACGACGCTTGGGTCGTCGGAGTTGCTCAGGGATCGGACACGCGCGCTTACCCGCTCGAGATCCTGGTTTGGCACGAGCTCGTGAACGACCGGCTCGGCGGCCGTCCGCTGCTCGTGTCCTATTGCCCGCTTTGCGGTACCGCGCTGGTCTTCGACCGTCGGGTCGGTGGCGCGGAACGGCGCTTCGGTGTCTCCGGGTTGCTCTACCGATCCGACCTCCTGATGTTCGACCGCGAGAGCGAAAGCCTGTGGTCGCAGATCTCCGCGCACGCACTCACGGGTCCCGCGCGCGCCAGCCGGCTGACACTCGTGCGCAGTCGCCTCGTGCGCTGGGCCGACTGGAAACGCGCGCATCCGGCGACGACCGTGCTGTCGCGCGAGACCGGGCACGCACGTCCTTACGGGCAGACGCCGTATGTGGGCTACGAGACGTCCGAGCGCCTGGTATTTCCCGTAACGCGTGACCCTCGCTACCACCCGAAGATGCGAATACTCGGGTTGCGGATGGCTGACGGCCGTGCGCGCGGCTACCCGTTGGTCGAGGTGCAGCGCGCGGGCGGTGTCGTCGCGGAGTCGCCGTTCGGCAAGCCGGTCACGATTCGACTCGACACCGAATCACAGGCGTTCGAGGTCGACGCCCCCGAGCCGGTCGAAGTGATCGAAAGCTACTGGTTCGCGTGGGCCGTGTTTCATCCCGACGCCAGCGTGTACGTCGCGGAGTAGGGCGGTGCCCTGGGGAATCAACGACCGCTTCCTCGAGCTGCTGATGCAGCTGCTCGGGTGCGAGATTCAGGGGATGCAATGGCATTCTGTGCCCTGAAAGCCACACCGGCCGCACTCGCCGGTTCGACGAAGATCGGGGACGACCAGGCGCGCTCCTGTGCCGGAGCCAGGCAGTCGTCATCGAATGCGCTGCGGTAGCTGCCGTGGCAGGGGTCGACGGAGACCGCGTTGCCGGCTGCGTCGAATTGGCTGCGCAGGTTTGCGGCATTGATCGCGGGGGTAGCAGCCTGAAGGGCGCGCACGTAGTACACCGTACTGCGGCCCGATGCGACGAAGTCGGGGTCGGAGAAGCGAACGCGGCAGCCGGCCGGGTCGGGGGGGCAATCGAAACGCCGCCAGGGGTCATCGATCAGGCTCTCGATCGGCTCTCCCGGTCGTGTCTGCGGCCGCACCCGGACGACCTCGATCGCGGCGATCGGGTGGCGCTCGTCGCCCGGGTGGTAGCACTCGCCACGGCAGAGTCGCTCGAGCCGTTCGGGCGAGAGCGCGCTGCTGCTCGCATCGGGACAGCCGGGTCGTTGTCGGAACGCGCCTGCAGCGCGTACCTCGAACTCGGGTGCCTCGCCGAGGGAAGCCTCGCTGCCCATCGGTGCGGGGCTGCCATCAGCATTCAGCAGGTCGAACCACAGCAGGATGCGGGGCCCGCTCGTGCCGTAGACCTCGCGGCGCTCGAGCGCGGCCCAGATCGAGTGTCGGTCGCGCGTTTCAGCGTGCACTGCGACGAGTCCGCCGGGGTACATGAAGCTCGCTTGTCGTTCGACGTCGAACAGACCCTGGAAGCTGCGGCGTTCTGCTCGCCCGGGTTGCGCGCGTTGCGGGTCGCTCGCTCGGCCCGTGATGAACGGCCGTGTGAGTTGGTCCAAGGTTGGCGACGCCATCCCGCGTGCGTCGGTCATCTCGCGACGCGCGTATTGCTTGTAGCCGGTCGCGGGTCGCGCGGTGTGGTTGTCGGTGGAGGCGATGAAACCCCAGCGGAACCGTTCGGGCGCGGCATTCGTCGCGTCGTCTTCCGCGAAGCGCGATACCGCGAGGCTGTACTGCGCGGTCTGACGCGGGCGCAGGTTCATCGCCGGTTTGAAGCAGTCGCGGCATTGGTCACAGTCGAGCCAGTCCTCGGGTGTCGTGTCGGGGAAGATGCGGTGCGGCGTCTCTGCTGCTTCGAGTGCGAGACGCTTGGCCTCTTCGACCCGCTGTTCGCACACGGCTGCGGGCAGGTCGCCGCAACGCGCGCGCATGATCTCGCCTGCCTGCCAACAGCAGGGCAGGTGGTCCGCCGATGGGGCGGGGCAGGCGTCGCCGGCCTCGGCGTCCGGCATCGCCTCGCGGTACTCCTCGCCGTTGCCGTGTCCGGAGAACGTCTCGATCAAGAGCTCCCGGGCGGGATCGTGGTTGCCGTCGTTCAACAAGTTTTCGAGCCGCGCGCCGGGCGGCGCGTGGATTCCCCATGCGAGGCCGTGAGGAATCACCAGGTAATCGGAGCCCCAACGGTCGAGCTTCGCGAACAATTCCGCGGGTGTCGCGGCGTTCTCGCGGCAGTCCGCAGGAAGGTCGAGAGTGTCGATTCCGCGCGGACAGTCCGGTGTCTCGGCGATCTGCCGAGTCAACCACAGGAAGTCCGCGTACTCGCCCAGGCCGAGCGGGCCGAGCCTTTCGATCGCGCGCACCAGCCACAAGCCGCGCGCGCGTTTGGTGATTCCATCGGGCAGCGCGCTGACCGGCCGCGCCGGCAGGTCGGAGTCGCTGAGGTCCCGGAAGATGACGTTGCGGTGACCGTAGTGAGACTCGGGGCGTTCACCGACCTGTGTCCACTCCCATCCCATGAAGGCCACCAGGTCCGGATTCGCGGGGTTGCCCGCGAGTGCATTGCACTGCCGGATGCTGTCGATCGACTGCTGCCAACGTGCAGGCGTCAGGCCCTCGGCGTGGTCGTTGAGCGAGAAGAAGTCGACCGACGAGCAGTAGCGCGCGAAGTCGCAGGCATCGGCGGGCGGGTGGGCGCCCTCGCCACCGAAGATCGGCAATGAGAATGCAAAGGCATCGATCGAGAAGGTCGAGTGAACGTGAAGGTCGCCGAACAGAATGGGCTTCGCGGACGCGGCACCTGCGGGCGTGAGGGCGGCTGCGGCTTGCAGCGAGGCCCACTGCGACACGCCGAACTGCGATTCCACACGCGCGGGCCCCTTGATCTTCCCTGCGGAGCGGTCGGGGTTCGAGAAGAACGCCAACGCCAGCAGGCAAAGCCCGACGGCTGCGATCCCGATCCACACGATCCGGCGCGACATGGCGCCGGAGTCTAGGCCATTTGAACGTGACCCTGTGGGGGGCGTCTGCCGTGTGTGGTCTCGCCTGGGATGCGCGCAGGCGAGTCTGCCCTTTATGATGGACGTTGCTACGCTGTCGCACGGGCGCCGCACCCCCGCGGCCCTCGAAACCACCGCGAATCATTGGAGAAGACCACATGAAGGCCCTCGTCACTGCTGAAAATGAAAAATGCTCGGTCGAGGAGGTCAGTCTCGACCCCCCGAAGGCGGGCGAGCTCAAGATCAAGATGGCGGCCACCGGTGTGTGTCGTTCCGACCTCTCCGTGATCAACGGCCACCTGCCGCTTCCGAAGCCGATGGTGCTCGGGCACGAAGGCGCCGGCATCGTCGATGAGATCGGTGACGGCGTCACAGGCTTCGAGAAGGGCGATCACGTCGTGTTGTCGTTTCAGCCCGCTTGCGGTCATTGTTTCTTCTGCGAAAGACAGGAGCCGCAGTTCTGCAGCGTCGGCGAACCGAACGGCCTGATGCTCGACGGTACCTCGCGTGTTCACCGCCAGGACGGCTCCGATCTCACGGTGATGCAGTTCCTCGGATGCATGGCGGAAGAAGCCGTCGTTCCGGCGATCAGCGCGCAGAAGATCGACAAGCGATTTCCGCTCGACAAGGCATCGCTGATCGGCTGCGGTGTGACGACGGGCGTCGGTGCGGCGATCAACACCGCGAAGGTGACGCCGGGCTCGAGCGTGGTGGTCTTCGGCGCCGGCGGTATCGGCCTGTCGATCATTCAGGGCGCCCGTATCGCCGGGGCCCTGCAGATCATCGCGGTCGATGTCGCGGACAACAAGCTCGAGATGGCCAAGGCTTTCGGCGCCACCCATACGGTGAACGGCAGTGACGGCATGGCGGTGCTCAAGTGCAAGGAGCTGACGGGCGGGCGCGGCCCGGATTTTTCCTTCGAAGCGGTCGGCATTCCGCAGCTGATGACCGACTCCTACAATGTGATTCGCCGCGGCGGCACGGCCACGATCGTCGGTGTCGGCAAGCTCACCGACAACGTCCCGTTCAACGCGCTGCTGCTGTCGATGGAAGGCAAGACCGTGAAGGGGAGTTTCTACGGAGACTTGAATTTCCGCGTCGACTTCCCGATGCTGCTCGACCTGTACGA
>JAFDEI010000235.1 GCA_019310425.1 Deltaproteobacteria bacterium | reverse complement strand
ACCGGTGGGAACCACCGTCACGACACCAGGCGGAACTCCCGCGGCTGTCCTTGCGGGCGGCCCCGTTCCCGGCGTTGTCATCCTCAAGGCTGGCGCGGATCCGCTCGGGACCATCAGTCTCGTCACCTGGACGGGTGCGAGCGCGATGGGCGGTACCAATATGGCTACGAGCACGGGCTTCCCGTGGACGGTCGGCAAGATCGTCATCTCGCAGCCCGGTGCCGTGCCGGCGGAGAAGTTCACGATCACCGGCAAGGACAATCGAACCGCGAAGGGCGCGGGCCACATCCAACTGGTCTCGGGTTCCCTGAGTGCGCGAACGACCTCGGGTTTCAACGGGAACCGCGGCTGGGTCCGGTTGCAGCTTAAGAAGCTGGGCCCGGTGCCGTCGATGTCGCCGCCGCTGCTGGCGACTGCGGCTGGGCTCATCGTGTTGGCGTCCGCTTACGTCGCACGGCGGCGGTTCTTGTCGTAAACAGGGCTAGGGCCATCCTCGTTCCCGAACCGGGACGGATCGATTCGCGTCGATCCGTCCCGGTTCTCTTTTGCCCGGGTGTGGCGTTCCGACGACGCATCGTCATCGCCGCGACGGCAGTGCTCCTCATGGCCTGTGCGACCCAGGAAGCCTCGCCACAGCCGGATCTCGGCCCGGTCTGGCGCGACTACCTCGCGTTGCCGGCGGAACGCGCGCTGGCGATTGCCGGAGATCCACGGCGGGACCGCTGGGTGACCGGGGCCTCGGGCGGTCATGCTACGCCCGATCGGGCCACCGCCGAGGCACTTCTCCAGTGTCGTATCCGGCGGGGAATGCGCCGAATACAGGCTGATTGCGTCCCCTACGCGGTCGGGGACGAGATCGTCTGGCGGGGCCGCTGAGCCCGCCCACGATCAGCGGTTCGGTAGTTTCCGACGGGGTGTCCGCGCCCTCGCCTTGGCGGCCTCCGAGAGGGGAGATTCGACCAGCCAGGCCTCGGCCGCGGCTTCGTCGACTTGGCGCCAGGCGGAGACGACGTTGCTCAGCACGATTTCGCGATCCTCATCACTTTCGATTCGCTCCGCCCAGCGAATCGCCTCGGCGGGCCGATCCGGGGCGAGGAGTTCCGCGTAGGCGGGGAAGATCGGACGGAGCCAGGCTGCCGGCTCCCCGGTCGTCTGGGACGCCATCCACGCCAGCGCAGCCTCGCGATCCGTTCGCCCCCAAAGATCGAAGGTGAGCCGCACGGCGATGTCCGTCTCGTGATCTTCGGGCGCCTTCGAGAGCCAGTCGAGCGCGGCCGCCCCGTCTTTCAGTACCCAATCCCGGGCGAGAATACTGCGCAGATTGTTCCCGTAGGGTCCGTCACAGTGGGCCTCACACCAGCGCAAGCTGGCCTCGTGGTCGAACATCGGCAGCGCAACCGCCAGCTGGCGGAAGACGACCAACTTGAAGGGGTCCTCCTCGTCGTCGGGCAATGATTCGGCCCAGCGTCGAACGGCTTCGATCCCCTGCGTCTGGATCACGGAGCGCAGATAGGCCGCAATCGCGCGTTGGCGGGGGAAGCCCATGCCGAGGTCATGGAGGAACTGCCTGAGCTCAGGCGGGTCGCCTGCCGCATACCAGCCACGCACCAGCGCGATCGTGATCGTGCCGCCGAGGCCGGGGCGTTCCACCCGCCACGGCCAGGCGGCGGCCACGGCAGCCTGTGGATCCCGTTCGGCCCATACCGTGAGCGCAGAGAAGAGGGCGGCGTGACGATACAGCGGTGACGACTTGTCCAGGGCCCAGCGTGCGGCAGCTTCGGGTTGGTAAGTCGCCCAGTACCGAAGCAGCAACTCGAGTTCCGTGGCTCCAAAGTCGAGGGACTGATCCGCGAGCAACTGCTCCACCGCGGGAACGCTCACGGGGCCCGCTGTCGGGAGCAGAGCCCCCAACCTTCGCGCTCGCGAGAAGGCGTCCCGGTCGCGGAGGATGTCGGCGAGGGCAGCTCCGACCACATCGGTGAGGGTCTCACCCGCTGCGGGGGCTTGCGACTCGATCGGCTGAGAGACTGCGTTCTTCGAAGGCGGTGCAGCGTCGCAGGCGACGAGTCCCATGACCCCGAGAGCCATGAGGGATCTTGTGCAGAGAAATCTATTCTTCATATGGCGGCGTAGCATAACCAACCACGGGCACGAACTTCAAAGCCCTACCGGGCTCGATTCAGTGCCTGGCGCCTGACCGCGGCACGCCTCCGAGATACAGTGAGCAGCGGACCGAACGAGCTTGGAGCCCTGACCCGTTGGATGCCCGATTCGCGCTGCTGCTCGCCTGCTTCTTGCTGTCGGGCTTCGCGGCGCTCCTCTACCAGACCGTCTGGACGCGCGAACTCTCCTTCGTCTTCGGAACCTCCGAACTCGCCGTGGCGGCGGTCCTCGCGGCCTACATGGGTGGGCTGGCGCTGGGCGCAGCCGCGGCCGCTCGCTTCGCACTGCGGCTGCGGCGTCCGGTCCTGGCCTACGGCGTGCTCGAGCTCGCGATCGCGATCTCGGCCCTCTCGGTGCCGGTCGGCATCCGCTTGATCAACTCGCTGTACGTCGGCCTGCTGGGCGGCGGCAGCGGGCTGCCCGAAGACGGCGCCATGGCGGCCACGCTGTTCCAGCTCGGCGCCGCATTTGCCGTGCTGCTACCCCCGACGGCCTTCATGGGCGCCACACTGCCCCTGCTGGCGCGCCACGCGGTCCGCAGCGAGGCGGAGATCGGCTCGCGGGTGGGGGTGCTCTACGCGGTGAATACGGCGGGCGCGATCGCGGGCACGGTGTGTGCGGCCTTCTGGCTGATGCCCGAGCTGGGACTGCGCCAAACCGTCTGGGTGGGCGCGGCGCTCAACGGGCTGGTGTTCGCCCTGGCTGCCCTGCTCGCACGAGGTACGGCGAATCTCGCGACCCCGGCCGGGCCCCGCGTCGCATCGCCGCCCACAGCAGGCGGCGCCAGCTGGATCCTTCCCGCCATTGCGCTATCGGGGGCGGTTTCCTTCGCCTATGAGGTGCTATGGACGCGCCTTCTCGGGCAAATTCTCGGCGGGAGCCTGGCCGCCTTCGCCAGCATGCTCGCGAGCTTCCTGCTCGGCATCGCGCTCGGGAGCGCGTTCGCGGCGCGTGTGGCGCGCAGTCGCGAGCGCGCGGCAATCGGCTTCGGTGTGGCACAGCTCGGGATTGCTTTTGCCTCCTACGGAGCCTTCGCCCTCGCCGATCGACTGCCGGAACTCGCCCTCCGGCTCGGGGCCGGGCCCGGCACTCCACTCGCGGGTATGGTGGTCGCAGCCGCCGCGCTGCTGCCGATCACGTTGTGCATCGGCGCCACCTTTCCATTCGCCGTGCGTCTGCTCGCACGGGCTCCGGAGCAGGCGGCTGCGGCGACAGCGCGCGTGTACGCCTGGAACACCGTGGGCGCCATCATTGGAGCCCTGGGCGCGGGCTTCGTGCTGCTGCCGGGCCTCGGCTTCGCCGGGGCGGTGAGCGTCGGTGTCGCGGCGAATCTCGCGCTCGCGGCCGTCACGGCGCTGTCGCTTCGCCCGAGGCGCATGCGACTCGCCGCCGTCGCGGCCGCGGCGGGCGTGGTGCTGCTCGCGTTGCCCCCGCAACCGCCGTGGATCCTGTTGAGCACATCTCCGCTGACGCAACGCACGGAGCATGGCGAGATCCTGTACGCCGCCGTCGGGCGTTCCAGCAGCGTGCTGCTCTTCGACCAGGGCAGCGATTTCCGCCTCACCTCGAACGGGCTGCCGGAATCGAAGATCGACCGCAGCGGGATCTTCCCCCGGGCAACGCTGGCGCGCTGGCTGGGCTTGCTGCCTTCGCTGCTGCGTCCCGAGGCGCGCGACTTGCTCGTCATCGGTCTCGGAGGCGGCACCGCGCTCGAGCCCGTTTCATCGACGGTCGAGTCGATCGACGTCATCGAACTCGAGCGGGAGATCCTGACGGCGAACCAACTCGTGGCGAACGCGCGCGCAATCGATCCACTTTCGCGCCCCGCAGTCAGGGTGCACATCGGCGACGCGCGCGGCGCGCTGCAGCTCACCAGCAAGCGTTACGACACCATCGTCTCCCAGCCCTCACACCCGTGGACCGCCGGTGCCTCCCATCTCTATACCCGCGAGTTCTTCGCCATGGTGCGCTCCCGCCTCGAAGCAGACGGGGTCTTCGTGCAATGGATCGGACTCCGCTTCGTCGACGAGGCACTGCTACGGTCGCTCGCGGCCACGCTCGCCGACGTTTTCGAGTACGTGGAGATCTACCAGCCGGGCCACGCTCATGGTCTGCTCTTCGCAGCTTCGGCTGCTCCGCTCGATTCGATCGAGAATGCGCGCCGGGCGTTGCATACCAGAGCGGAAGACTTCGGCCGATTCGGAGTCCATCGCGTCGAGGACTTTGCCACCCTTCGGGTACTCGATTCAGACGGGGTGCGAGCACTGGCTGAAGGAGCAACATTGAACACGGACGATCACAATCTGCTCGCCTCGCGTGCAGCACGCGTAGGTGAAGCGGCCCTCGACGGCACCGGCGTCCACTTGCTGTGGAAGGACCACGATCCCCTGCTCACGAATACCGACGGACTCGATCGGTCGAGCCTGATTCGCAGGCTCGTCGCCACGCGATTCAAGGAGCGCGCGACCGCCCTGGCCCTCTCCGAGAGGGGAGCACTGGAGGAATTGGGGCTCGGCTGGGTCGAGCTCGGGCTCGCCCGGCCCACCCGGGCGGCCCGGCACTTCGCACGGGCGCTGGAACTGGCGCCCCACACCAGCGACGCCGTGGCGGGATTGGTGGCGAGCCGATCCTTCGACTTCACGCACGGGAGATCGGTCGCGGGAATTTCGGAGGCGGATCTCGACGAGCGGCTCACGGCCCTGATCGCGGGCCGGCGATACGCCGCAGTGAATGATTGGGACGCGGTCGCCGCGCTCGACACCGAGATCGCTCGCATCGGACCCGGGAAGGCACTCTTCGAGGAAGCATCGCGCTTGCGGGCCGGTTGGCGGCTCGCCACGGAAGTTCCGCAGATGGCTGAGGAAGCCCAGGCCATCGTAGAGACGCTGCTCTCGCGGAAATGGAATTCAACCGACGCCCTGCTGCGCGCCCGCGCGGCGATCAGAGCGGATCGACCCGCGGCGGCCTGGGGATCACTGATTCGTGTCGCCGAGATGCCGCTCACCAGCGAACACGGCAAGGCAATCGCCGAGCGCGTGCTCGAGATCGCAGAGGGATTGCCGGATGACGCCGCCCAGGATGTGCGCGAGCAGCTGAAAGCCAGCCGAGCCTCCGCCCGCCCGCCCACGAACTGACCAGGACCTCGCTGCGTCAGCTCGCCGGAGCCTCGCTCTCGGTATCGAGGTGGCTGATCCAATTCTTCGCGGCGTCTCGCGTCGAATCGTGCTGCATTGCGCGCATGAACGACGTGCGCGCGCGGTCGACGTGGGTGTCGTTGTA
>JAFDEI010000063.1 GCA_019310425.1 Deltaproteobacteria bacterium | reverse complement strand
CAACGGGGGATGCTAGGCGGACTCCGCTTCCTGCTTGAGGACCAGCAGCGGGTTCGCACCCTGTTCGATCACTTCTTCGTTGATGACGCACTCGTCGACATCGTCGCGGGAGGGGATCTCGTACATCAGGTCGAGCATCACGTTCTCGAGAATCGAGCGCAGGCCACGCGCGCCCGACTTCCGTTTGAGCGCCTGGCGTGCAACCGCGGACAACGCACCGCTCGTAAAATGGAGCCGGACGTTTTCGAACTCGAACAATTTCTGGTACTGCTTGATCAGTGCGTTCTTCGGCTGCGTGAGGATCTGGATCAGCGCTTCCTCGTCGAGCTCGGACAGTGTCGCGATGACCGGCAGCCGGCCGACGAACTCCGGAATCAGCCCGAAGCCGAGCAGATCTTCCGCCTGCACCTCGCGCAACAGGTCGTCGAGCTTGCGCTCGGAGCTGCGCTTGATGTCGGCGCCGAAGCCCATGCCCTTCACGCCGATGCGCCGCTCGATGATCTGATCGAGCCCGCAGAACGCACCACCGCAGAGAAACAGGATGTTCGAGGTGTCGATCTGCAGGAACTCCTGCTGCGGGTGCTTGCGACCGCCCTTCGGCGGGACGCTCGCCATCGTGCCCTCGATGATCTTGAGCAGTGCCTGCTGCACGCCCTCACCCGACACGTCGCGCGTGATCGACGGGTTCTCGCTCTTGCGCGCGATCTTGTCGATCTCGTCGATGTAGATGATGCCGCGCTGCGCTCGCTCGACGTCGTAGTTCGCCGCCTGGAGCAGGTTCAGGATGATGTTCTCGACGTCTTCGCCCACGTAGCCGGCTTCCGTCAACGTGGTGGCGTCCGCGATCGTGAACGGCACGTCGAGGACGCGCGCGAGCGTCTGAGCGAGGAGTGTCTTGCCGGAGCCGGTCGGCCCCATCAGCACGATGTTGGCCTTCTGGAGCTCGACTTCGCCAACGAAGGTCTGGTTCTCGATGCGCCGGTAGTGGTTGTGCACCGCGACCGCCAACACCTTCTTCGCGCCTTCCTGGCCGATCACGTACTCGTCGAGCGAAGCCTTGATCTCGTGCGGCTTGGGCACGTGCGAGACGGGCGCAGCGGACTCCTCCTGACCGTACTCCTCGGCGATGATGTCGTTGCAGAGCTCGATGCACTCGTCGCAGATGTAGACCGTCGGCCCGGCGATGAGCTTCTTGACCTCACGCTGGCTCTTCCCGCAGAAGGAACACGAGAGGTTGGCGTCGTCTTCGCGCTTCTTCATGCCCCGTTGCCTCCGCCCGATGAACCGTTGCCGCTGCCTTTCGAATCGCCCGAACCGTTCGTCCGCAGACCGGCCGCATCACGTCGTTCCACCACCCGGTCGATCACTCCGTAGGCCTGCGCTTCCTCGCCCGTCATATGGTAATCGCGTTCCGTATCGCGCGCGATTTCTTCGACGGACTTGCCCGTGTGCGCCGCCAGGATCTCGTTCATCCGCTCGCGGAGACTGAGAATTTCGCGCGCCTGAATCGCGATATCGGAGGCCTGGCCCTGTGTCCCGCCCATCGGCTGGTGGATCATGATCCGCGAGTTCGGCAGGCCGAGCCGTTTGCCCGGTGCGCCCGCCGCGAGCAGCCACGCGCCCATCGACGCCGCCTGCCCGAGACAGATGGTCGTAATCTCGGGGCCGATGTACTGCATGGTGTCGTAGATCGCGAGGCCCGCGGTGACCGATCCGCCCGGCGAGTTGATGTAGATGTGGACATCCTTGTCGGGGTCTTCGGACTCGAGGAACAGTAACTGCGCGATCACGACGTTCGCGACGTCGTCGTCGATGCTGCTCCCCAGGAAGACGATCCGGTCGCGCAACAGCCGAGAGTAGATGTCGAACGCGCGCTCACCGCGCTGATTCTGTTCGATCACCATCGGAATCAGGGTCATGCATCACTCCAGCAACCGCAGGGGCGCCCCCCGGGCCAAAAAATCGTCTCGATGCTCGGGGTCAAGGGTAACCGACCTCGTCGCAGAGGCAGCCCACCCAAACCCGGCATCTGCGTGTCGCAAGCCCCCAGCTACCTGTCTACCACCTATCTACCTGGCTGAACGACGTCATTCGAGCGCAGCGCGGCGGGGGGAGGAGGAGCCAGCGCGGCCGGCCGGTCCGCTGAAAACCCCGCAAGTCTTTGCAGGAACAGCGGAAAACAGCCCTAAGCTTCCGTCGTTTCTGCGACTTTAGCCTTGCCCGCAAGGAACGCAAGCGCCTGTTCGTCGAGCAGCTGAGCCCGCAGACCGCGTTTCAGCTGCTCGTCTCCGTAGGCCCGCTCGACCACATCGGCGGGGACGCCCTGCTGCTCGGCCATCTCGGCGATTCTGGCATCGACCTCCGCGTCTGAGACCTCGATCGCATGATCGGCCACCACGGCCTCCATCAGCAGCATTTCGCGCACCTCGCGCTCGCTCTGGTCCCGCCACTCCTCCCGCCACTGCTCGATCTGCTGGTGGATCGCCTCGTGCGGGATCTGTCCCTGCATCCGCTGCTGAGCGGCCTTGATCTGGTGCTCGAGCTGGCGATCGACCATGCCCGGCGGAACCGAGAAGTCGCTGCGTTCGACCAGTGCATCGAGCAGCGATTTGCGCAATACCCGCTTCGATTCGCGCTCCTGCTCGGCGACCATGTCGTCGCGAATTCGCTGCTTCAGCGCATCGAGGGTCTCGAAATCCCCCATGTCCTTCGCGAAATCGTCGTCGAGCTCCGGCGGCTGCTTCCGTTTCACGGCCGCTACGTGGCACGCGAAGACTGCCTCCTTCCCCGCGAGTTCGGCGTTGCCGTACTCCTCGGGGAAAGTGACGTTCACCTCGACGTCGTCGCCCGACACGGCGCCCACGAGTTGTTCTTCGAAACCCGGGATGAAACTACCCGAGCCGATCTCGAGTTCGACGCCCTGCCCACTGCCCCCCTCGAAGGCCTCGCCATCGACTCGGCCGACGAAGTCGATCGACACGGCGTGGCCATTCTCGATCGAGGTGCCGTCGGGCTCTTCCACCGCGGGTGCGTTGCGGGTACGCAGCTCTTCGAGCTGCTCGTCGACCTCGCTTTCCGAGACATCGACCACGGGTCGCAGCGCGGGCAGACCATTGAGGTCCGGCAGCTCGAACTTCGGCTTGATCTCGACACGCACGGTGTAGTTGAAATCGGTCTGCACGACGGCGGGCGACCCGGCCTCGATCGCGGGCTCGACCACCGGCTCGATGCCACTCTGTTCGATCGCCTCGCCGATCGTCTCGGAGACGAGGGTCTGTTCGATCTGTTCGGCGATCTGCGGCGCGTAGAGCCTTTCGAGCACACCGCGCGGCACTTTGCCCGGCCGGAAGCCCTTTACTTTCACGTTGCGACCGAGGTCGCGATAGGCCCGGTCGAAGGCTTTGTCGACACGCTTGGCGTCGACCTCGACCGCGAGCGAGAGCGAGACGGGGCTTTCTTCGAGGGTGGTGACACGAATCGAGGGGTTCGGGGAGATGCTTTCGGAGGTCATGGAATTCCATCTGATCGCGCACGCGGGCGCGGCGAAGCGGTTTGGGGTGGTGTCGGGAGGTGCCTCGACCGGAGTGAGCCAGCGACCTGCCGGAGTCCAACTCCGGCGTCCAACACCCGGATCCCGCCGGAGCCGCAGCGGTTACCCGGAGAACCGTGCCAGAGGCGCGGGCGCGGTGCAAGTTGGGGCGATCGAAACGTGTCGGACGAGCTTCGGCCGTCGTATCATCGCGGCGGCTTCGATTGCGGCGTCCGGCCGGGAGAACAGCGATTGGCGGCGTGGAACCCCGAGCACCGCACCCTGGCGCCAGGCCTGTCGCGCGCCCACCGGATCGCTCTCGCGATCCTCTGCGGCGTTTTCGCGGTCGGGGTCGCGACGGAGCTGCACGGCTACTCGCTCGGCGGCTGGCGCGCCTACCTGGGCGACGACGCCGCGCTTCAGCCTCTGCTGGGCAAATCGCGCCCGATCCGTTCCGATGATTGGGCGGTCTCGATTCCGCTCGCGCTCGCGCAGCGCGCCCACGATCCACCGTTCCCCGTCGTAAACGAGAACATCGGCCGGGGCCAGAACATGCTCGCGCCCGTGCAGGCGCCGGTCGCACACCCGGTCGCGCTGTTCCGGCCCGCCCTGTGGGGCTACTTCCTCGGCGACGACACCGGGATCGCCTGGACGTGGTGGTTCAACCTGCTCGGGCTGATCGCGGTCTGGAGCTGCGTATTCGCATCGGTGGGGCGCGGCCGCAGTGCGCTCGCCTTGGCGGCCGCGGTCGCGCTCGCATACGCGCCGTTCTTTCAGTTCTGGTCGCTCAACCTGGCCCCGGCCGCGATCTTCGCGGGCGCGGTCGTGCTGGGGGCCCAGTGGGTGTTCGCGGCTGCTCGACCACGCGACTGCCTGCTCGGCGGCGTACTGCTCGGCTGGGCGGCGGGTGCATTCGGCCTGGTCCTCTACCCGCCCGCGATGGCGGTGCTCGCGCAAGTCGCGGCCGTGCTCGCCGTCGCCGGGATCGCGAGCAGCCGATCCGTCTGGGGCGTGCACGCGGACGGCGTCGCCCACCCGGCGTGGCGCGCAGTGGCCCTCGACATCGCGGCGGTCATCACCTTCGCGGCCGCCTGGGCGTTCCTCGACGGCGCACGCGACGCACTCGAACTCGTGAACGGGAGCGTCTACCCGGGACACCGCACCGCAACCGGCGGCGACCTCCCGTGGTGGCAGGCCTTCAGCAGCAACCTCTGGCTCGCGTGGTGGACGGAGGACTTCGGGCCGATGCGCAACCTCTGCGAGGCCGCGTCGTTCCCGCTCTTCTTCCCACTCATCGGCGCAGCCCTCGCGATTCGTTGGTGGCGCGGCGGCGAGCGGCCCGATGGGCTCGCGGCGGCCCTGCTCCTCTACTGCGCCTTCCTCGCGATCTACCAACAGTGGGGCTTCCCCGAGTGGCTCGCGCGTGCGACCGGCCTGGGATTCGCGCCCGCGCGACGCACGCTGCTCGGCAGCGGCCTCGCCGACGCGCTGCTGCTGGTGCGCTTCCTGTCCGCAGCGCGCGGCGACGAGGCGAGCCGTGTGGGCGGTCGCGCCGCGGCCGCGCTGCTCGCGCTCGGGTGGGGCGCGTTGCTCGCAGCCGTCGCGAAGCAACTCACGGGCGCGATTCCGGGCCTGCCGCTCGCGCCGCTGCTCGCCATGGCGGGCGCGAACGCCGCGGTCGCATACGCGATCCTCACGGTCCGGCGCCCCGAACGATTCATGGCCGTATTCGCGGCCGCGGCCGTGGTCGGCAGCGTGTGGTTCAACCCGCTCGCGCGCGGCGGCGCTGCGGCGCTGCGCGAGAACGAACTCGCAGCCGCGATCCTCGCGATCGACGCCGAGCACGCGGGTGAGAGTGTCTTCATCACCTACGGGTCGCCCAAGCTCCCGAACCTCGTATGGGCGCTCGGCGTCCACGGCTTGAACGGCACCCACACTACGCCACAGCTCGCACTGTGGCGCGAGCTCGACCCTCTCGGACGCTTCGAAGATGTCTACAACCGTTACGCGCACGTCCAGTTCAGCGCCGGGCCGGGCGACGTCGCGCGCTTCCAAGCCATCCGGCACGACAGCATCCGCGTGGTGCTGAATCCGCTCGCACCCGTGCTGCGGCGTGAACTCGGCGCCACCCACCTGTTGCTGCGCGCGAAGGACGAGGACCGCGGCGCCTTCGAACGGAGGACTGGACTCGCGCCGGTCTTCGTGGAGCAGCGCAATGCGATCTATGCGCTGCCGCGGATCGAGTGAATGGGCTTCGGTTCGCTTGATTGGTTGCGAGGCGGGGGTTAGCGGACTTCGTAGAGTTCGAAGATTTCTAGTGGGGCATTGGGTTCGTAGCGGTAGGGGACGCGGGCCTGCTTGGTGAATAGGGCGTAGAAGTGCGCGCCGGAGGGGTGGAGGGTGCGAATGGGGATGGACTCGGAGTAGACGATCTGGTCGAGCTTGTGCAAGCGTGCCTTCAGCTGCGGCATGCGCGTGAGCACGCGGCCTTTGTCGACGTAGCTAGGCTCGATCAGGAAGTCGCCCGACTCTGGATAGGGGCCACCGGCGTGCAGCTGCTGGAAGCCGGCACGCTCGGCGTAGTAGAGCCAGCCCCAGTGTCCGACGAACCAGACCGTGGCGTCGGCACGGTCGGCCGGGAGGTGGTCGCGCGCCTTCATCGCGAAATCGCGGTAGCTGTCGGCGTAGTCGGCGTCGACGCGCGCGACCGCCCAGGCGACACCCGCCTGCGCGGCGAGTAGCACGCCGAGCAACGCCCGAGCAGCCGATCCCAGCGGCGCATCGCGCGGCGCGAGGTAGCGGAATGCCAGCAACACCAGCGGCGCGAGCGCGGGCAAGAGGTGACGCACCGCCTGAAAGGGCACGGACAGCATGCTGAAGACCAGCGGCAACAACAGCCAACACGTGAGGTACAGCGAGTCCGAAGCCCGCGCGTCGGCGGGGTCGCGCAGCAGCGGCCGCGCGCCGCGGATTCCCTCGGTCACGCACACCCCGATCAGCGCCGCACCCGAGATCGCCCAGAACAGGAGCTGCCCGCCCGCCCCGCCCGCCAGGTAGCCCGCGGTGGCCCACGCCAGTGCGGCCGTCGCCGCGGCCGTGCCCGCGAGCAACACACCGTCGCGGCGCATCACCCCGCGCAGCAACAGCGCGGGTAGGAGGTAGAGCAGGCTACCCACGACGACCGGCAGCCCGAAGGCGTTGTCGGCCCAGCCGTGGCCGGGCCGGTTGAAGCCGCGCCCGAGTTGGGCGGCCAGGTGCGGCTCGCCGTAGACGAGCTGTCCGTGCAGGCACCAGGCCCCGAACATCGTGAGCGGTACCAGAGCGAAGAGTGCGAAGCGCGGCCTCCGCTTCAGCAGCGGGTAGGCGTAGATCACCGGCAGCAACACCAGCCCGGAGTACTTGGTCAGGACCCCGAAACCTGCGAGCAACGAGCCGAGCAGCAGCAGGCGCGCGCGACCGCGGTCGGTCCCGAGCACCACCGCGGCGACCGCCGCCGTCCCGAGCGCAGCAGCGGGCACGTCGCGCATCACGTTGCCCGACACCACCACGCCCGCGCTCGTCATCGCGAACGCCGTGACGAGCAGCGGATTCGAGCTGAAGCGGCGGCCAAGCACGAGCAACGCCGCCGCGAACAGCAGCGCGAACGGCGCCATCGCAACGTGGAGTGCGAACTCCGGCTCCGCGCGACCGGCCGCGAACGGCGCGAGGTAGTAATTGAGCAGCGGCGGGTTGCTGTCGCCCATGAACAGCGACCCGGGCTGGTGCCACCAGTCGATCTCGCCCGCGTAGGGGTCGAGCGGGTCCGCGACGATGTTCAGGGTGACGTGGTGGAAGAAGACATCGTCGATGTGGAACGCCTTGCCGAGAAACGGCAGCGTGACCGCCGCCGCGAGCGCCCCCACGACGCACCACTCGAGCGCGCGCCGCCCCCGCGCCGGAGCGACTTCAGCGCCCACGCAACACCGAACGGCTCACAACACGGACACGAACGGGCCGTCCGGGGGCCCGGCGCCGCCGAAATCGCGGGCCGGGCCCGAAACCAGAGCACGCTTTCGCAGCTGCGCGCGAAACCGTGCCGAACAGCTGGTGCCGGGGACAGGACTCGACCGGAGCACGGCGGCAATTCGAGTGCAACTTCCCTCCGTATCCCGATCCAGCTGGAGTTGTAGCCATTGCGTACCGTCTCAGCCACGCAGACCAGCGATCATTGCCTCGCCGCCATCACACCTCCAGTGCACGGCTATGCGAGGAGCGGTGCCTTCTCTCTCGCAAGCCTTTCGATCAGCGAAACACCGTGCTCGATCTTGGGGAGTGCCTCGATCTCGTCGCGCATCCCCGCAGCGGCGGCGCGAAACGACGGCTCTTCCAGCACCCGTCGGACCGCGCTGCGCAACGCGTCGGCGTCGAAGTTCGCTGGATCGACGACAAGTGCCACGCCCAACTCCGCGCATCGCACCGCGTGAAAGAGCTGATCTGCGGAGATCGGCGTAATAACCATGGGGAGCCCATTCGCGAGGGCGGTCATCACCGTGTTGTATCCACCGTGTGTGACGACTGCCGCGCACTCGGGAAACAAGAGCGTCTGGGGAACGTAGTGTTCGATGTAAACGTTCTCCGGTTGAGAGCCGAAGGACGCCGGATCCTGTTCGTGTCCGACAGTTGCGACCAGTGAGATCTCTTCCTGGGCGAGCGTGTCGATGATCTGCTGAAGGAGTCCGGGCGTGCGGTTGAACACCGTGCCGAGGGTCGCGTAGACCAGAGGTCTTGCGCATTCCTTGGGAATCCATGCCGGGAGTTCTTCGTCGCCGTGATTATCGAAGAGGAGAGGAGCAATCGGATGTCCGGTTGGAGCGGGTTCGGTGGCGGGATGCTGATAGCCGGGCGGAACGAGGTCGAGGACCAGATAGCGCCTAATGGCCTCGCCTTGCGGATCCTCGGGGAGATCGTGGCTGCGGCGCAGCGCATTCCACGGCTCTCGGTAGAGTGCGCCCGGGTCATCGCTCGGAATACGCAATGGCCAATAGAAGACCGCGTGTGGAATGCCGGTCAGCTCGCCCACGATGGGTGCGGCGAAGTCGGTGGCGTCGTGAACAATCACATCGGCCTTCCAGCTACGTGAGGCGGACAACAGGTCCGGCACCATCGCCTCACCAGCCGCGCCGGCGAACACGCGATTGATCCACCACGCCAGGTTTTCGAAGCCGAAGGTCGGAATGTCTCTGAAGTCCGGAAAGGCCTCTTCGACCCTGCTCTCCTCCCAGTCGAGACCGCCGGGCAGCGCTTCGAAACCTTCCGCCCGAATGGTTTCGCAGAAGCTGGGCGACGAAACGAAGGCCACATCGTGGCCCTTCTCGGCGAGCGCCCGACCCAGCGGAACCATCGGATGAAAGTGGCCGAGGGCTGGTACGGTAGTCATGAGAACGCGCATCATGGCTCCTTTGTCGTAGCGGCCTATGTGCCCTCTAATGGCGCAACCCCGAACGATCCTTCGCCGAAGAACACGGCCGCGATGACCGCGCACCTGATTGCGAAGGCGACCGGGATTGCTGCATGGTAGTCGGACTGAATCTCCAGTGTGACATGACCCATTCAGTCGGACGATCGAAAGTGAGTGGATGTGCTTCTTCATGTGTCCGCCGCCGAGGCGGCCCCAGAGAAGGTCGGAAGGATCTCACTGGGCGCGGATGTGGACGCGTGCGTAGCAACTTGCGATCGGCCCTGCGTTGAAGATTCTGGTGCCGGGGACAGGACTCGAACCTGCACGCCCAAAGGACTGTGGCTCCTAAGGCCACCGCGTCTACCAGTTCCGCCACCCCGGCACTCACGAGCGAGCCGCGAACGGCTCGATCCTCGTGAGAAGTGATCGTGTGTACCGCGAACCCCCCGTGGCCGCCCGGCCCGCGCGCATACGCACTCGATTGATCTCGATTCGCCCGCACGCCTCACGTGGAGTCGCGGGCGGTGCGCAGCCGGCACGACTATAGCAACGCACGCAAAGGCCGGATCGAAGCGCCTGCTTCGAGAAAACGCTGCGCCCACGCCCGTGTTGGCTGCCGTTGACGATCGTTCTTCGCCTGTTTGCCGCTTTCCGCCCGCCATCCCCCGGAAGATCGATCACGACGTGGGCGGCTGCTGAGCGCTCAGAGGCCTTTCCCCAGATGTGAATGCGAATGTTTATTCTCGAAATTTCTCAAATATTCCAGTAGGGTACATCGCTGTATGGCAGAACGATCCCATTTTCGGTGGTTGCATCCAGTGCGCCAGGCGCGCAGCCAGGCGACGCTCGAGAGGCTCCTCGAGAGCACCGAGTCGCTGTTGGCCGACAAGGGCTTCGAGGGCGTCACGGTCGCGGAAATCGCCATGCGAGCCGGCGTCTCGGTGGGCGCGGTCTACTCGCGCTTTCGCGGCAAAGATGCGCTGCTGCAATGCCTGCTGGAACGCTTCGTCGAAGAGGCGACCACCACCACCGACGAGACGCTCGCGATCGAGCGATGGCAGGGTGCCTGCATCGAGGAGATCACCAGCGAATTCATCGTCTTCCTGGTGGAGATCCATCGCACACGCATCGGCCTGCTGCGTGAGCTGCTCGCGCGCGCACATGGCTCCGCCCCGATGGGCGAGCGCAAGGAAGAGCTGATCCGTTACATCGGCGATCGGCTCGCAGCGCTGCTGCTCGCGCGCGAGCAGCAGATCACCCATCCGGATCCGGCTTTCGCGGTGAGGTTCGCTTTTCGGCTCGCCCTGGGATGCCTCGAACAGGCGATCCTGTCGGGTGGCTCGATCCCCTACGGGCTGCCCGCATCGGATGACCGCCTGGCCGCAGAACTCACGCGGACATTTCTCAACTACCTCGGTGTGAAGGGCGGCGCGGATGCCGCAGCTCGACCGAATTCACAGGCGAACAGGAGAGCAGCCGGATGACGATCAAATTCCCTTCAGTGGACTTCTTTCAAGAGTTGGCTCGACGCATGGAGGCCGATGCCGCCGAGTTCGAGAAGCTGGGCTTCTGCGACACGACCCTGGGTATCCAGGTGAACGGCGATGCACCCCACCTCTACGCACTCACCTTCGAGGTCTTCGATTGCACCGATGTGCGCGAGCTCTCGAGCCCGGATGACGCCGAGCTCGACTTCACGCTGGCCGCCCCCCTCTCGCTCTGGCGGGAGATGTTCGAATCGATCAAGAAGACGGGGCACCCGGAGCCCGCCTTTACCTTGAACAGCCTCTCTCACGTCGGCGATCAGATGGCGGTCGTCTACGACGATCCGGAGGGGCACGACAAGTTCTACCGCTTCATGGCGACGATTCAGGCGTTCGTCGACCAGGCATCCGACCTCGATATCGAGTGGGCCTGAGGGCCGCGAGAAGCAAGAAGGAGACGATCAATGAGCTACTACGGATCCACCGACTACTCGTACAACTCGGACTTCAACCTGCGCATCCGCGACATCAAGAAGGGCAATCTCGATTTCGGCTGGCTCGACAATGCCCGCGATACGGTCGAAATCCGGCGCCGCGATCCACGCCGCGGGCTGATGCTCGAGGACGTCGAGGTCGGCGACTATGCCGTCGAGAACGCTCCCGAGGTGGTGCGCGAAAATCGCGGCCTCGCTCCCCGCGGAGCGATCCTGGCCGAGGGCAGCGATCAGCCGGACCTCGGACCGTCGCTCAACAAGAAGAGCGACGTCTGGGGCTATCGCGTCCAGCGCTACTGGGAAGAGGCCATGAGCCGGCAGTGGAACGCCAGCACCGACGTTCCCTGGCAGGACATGGACAAGTACGAGATCCCCGAAGACCTCGAGTATGCCTTCTGCCAGCTCTGCACACTGCTCTCGGAAGTGGAGATGATCGCCACCGACCTGCCGTCGAAGTGGAGTCATCACATGAACAGCCATTTTCAGGAGGTGAAGGCATTCATCGCCACGCAGTGCATCGACGAGGCGAGGCACGCGGAGGTCTTCCGCAAGCGCGCCCTGGCCAACGGCGTGGGGCTGCTGCGCGCCAGCGTTCGCGGCGAGCACGCGCTCAAGGGAATCCTCGAAGCAGACAGCTACAGCGAAGGCAGCGTCTTCCTGCACGTCCTGGGCGAGGGCTTCATCCTCACGCTCTTCCGCTCCAGCGAGTTCATCTCCCCCACGCCGGTAGAGCAGCGGATGTTCCAGCTGGTGATGCAGGATGAGGCACGGCATGTCTCTTACGGGTTGCAGCACCTGAAGTACCTGATGGACAACTGCCCCGAGGTCCGGCCGCAGATCAATGGCTTCCTCGACGAGGCGGAGCGGCATCTCACCGGCCTGTTCAATCCCGACCAGCTCGAGTCGATGATCGTGCTCGGCGGCAAGGGCACCAGCCCCAAGTGCATCAAGCGAGGCGTCGAGGTGGTGGGGGCCTTTCAAGGCAAGCAGATTCAGGAGTACTTCCACCGTGCCGAACGGGCGGGACTGCCCGAGCGCAAGGAAAGGAGCCCGTTGCTCGAGCTCCAGGAGCGGATGATCGCCGGAATCCAGGCGGCCAACGCCGGTTGATTCTTCGCCGGCCAAAGGCCTTTTGACTATCAGACAGGAACCGAGAGGAACAAGATCATGGCGTACTACGCACGCGACGACTTCTTCAACAATCCAGAGGTCCTCGAGCGCTCTGTGGACATCTTCAGCGGCAACCTGGAAATCGGCTGGAAGGATCTCGACATCGAACTGGTGAGGTGCCGACCCAGCGACCCCCGTCGAGGCCTCACCTTCGAGGACACCAACGTCGGCTCCTACGGCTGGGACCAGATCCCCGAGAAGATCCGGCACAACTACTCCATGGCCCCGCGCGGGGCGTTCCTGCCCGAGGGACTCCCGCATCTGGGATACGACATCAATCGCAAGAGCGAGGTCTGGGCCGACAATGCGCCGGCGCTCTACGAGGAATCCAAGGCTCGGCGCTGGAACCCCACGCGGGAGGTTCCCTGGGATGCGGTGGAGCAGATCGCGCACGGCGACGAGCTCGAGCGCGGGCTGGCACAGCTCTACACGGACCTCACCTGCATGGCCACCGCCCTCGGCGACATTCCATCCAAGTGGGTGTGGCACATCAACCAGGAGCTCCTCGAACTCAAGATGTTCCAATGTGCGCAGATGTTCGACGCGGCCCGGCTGGCGGACGTCGCCCGCAAACGGCCCATCGCAGGCGGCACGGGCCTCGGTCGCGATCACGCGCCGCTCGGCGAGCTGCTGAAGTGCGTGCTCGATTCGGGAAACTTCCCCTGCGCCTCGGCCTCGGCCCACATCCTGCTCGCCGGACTGATGCAGACCCTGCTGCGACATATCGGGGCCTGCTCACCCAATGCCGCGGATCAGACGATCTCGCGCTTCGGCGTCCAGGACGTGTCACGCTCGATTGCCTACGGGGTGCAGCACATGCAATACCTGCTGAACGAGCGCCCGGATGAAGCCACGAGCCTGACGGGACACCTCGACGAGGTCGAGAATGCCCTGATCGGATACCTGGCCTCGCCCATCTTCTTCTCCGCGATGGCACTGGTAACGGCGGGCAGTCGCGAGCAAGCGGCGGATGCCGTGCCCCAGGTGGCGGCCCTCTACCGGAGATTCAGCAACGAGCACCGGGAGAGGCGCAATTCAGCGGGCATCGGGAACGATGCGAGTCCCCTGCAGGCGTTCGTGACCGAACTCGAAGCTTGAGCCGCGAGTGAGTCGAGCGGCCGGTCGACTCTAGCCGGCGTCGGATCCCGACTCTCTCCGCTCCTGCGCTTCGCGCAGCTCCGAGAATTTGTCCCGGGTAATCGAGATGAAGATCCCCGTCGCTCGCACCTTGACGACGTCTCCCACCGAGATTTCGCCCGAGGTGTAGATCTTCCGCCGCTCGATGCGATCGAGTCGCGCCTCGATCCGCAGCGGTGTCTTCGTCGGCGTGGGCTGGAGATAGCGGATCGTGAGTTCTCCCGTCATGCCGGGCGTATCCGAAAAGATGCACGCCATCCCGAGTGCCTCGTCGAGTGCGGCGGCCAGGAAGCCGCCGTGAACGCACCCCGGCGCCCCCTCATAGGCGTTTCCGAACTCGACAGCGCCGCGGACTTCACCCGCTTCCGCATCGGGTTCGAGTTCGAGGGGCGGCGCCATCGGATTCGAGAGACCCATCAGCGGACTTCGGTCGTGGAAGATCTCCATCCCGCCCGCGAGTGCCATCTCGGCCACGCCGGGCGGATTCACCATTCGCGGCTGCGCGGCGAACCGGCGCGCGCCCGCCTCGATCTGCTACGCCGAAGCGAGTAACTCCGCCTCGTCCGCGTCCGTGGCGCAGATGCAATCCATCAGCTCGCGAATCGCGGCCGCCAGCCGGCGCTTCGCGGGCCACGTTCCCGGCGCCTCCGCGATCAGCGCTCGGTGTTCCGCAATGCGGTCCAGGATGGAATTCGATTCGCTCACAGCTACTCCCCGGGTCGATGATACGGCACCCGATGCTTGCTGCGTCCGGGGACGAACGATCGTGTGACCGAGAGGGAGGTGGTGAGCGCGGAAGGAATCGAACCTTCAACCTGGGGATCAAGATCCCTGCATCTCCCCGGAGGCACCAGCGGTCGGCGTGGGGTGCCTTGGGTGGGGAGTCGACGCCCGTGTCGGGATCGAGTATTCAGTACAGCACTCCGGCACGCTGCCGCCTGGCAGAGTTCTTGTGCGCACTCGGGCAACCCCCTGGGAACCGCACGATCCGGAGCGGATCCTTCGGCGAGCCACGCCGGAGGACCCTGTACATACGTCGTGAACGGTTGATCAGTCGGACGCTTGGACCGCGGGGTCGCTCCGCGGTCTATCCGACTTTGTGTATCGCATTTAGAGCTTTGGGCAGTGCAGCGGCAGCGTGACTCCGTAGTCAGGGGGCGTGGCCGGTTGCGCTGCCAGGGACCGGTTCTTCGGACTCGTGTCCATCACTGAAGCCTGAATGGTCGAAAAAGGGAAACAGCGCGTCGAAAAGCACACGGGCACCTATTGATAGGGGAGAGCTTGGCACCGGCCATGGAATCTGAATCACCGAGCGGCACGCGGGGGCAGGACTTGCGCGAGATCTTCTGCGATCAGGACAGCGAAACTCGAATCACCACCGCGTGCCTGCTGGCGGCGGGGACCGGAAGCCGGCTTCGGCCCCTCACGGATTCCATTCCGAAATGTCTCACCGAGATCAACGGCAGGCCCATCCTCGAGCGATTGGTCTCGTGCTTGCGTGAGCAGGGCTTCAAGCGACTCGTGGTCGTGGTCGGCCACCTCGAGCAGTGCATCCGCGAATTCCTGGACGACCACGCCGGCGATCTGGTGGTCGAGTATGTGCGCAATCCGGTCTACCGAACGACCAACAACATCTACTCCTTGTGGCTGGCCGGCAGCGAAATCCAGGAGTCGTTTCTCCTGATCGAAAGTGACCTGATCTTCGAATCTCCCCTGCTCGAGGGACTCCTCATTCCCGACAAGATCGCGGTCTCGCGCCAACGTCCCTGGATGAACGGCACGACGATCGCAATGGACGCATCGGGCCATGTGCGCTCTTTCCACGGAGCTTCGTCCACCTCGCCAAGGCGGAGCGGCCGGGTTGCGCCGCTGCGCGACAGCACATACAAGACCGTCAATATTTGCAGCCTCTCGAGTGCCAGCTGGAGCCGCGTTCTCCCGCGCCTGGAACGGATCATCGCGGACGGCGGAGTCAACGAGTATTACGAGGTGGTGTTCGCGGAGATGGTCGCCGATGGCAGCCTCGATTTCGAGTGTGTCGTCTTTGACGCGGACCAATGGTACGAGGTGGACAGGCTGGAGGACGTGCCGGGTGCCGAACGAATGACCAGGCGGATACACCGGGTATCGAGGCCATCGCTCCCAGTACCGCTCGATGCCACCAGGGCGCGCACATGACTTCTGGGAATCCGAAGCGGGCAAGACTCACCGCAGAGCGAGGATGACTTCGTGACCGGGGCTGAAAGCTCTTCCTCGGGCGCTGCGCCTCTGATCGACTATGCCACCGTAAGCCGCTACTGGAGCAAAGCCAAGGCGTCCATCATGGGGCCCTACATGATGGACGGATTCGGATTTCCCGCCAGTGCGGGGAGTTACCGCTTCGACGCCGAGTGTGAGATCGTCGAGCGCCTGGTTCGCAGCGCAGGCATCGATTCGGATGGGGTCGTGCTGGATCTGGGCAGCGGCGTCGGCTTCTGGGCGGAGTATTTCGCGCAGCGTTTTCGAAAAGTCGTTGCCATCGAAGCGAGTGTGACCCTGTACCAGGCGATGGAGGCGCGTTGCGCCCAATATGCGAACGCCACGCTTCTGAATGACGACGTGTTGGGCTTCGAACCCGAGGATCGCTACTCGATGATCTTCCTCGGCGGCATGCTGATGTACCTCAACGAGAAGGATGTCATCGCGTTGCTCGAGAAGCTGACACCGTTTCTCGAACCCGGAGGCATCGTACTCTGTCGCGAGAGCACGGTACGAAGCGGCACGCTCACACGACAGGGCGACTATCAGGTGGTGTACCGGTCGCTTCAAACCTACTCGAGCCTGTTCAGCAAGTGTGGTCTCTCGCTGGAACACGTCGAGATCAATACGCCCTATTTCTTGATGCAGATGGGCTGTGAGATCATCAAGAACTGGCAGACCATCGCGCCCGAGCCACTTCAGGCCATTCCCCTGGTGGGGGGGCTGACGTACCGGCTGCTGCGAATGGGCGGGACAATGCTCACGCGTTTCCCCGACGCCTTGGGGATCGATTTCCCAGAGCTGACGAACCACTTCTTCGTGTTGCAACGGAACTCCGACCTGCAGGCCGGCGCTCGCTCGTGAGCAGGTGAAGCAAGACCATTATCGCGATGCTTCCCCGGACACTCCTATACAAGAACATTCCAAATATCGTCTCGATTCTCGGAGTCCTTCCTCTCGGACTCCTGCTGCTGGACGACGGCTTTCAGTTTCTGCTTCCGCTGCTCCTCTACAACAACGTGATGGACGATCTCGACGGTATTCTGGCTGC
Organism: Deltaproteobacteria bacterium; assembly: GCA_019310425.1. Classification (GTDB taxonomy): domain Bacteria; phylum Myxococcota_A; class UBA9160; order UBA9160; family SMWR01; genus JAFDEI01. The sequence continues at coordinate 276 of JAFDEI010000063.1, read as the reverse complement.
GAAGCTGGACCTCAAGAGTGAATTCGGGGCAGCCCTCGACAATGTCTGTGACGCGGTCTCCCACATCCTCGTCGTCATGGTCGTCGGCATGCATTACGGCGGGCTTTGCGCGCTGCTCTCGCTGGTCGCCGCGACCTCCATCCTGGTGCGCGTCGTCTCTCGGCTGACCCCGACACCAGCGACCGACGGTGGATCACCCACGAATGAGTTGATGCGCCACATTCTATTCGCGCTGGTCGTCACACAGCACTTTGGAATCGCCCCGGAGCCCTTTCT
>JAFDEI010000234.1 GCA_019310425.1 Deltaproteobacteria bacterium | reverse complement strand
CGTCGGTCACGAGTACGCTGTCGTTCGTGTCGACCGCGATGCCGTTCGGCCCGTTGAAGCTGCAGGTTCCGAAGGGCACCGGCGCTTCGAAGACCGGCTCGGGGTCCGGGTCGAAGCAATCGATGTCTTCGGTGCAGGCTTCACCCACCAGGCCTGCGATGCAGATGTTGATCTCGCAGATTCCGGAGTCTGGGTCGAAGCAATCGATGTCTTCGGCGGCTTCGGTGCAGGCTTCACCCACCAGGCCTTGGATGCAGATTTTGTTCTCGCAGATGGTCTTCTTGATGTACCAGACCGTGGCGTTGTCGTGGTCGCTCACGATGATGTCGCCATTCGATTGCACACCGACACGGCGCAGGCTTTCGTACTCGGGCTTCAGCGAGACCGCGGTCTGGAGGCCGCTCGCGACATCGACGCGGTGCACACCGGCAAACTCGTCGGGGTCGTCCGTGAAGCGGTCGGCGACGATCAGCGTTCCGTCGGTGGGGTCGCGGGTGAGCCCGATCGGAAAGCGCGTGCCCACGAGTGAATGCTCGGTCGAGATCAGTCCGGTGGCGGGGTCGATGCGCAGGATCCTCGGATCATCCGCCTCCACGAGCAGGAGATCCCAGCCGCTGGCTTCGTCTGCGATCATGGCCGCCGGATCGGGGATGCCGATGGCGTCGATCCATTGCACGAAGATGGTCTCGCCGCTGTCGGGGTTGATGCGGACCACCCAGTCGTTGAAGGTGTCCGCTACGTAGATCAGCCCCTCGGGCGAGAACGCGACGCCGCGTGGGCTCTTCACTGCGGTGCCGTTTGCGAGCGTGGTCCTTACGCCCGTGTCCGGGTCGATGTGATCGACGGAACCATTGTTGAATTCGACATTGAGGACGATGATGTCGCCCGCTTCCAGTGTGATCCCGGGTTGTGCCTGCGCGGTCGCTGCAACGCAGACGATCGCGAGTGCGGCCAGCAGGCCCACCCCGTGTATTCGTCTCGCTCGTCTCACCCCGTCTCCCCGGCAGCACCTGCACAGCATGGTCGTCTCGCTCCGCTCTGGGATGTGGGATGGTCCCAGCTTTCCCGAGGTTCGACGAATTCGCTGGTCGAAGCCTCATGGGATGCTTGAAAAGTGTCATAACCTACTGAAAGAACAAATGAAACGCCATAATCGAAGTTTGGCGCCGGGCCCGTCCGCATTGTAGTATCAGCCAACTCGGAACGGGGGCTCCGGGAGCGACCGCGGACTCCCACCACCCACAACGACGGCACGGCGCGCGAGCACGGGGGAGCGAACGTTTGTACGCGGAAAGTGCGTCCGAAATGGACGTCGCGAAACACTCCCGCGGGCGGCGTCGGGTGCTCGTGTGGCTGTTCTCGATCGGACTGCTCGTGTTGTGCGGGCCGGTGGCGGCGGCTGCGGCGCCTGCCGACCTGCCGATGATCGGTGTGCTGCCATTCCAGGTGCGCAGCGCCAAGCCCCTCGATTACCTCGGTGAATCCGTGTCGGACCTGATCCGCTCCCGCCTCGAGGCCAGCGGCGAGGCGCGCGTTCTCGAGACCGCCGACGTGTTGGCCCGGGTCGGGTTGGGCGGGGTGCCGGGCGCTTCCGACCGGAAGCTGCGCGAACTGGCGAGTGATCTCGGCGCCGATTTCGTGATCAGCGGCAGTCTCACCGAACTGGCGGGGCGTTTCAGTCTCGATGTCCGGGTGACACCCGCCGCCTCGGCGCAAGCCGGCCGGACGCTGGTCGTCACGGCCGAGCGCGAAGACGAACTGATCGCCCGGGTGAGCGAACTCTCCGACCGGGTACTCGCGGAGGTCCTCGGGGTCGCACCGACGACGATTGCCGCGGTCGAGGTCATCGGTGCGAATCAGCACGAGCAGAGCGTGCGCGACCGGCTGCGCACGATCGTGGGCGAAGCCTACGATCCCGTCGCGGTTCGCGACGACCTCGCGGAATTGCGCGCCGCCCCCGAGATCGCCAACGCGAACGTCGCCACGGAGCGCACGGCCGACGGTCTCGTCGTCCGCTTCGAAGTCACCACCACCGACCGCATCCTGATGGAGCCGCCGAAGGGCGCGACCTCCAAGCGGGTCGACGATGTCGTGGTCCGCGGCAACCGGCGAATCGAAGCCGACGCGATCCGCGCGCGAATCGGAAGTACCAAGGGCGGGCCTTATCGCTCCTCGCAGATCGCCAAGGACGTGCGCGCGATCTACGCGCTCGGCTTCTTCCGGAACGTCCAGGTGCTCACCGAAGTGGGTCCGAACGGGGGTCTGATCCTGATCTTCGAGGTGGAGGAGAACCCGGTCGTCCGGCAGATCTCGATCTCGGGTAACGACAACGTCGATGGTGAGAAGATCCGCGACATCCTCACGTTGACGATGGGGTCCGCGCTCGACTACCCGCTGTTGTTCGAGAATCGTGGACGGATCCAGGCGCTCTACAAGGCCGAGGGCTACTACTTGGCAGAGGTCGACTACGAGATCGAAAATGTCTCGGCCTCGGCGGTGGGGATCCACTTCGTCGTCACCGAGGGCAAGAAACTCAAGCTGCGCGACATCCAGTTCATCGGCAACGAGGCGTTTTCCGATCGCGAGCTGAGGCAGGACTTCCAGACCAAGAAGTGGCGCTTCTGGTCCTACGCGACTTCGTGGTTCGATCGCACCGGAACCTATTCCGAGCCGCTATTCGTCCAAGACCTCTCGAACGTCGGCAAGAAGTACTCCGACGCGGGCTACGTGCAGGTCGAGATCGGTGAGCCGGATGTGATCGCGAACGAAGCTGGGCTGGTCGTCAGTGTGACGATCGAAGAGGGGACGCAGTTTCGGGTTGGTGCCCTCGACGTGACGGGCGATTCGACCGTCGACATCGACGGGCTGCGCGGGTTGTTGAACCTCCAGGAGGGCGACGTGTTCAATCGCTCCTACCTGACGGAGGACGTCGCGAGGCTGACGGAACACTACACGAACAAGGGCTTCTACTTCGCCAACGTGGCGCCGCTGTCGAACCTGTCCGACCAGGCGCAGACCGTCGATGTGATCTTCCAGGTCACCAAGGGCCCGCTGTACTTCATCCGGAACGTGAATGTGAGCGGCAATACCATCACCGTCGATCCCGTGATCCGCCGCGAGATCCCGATCGTCGAGGGCGAGCTCTATTCTCAGCGTGAGATATTGATGGGCAAGGCCCGGGTCCAGAGCCTCGGCTTCTTCGAGGAAGTCGATTTCCAGGTGCAACCGACCGATGAGCCCGACCAGATCGACCTCGAGGTGCAGGTCGTCGAGCGGCCGACGGGTACCTTCAGCTTCGGCGCGGGGTACTCGTCTCAGGACTCCTTCGTCGGGACGGGCTCGCTGTCGCAAGACAACCTGTTCGGGCGTGGCTGGTCGGCCCGGATGTCGGCCGATATCGGCGCGCAGACGCAGCGCTTCTTCCTGAGCGCGTCGGATCCGTATTTCATGGGAACCAACTTCAGCCTGGGGCTGACGGTGTTCCGGACGGACCTGAACTTCGAGGACTTCGAACAGGAGCAGACCGGCATCGACGTCATCCTCGGGCACTCCCTCACCGAGAACAATCGCACGCGCGGCTTCGTGCGCTACAGCTGGTCCAGTCGGTCGGTCAAGCAGGACCAGAACGTCGATGCGGCCGCGATGATCTATCGCGAGATCCTCCAGGAAAATCTCACCAGCAGTATGTTCGGGGTCTCGGTGAACTCGGATACGCGGGACAACCGGTTATCGCCGACCCACGGCTGGAACGCCGCCGCCAACTTCGATTTTGCGGGCGCGGGCTTCTTCTCGAAGTTTCTCCGCGCCGAGGGCTTCTTCTCGTGGTACCTGGGCGCCCCGTGGTGGTTGCTCGACCGCTCGACCTTCGTGATCGCCGGCCGGGCCGGCTACACGCTGCCGATGAACGACATCCTGGATTTCGACTTCCCCATCGATCCCGATACCGGCGACCTCTTTGCCGACCCCGGAAGCTTCGACGGCAACATCAAGCCCCTCCAGTTGATCGACGATGATCTCACACTGCCGCTGTCGGAGCGCTACTTCCTCGGGGGGTTGGGCGAATTCCAGCTGCGCGGCTTCAAGGCGCGCTCCGTGGGACCGCGGCGCGCGATCCTCCGGAATCACGGCGGGCAGCTCGTGCCCGTGGGGCGGGACTTCGCCTGGGTCGATAAGTTCGGAAACCCGGTCGACCCGGAGGATCAGGGCGCGATCGTGACGACCGAATGCACCGGCACCGCCGGCACCGGCGGCAACGGCAACAAGAAATGCAACGACATCGACGACAAGAAGATCAAGGATTTCGAAGACCTCGACGAGACCGACGTGATCGGCGGCAACAAGTTCATCAGCTTGAGCCTGGAGTACCGATTTCCGATCTCCGAGACCCTGGGCCTCCAGGGGCTGGTCTTCTTCGACACCGGAAACGCCTTCTACGAGGGACAGAACCTGTTCGATGTCGGAGAGTGGCGCTACGGTACGGGTTTCGGGGTGCAGTGGTTTTCGCCGTTCGGGCCGCTCGCGGTCATTCTCGGTTTTCCGCTCGACCCCCTCGAGGACGAAAAATCCCCGGTATTCGAATTCTCCGTGGGCGGTCAGGGCTTCTGACGCAGCTCCGATTTCCGCGACACAACGAGGTCAGTATCCATGCGTGTAAAGAAGGGCATCCTGGTATTTGCGGTCGCGACGGCCATCCTCTGGGGCACCGCGGCCCAGGACGAGCCGTTCAAGGTCGGCATCGTCGACATCGACCAGGCCATCAGCTCGACCGAAGAAGGCAAGGCGGCGCGCGAGGAGTTCGCGCGCAAGCAGCGCGAGGCCGAGGCCACGCTGCAGCCGATGATGGAGCGCTACAAGGCCCTCGAGGAAGAGCTGAAGGCCAAGAAGTTCGTGCTCTCCGATGAGGCGCTGTTCCAGAAGCAGCTCGACATCGCCGAGGTTCGCAACCAGATCCAGAACAAGATGAAGGAGCTCGAGGGGCAGCTCCAGGTGGATCAGAAGCGCCTCGAGGGTCCGCTCACTGCCAAGCTCGTCATGATCATCGAAGACATCGGCAAGTCGAATGGCTTCACGATGATCCTGCGGCGGGGTGCGCCGGGCCTGCTGTACACGCGCGAAGCACTCGACATCACCGATCTGGTGATCGAGAAGTACAACGCCAAGAGCTGAGCGCTGGATGGCGCGCGTTCATCCCACCGCCGTCGTGGATCCGCGGGCGAAGCTCGCGGAGGCTGTCGAGGTGGGCCCCTTTGCGGTCATCGGCGAGAACGTGGAGTTGGCCGACGGAGTCGAGGTGGGCTCACACGCTGTGATCACGGGGAAGACCGCGATCGGGCGCGACACGCGCATCTTCCCGTTCGCGTTCGCGGTCCTCGGCGCCGAGCCGCAGGTCCGCAATCTGTCGGGTGAAGCCACCGCGCTGGTCATCGGCGAGCGCAACGTCATTCGCGAGTACGTCTCGATTCACATCGGGACACAGGCGGGCGCCGGCTGCACGCGCATCGGCGACGACAACATGATCATGAATCACGTGCACATCGCACACGATTGCCGCATCGGGTCGCACTGCGAGCTGGCGTCGTATGCGGGCCTCGGCGGCCACGTCGAGATCGGCGACCACGTCGTGCTCGGCGGCAAGACGGGTATTCACCAGTTCGTACGGGTCGGCGAATCCGCCTTCACGGGCGGCAACTCGATGCTGGCGAAGGACGCGCCGCCCTTCTCGCGCGTGGCCGGCGACCGGGCGCGCTTTGTCGGCTTGAACACAGTCGGCGTGAAACGTCGTGGCTTCGCCGAGGAGGCCATCGCGGCTTTGAAGCACGCGATGCATCTGATCTTTCGATCCAGACTGCTGCTCGAGCCTGCGCTCGAGCGGGCCGAGGGCGAGTGCGGAAGCTCCCACGAAGTGGCGCGCCTGATCCGGTTCCTGAGGCAGTCCGAACGCGGCTTCATCCGTTAGTCATGTCGACGGGCCCGGGCGTGCTGGGGCTGATCGCAGGCGGTGGAGTGTTTCCGCTCGACGTGGCTCGTTCGGCTCGCCGGCAGGGCTGGGACGTGGTCGCGATCGCGTTCTACGACCACACCGATCCCGCACTCGACGACACGGCCGCGGTCAGCTGGTTCCATCCGGGCGAGGTCGGAGCCGCGCTCACGGTGTTGCGGGGTGCCGGGGTC
>JAFDEI010000062.1 GCA_019310425.1 Deltaproteobacteria bacterium | reverse complement strand
GCCACGCCGGTCTCGGACGACGACGTAGCGGGGATCTGTCGCGCCCTCGGGGTCGAGGGCTGGGACGCACCCGAAGTCAAGACGATCATGGCGCGACGCCAGAACCGCGACGCCGTCGCCGCGTTGATGGAGCGCATCTACGCCGCCGCGGCGAACTTCACCACCGCCGAGGCAATGCGCCGCCTGGAGGCCGAGAAGGCCCCGTGCGGCGCGGTACTCGCCACGCACGAACTCGCCGATGACCCGCAGGTGAAAGCGACCGGCCTGCTCGTCGACTCCGAGCACCCGGTCGCGGGACGCTTGCGTCAGCCCCGCCCGGCGGCCCACTTCGAACGCACGCCCGCGCACCTCGGCGGTCCCGCGCCGACCCTCGGGCAGCAGACCGACGAGATCCTCGAGGAACTCGGCCGCGGCGACGAAATCTCGAAATTGCGCGAAGCGGGCGTCGTCGCCTGACACGCGACGCCCGCAGACGCCGACGCGCGAACGGGTCGACCGGCAGCCCGGCAGACGAGCCCGCAACGAACGAGCGTCGAGAAGGGCCTTGCGTCAGTCGAGCACGCTCTGCGCGACCAACTCCTCGAGGTGGCGAGTATCCCCCCAGGAGAGCTGGAGTTGCTTGGCGCGTCGGAAATACAGCTGAATGTCGTATTCAATGGTAAAGCCCACTCCGCCCCAGACCTGTTCCGCCATCGCGGTGAGATCGCGGTAGGTCTGGCACGCGAACAACTTCGCCATCGGTGCCAAGCGGTCGATCGTCTTGCCGTTGCTCCGCGCCCAGGCGGCTTCGTAGGCGAGCGTCTTAGCTCCCGCCACGTTGGTGGCCGCGTCCGCGAGGTAGTGTGAGATCGCCTGGAACGCGCCGAGCGGCTTGCCGAACTGCTCGCGCTCCTTGGCGTACTCGGTGGTGATTTCGAGAGCCTGCTCGGCGCCGCCGTTGGCCTGGGCGGCTGCGAGAATGATGCCGTCGAGCATCACCCTCTCCCAGCAGCTCCAGCCCGAGCCGGCCGCGCCGATGCGATTCGCCGCGGGCACACGGACGCCATCGAAGTCGGCACGGTATTGGGTGTCGGAGGCCATGCTCAGCTGCTGCGTGAGCTTCACGCCGTCGGCATTCGGGTCGACGAGGAACAGATCGATGCCGTCCGCGCCCTCGCCGGTTCGGGCCAGCACGATCATGAACGTCGCCGAGCTCGCGAAGTGCACGTGGCGCTTCGCTCCCGAGAGCAGGTAGTCGTCGCCATCCTTCGCGGCGGCAAGCTGTACGCCGTCGGCGCCGTAGCCGCGCTCGGGCTCGATCCAGGCCGGTGTAAAGATGGCCTCACCGCCGGCGATCTTGGGCAACCACGCCTGCTTCTGCGCATCGCTGCCGGAAGCGAGCAGCACGCCCGCGGACAGCACCGAACTCACGAAGTGCGGCACCGGCGCCAGCGAACGACCGAACTCCTCGTACACAATGGCTGCGTCGAGCATCGTCATGTCCGCGCCGCCGTACTCTTCGGGGATCAGCAGGCCCAGCAGCCCGAGCTCACCCAGTTGCTTCCAGAACTCCGCCGGATATCCGGTCGGATCATCCTCGAGGCTGCGAACGACGTCGAGCGGCGCGTGCTCCGCGCACACCCGTCGGACCATTTCGCGAAGCGTTTCCTGTTCTTCGGTAAAATCCAGGTTCATCTCGTGACCTCAGGGTTCCAGGTCAGCCTCACGGCCGACCGATCAGGGTTTCCAGTCGTCGCCGGTTCGCTTCCAGGGGTTGTCATCCGCGTCGACCGGGAGGGCAATGCGGGCCGTGCAGTCGGTGACGGGCTTGCCGCCGACCGAGAGGGTGAGCTGGAGGTTCGCCCAGCCGCAGCCAACAGCGTCCGTCTCGACGCTCGCCACCTTTCCATTGAACACCATCGTGTCGCCCGGAAAGACGCTGTCCTTCATGCGAAACTGGATCTTGCCGAGGCGACCCTTCGGGCCGGTCCAGTCGGTGAGGTAGCGTTCGAACCAGGCCGCCTGATTCGGGGTGTTCATGAAGATGTCCTTGGTGCCGTTTCGATCGACCGCAAAGCTCCTATCGTGGTGCATCGGGCGCCAGTCACGGCTCGCCATCGCGCCGAGCACGACGGTCGAAGTCGTCACATCATGGCTGAGCGACGGAAGCACTTCACCTTCCTTCAGACTCGCGGTCGTCAGATTTCGGATCTCGTCGGACATCACGCCTCCCTCTTGTAGCCAAAGCCGGTGTAGCTCTCGGTACCGACGTGTTCGCCGCGCTGGTTGATGTAGACCACGTCGATCACCCAGAAGCGGCCCGTTCCGAGCTTCGTGGTCTTCGGCGGACTCACGGAGCGCAGGATCTGGGCGGTCTCGAGCGAATCGCCCGGCCGTACCGGCACACCGAACGTGATGGTGTTGTCGGTCATCACGGCTTCCGGCAGGCCCAGTGCCTGCTTCAGGTCGAAGTGAACCTGGAGCGGCTGGATCTGCTTGCTGCGGCCCGGCGCCCATTGATGCGGACGAAACCAGACCGAGATCATCGACGGCGGCGCAATCGGGCCGCCGGTCAGCTGCTGCGCGACCTTTTCGTCCCAGTAGAGCGGATTGCCCATCTCCACCGACGAACAGGTGGTGTAGACGTAACCCATCTCGATCGGGAATTCCGTCTTCTCGACGTAGCGTTCCTCGCCGATCCACCCCTGGATTTCGGCGGGTAGTTCATCAGACATTTCTGCGATCTCCTCTCGCGCTCGAGCGCGTAGTAGATTCAAATTTCTCGGGGCTCATTCGACGACCCCGTCGTTCTTCAAGCTCGCGATCGCGTCCGTGCTCATGCCCGCCTTCGCGAGCAGCTCATCGGTATCGGTCTCGGCGTGTGGGCGCGTCCGGTGTATCGGCTGCTCGCGTCGCCCGCCCGCAAGAATCGGTCCCACCTGCTCGAACGCCCCATGCTCGGCGTGTTCGGCCTGCATGAAGATCCCGCGGCTTCGAAAGTGCGGATCTGCAACGACTTCCGGAATGGTGTACACGGGCGCGACGCAAGTATTGTTCGGCGCGAGTAGAGCGACCCAGCTGTCGCGGTCGCGCGTAGCGAACACTTCCTGGAATGCCTTGCGGATCTCAGCCTGCTTCGCGTCGTCCATCTGGTGTGCTGCGTACCGCTCCAGGCCCAGCGCCTTGCAGAGATTGACGTAGAAGTGCGGCTCGATGGCACCGACCGACAGCCACTGGTCATCGCGCGTGCGGTAGACATCGTAGAAGGCATAGCGACCGGTAAGCAGCGTCTGGCGCGGCCCAGCGACCTCGCCGGTCGCCAGGTACTGATCGATCGACAACGACATCAGCGACAGCACGCCCTCGGCGGCCGAGACATCGAGGTACTGGCCTTCGCCGCTGACACTTCGCCGCACCAGCGCTGCGAGAATTGCGAGCACCGCCTGCATGCCTCCGCCCGCGCTGTCCGCAACCGTCGCGCCCGGGATCGGTGGCCCACCGTCTGCGCGCGGTTCACTACACGCCAGGAAGCCCGCCAGTGCGAGGTAGTTGATGTCGTGCCCGGCCCAGCTCGCGGCGGGCCCGTCCTGGCCGTAACCGCTGGTCGAGCAGTAGACGATCCGCGGGTTCACCGCGCGCACGTCTTCCCAAGCGATGCCGAGGCGTGCGACGACACCCGGGCGGAAACTCTCGATCAGCACATCGGCCTGCTCGGCCAGTTTCAGGAAGGCGGCCTTGCCCGCTTTGGCCTTCAGGTCGATTCGGATCTTCTGCATGCCGCGCCCGGCGCCGTAGCTGTGGAACGGCGGCTGCACCTGCACCCCGCCCTTCTTCGCGGTCGGGCCGACCTTGATCACCGCAGCGCCGTAGTCGGACAGCATTCGCGACGCGCGCGAAGCCGGACCGACGCTCGAGAGATCGAGCACGTTGATGCCATCGAGCTGGGGGGTATCGGAGGACATGCCTTCCCTTCACGCAGCGCGGCGCGCGCCGCCCGCCGCCTACCGCACTAGAAGTTTCGCGGAAGCCCGAGACCGCGACGTGCGATGATGTTCTTCTGGATCTCCGAAGAGCCGCCACCGATCGTCTCGACGACCGTGCAGCGGTAGGTCCCCTCGAAGCGCCCCTGAAGCGGCGCATCCTCGGTATCGACCTTGATCTGGCCCTCGGCACCCATGATGTCGAGCGCGACATCAGCGGTACGCTGCGAGAGTTGCGTGGCGAAGAGCTTGTAGGTCGAGGCTTCGACCGTCGGAGGCTTGCCGCCCTTGATCGACGCAGCCACGAATCGCAACCCGAGCACACGCGCAACCTCGGTCTGGGTCACGAGCTGCGCGATCTGCTGGCGAACCACCGGGTCCTCACGCAGCGGCTTGCCGTCTCGCTCGGCCTGCCGCACGTAGTCGCAGAGCAACTCGGTACGCGCCTGGATCGGCGAGAACGTGAACATCGTGAAGCGTTCGAGGTCGAGCGCCTCGGAGATGTACTGGAAGCCCTTGCCGGGCTCACCGACCAGATAATCATCGCCGACGAATACATCGGTGAAGAACACCTGGTTGGTGGTGTCCTTGCCGATCGTCGGCATGCTCTGGATCTCGAGACCCGGCGCGTCCATCGGCAACAGGAAGACACTGATTCCGGCGTGCTTCTTGGACGGATCAGGATCAGTGCGCGCGCCGAACCAGTACCAGTCGGCGAAGTGCGCGGAGGTGGTCCAGATCTTCTGGCCGTTCAACTTCCAGCCGCCGTCGACCTTCTCGGCCTTGAGCTGCATGTTGGCGGCGTCCGACCCCGCCTGCGGCTCGCTGTAGCCGACCGCGAACTCGATTTCGGCGTTGATGATCTTCGGCAGGAACTCGTGCTTGAGCTTCTCGCTGCCGTGACGAATCAGCGTCTTGCCGATGATGCCGACGCCCTTGCCGATCTGCGGCGCGGCGCAGCGTGCCAGCGCTTCGTTCAGGATGAACTCGTAGACCCCCTCACCCGCCTGCCCGCCGTACTCCTCCGGCCAGGTGATTCCGAGCCAGCCCTTCGCGGCCAGTTTCTTCATGAACGCGCGCCGCTCGGGCGTGTCACAGAGCTGTGAGAAGTTCTCCCGCGTGAGGTCCATCACGACGGGGTCGTGATGGTCGACGAGCCATTGGTCGACCTCGGCTGAAAAGGCCTGTTCGGCTTCGGTGAATTCGAAATCCATCGTGACGTCCTCCGGGAATCGAGAAGCGGGTCGACCCGCAGGCGCAGAACTCGTGCTCACCGCGCCAGGAATGAGCCGGGACTATATACGAGACGCGGCGTATAGTAAATACCGCACCCCCAGAAAGCCGCCCGCGACCGCTCGGATTCGGAAATCCAGTGGAAACCCGAGCCGGCGGCGGGTGATGACGTCCGTCTGGATTTGCGATGCGTCCCCACCGATCGCGTCGACCACCGTGAAGCGGTAGGAACGCTCGAATCGTCCCGTCACGGGTGCCTCCGGCCACGCCTCCACGCCGAGAGTCGCGATCGAGCACTTGCTGGCCCGAGCGTCTGGTAGACTCGACCTTCGAGCTTCGCACGGGCACGGGAGCGTTCGGGTGTCAGCGAGTGCACTGCCGATCCTGATTGCATCCACAGTCGTCGCCGGCCTGGCCATCGCCTGGGCCCTATTACGGCGTCGCAACGGCCGGCTCCGTGGCAGCACACCGGTTCCGATCGTGCTGTTGGAGCTGATCGAGCGCGATCCCGACGCCGTGATCCTGATGGATTCCGAGGGATGCACGCTCCACTCGAATCGGGCCGCATCGGATCTTCTCGGACCCGAGCTGGCAAAGCTGGACCGCGTCATCCCTTCCCTGCTTGCCGAACGGCTCTGCGATGCAGCCGGCCGGGCGCTCAGCCGGGCGGAGGTCATGGAAGCCCTGTTTCCGCTCGACCTCGAAGCAACGGTTTCGCTTGGACCCGTTCAACTCGACCGTGTGCACTGGTTGCATGTCACCGCTGTAACGGTTCCGTTGCACCGGCGCGAACCGGCCGCGACGATGCTCCGCCTGCACGACCTCTCGGACTGGCAACGCGCCGACGAAGCGGCGCGCGAGCGCGGAGACACCCTCGAGCGCGGAATTGCCGATCGCACGCGCGAACTCGAAACCGCCGTCGAGAATCTCCGTCAGGAAATCGCAGGTCGCCGCGAGATCGAACGGAAGCTCCGCAACAGCGAAGAGCGCTACAAGATGGTCTCACAACTCAGCACCGATCTGAGCTTCGCGTTCCTGATCGGCGCCGACGGCGAGATTAGCTGGGAGTGGATCACCCCCGTGGTGGCGCGTCTGACCGGCTACGAACTCGAGGAGCTCGCCAAGCTCGACTGGCGCGAGGTCGTCCACCCCGACGACGTCACGAGCATCACCGATCGAGCCGCTGCACTGTTAGACGGTGAGCTGGTCGAAATCGAATTCCGCATCCTCACCAAGTCGGGTGAAATTCGCTGGCTCGAGTCCCACACCCTGGCCAAACGCGACGAGGAAACCGGCGCAATGCGTGCGATCGGTGCGATTCGAGACATTTCGGACCGCAAGCTCGCATTCGAGGAAGAGCACCGGCAGGAACTCCACGAGCAGGAAACTCAACGTCTCGAGAGTCTCGGCGTTCTTGCAGGCGGAATCGCGCACGACTTCAACAACCTCCTGGCCGTCATCGCGGGCAACGCGGAACTCGCAGCGGGCGAACTTTCGGTCCCCATGCTGCTGCAACAACGGCTCGACCGGATCCGGTCGGCCGCGAACTACGCGATCGCGCTGACCGACCAGATCCTCACTTACGCCGGGCGCTCGTCGTTGGAGGTCTCGGTGCTCGACCTCGGTGCGGTGGTGACTGGAATGCTCGACCTGTTACGGGCGTCGGTCTCACCCAAGTGCCCCATCGAGCTGCTGCCCGGCGTCGACCTGCCTGCGATCGAGGGGGACGAGACCCAGATTCGTCAGGTGATCATGAACCTCGTCAGCAACGCGTGCGAGTCACTCGGCGAAGCCGGCGGAACCATCACTCTGCGCACCGGCTGCATGCACGCCGACGCGAGTTACCTCGCTGAAAGCTACGGTGCGGCCGACCCCTCCGAGGGTGACTACGTATACATCGAGGTCGCAGATGCCGGACCGGGCATCGACGCCGCCAATCATTCGCGCGTGTTCGAGCCCTTCTTCAGCACCAAGTTTTCGGGCCGCGGTCTCGGACTCGCAGCCGTCCACGGCATCGTGCAGGCGCACCACGGTGTGATCCGGCTCGACAGCGATCCGGGTCGCGAAACCCGCTTCCGCGTGCTGCTGCCCCGGTCCGAAAAGCCACGCGCAGCCGGACTGGTCCCCACCCCGGTGCGAAAGTCCGCAGCCGACTTCCCGGTCGACGGCCTTCGCGTACTCGTCGTCGATGATGACGAAGCCGTGCGTGAGCTCGCGTGCGAATTCCTCGAACGCGCAGACTTCGAGGTACTCACCGCGGACGGCGGCGCCGAGGCCCTCAGAATCTTCGACACTCGCTCCGAAGAGATCGACGTGGTGCTGCTCGACCTCAGCATGCCCGATATCGACGGCCAGCAGACCTATGCCGAGATCCACCGACGCTGCCCCGATACTCCTGTCATCCTCGTCAGCGGCTACAGCGAGGAGATGGCGGCCGAGCGTTTCGCCGCCGATGCCGAGGGTGTCGAATTCCTCGCCAAACCCTACACCGCTGATGACCTCATCGAGCGAATCCGCCACTGCACCGCATCCTGATGGTCCGAGCGGCGGAACCCGTCGACGTCGTTTAGCATCGGAGTCGAATCCACGGGCGGCAAGGGAATTTCATTGAACGGCACGCTCTCGACCTTCGAACTCTCGGACCGAACCGCAGTGGTCGCGGGTGCCGCCAGTGACATCGGCACTGCGATCGCGTTGCGCTTTGCGGCCGTGGGCGCGAACGTCGTCCTCGGGGACATCGACGAGACCCGGCTGGCGGCGATGATGGACCGCTTCGGCGATGCGCAAGTCCGGGTGCGAACACTGCGCACCGACGTCACGCGCCGCTCCGAGGTCGAGGCACTCGTCGGACTCGCAACCCGCGAATTCGGCAGTCTCGAGGTGATGGTGAACCTCGCAGGCGTCATCCACGACGCGAACGTGATCGACACGCGAGAGGCCGATCTCGACCGGGTGCTCGCAGTCAATCTGAAGGGGGTCTTCTTCGGCTGCCAGGCCGCCGTTTCGGCGATGACCGAGGGCGGCTCGGGCAGCATCGTCAACATGGCCTCGCTCGCGGGTTTCAAGCCTGTGCCCGAACTCTCGTGCTACGCCATGTCGAAGGCCGGCGTGGTGGCTCTCACCAAAGTGCTCGCAACCGAAGTCGGATCGAGCGCGATCCGGGTCAACGCGATCGCGCCCGGCTTCGTCGAAGGAGGCATGACGACCCGTCGCGCGCGCCGCTCGGACGGCAGCATCGACGAAGAATTGATGGATGCAACCCGGAAGCGAGCCCGGCGCAACCCGCTCCGCACCACCGGCACGCCCGACGACGTCGCCAATGTCGCGCTGTTCCTCGCCTCCGATGCTTCGCGCTACCTGACCGGCCAGGTGCTGCACGCAAACGGCGGCAGCTACATGCCTTGATGCCGCACACCATTGCGCAGGCCCTCAACTCGAGCTCTGAGCCGTCGGTTCCGGGAGTTCGATCCGAACGCGGGCGCCACGCGGTGTACGGCGCTCCAGCACCAGCCGACCGCCGAGGTCTTCCGCAACCCGACGCACCATCGCGAGCCCGAGGCCCGTTCCCTCCTCCGTGTGACTCTGAAAGCGCTGTACCGGCCCTTCGAGCACGGTGTCGGGAAAACCAGGACCGTCGTCCTCGACGCAGAGGTCGAGACGTCCGCCTTGGCGATCGGCGGTGATCGAGATCGTCCCCGATGCCTCCCCGATCGCCTGAATCGCGTTGAGGACCAGGTTCAACAGCGACTGGCGGATCCGATCCTTCGGCAGCATCCACTCGATGTCCTCGCTCACCTTCACGTCGAGTCGGATGTTCTCGGGGAGTCGGTATCGCAGCAAGCTGCACAGCTCGTCGACCAGGTCCCTCACTGCGACCTCGGCCAATGGCTCGGGTTCATGACGCAACGGCGACAGGTAGCGATTCAACAGCCGGGCCAGCCGATCGAGCTCCGCGATCGGAGCTTCGATCCGCTCGCGAACCGCTTCGTCCTCGGACTCTGTGTGAAGATTCTGGAGGCTCATGCGGATGCCCGCGAGCGGATTCCGGATCTCGTGCGCGAGCCCGCCCGCCAATTCTCCGACCGCCGCCATCCGGTCCGTCCGCGCCAACGTCGCGTGCTGTTCGAGCAGGGCATCGGCCGCGTGCTCGGCAGTCTGCACCGCCGCTTCGAGGTCGCGATTGCTGCGCTCGAGCGCATCGGTTCTGGCGGCGAGATCGTGGGTCATCCCTCGCGCGAGCGCGAGCGCCCGGCTGCGGGTCTGTGTCATCGACAGGAACAGGCCGAACACCGCTGCGCTGATCGCGAGGCCCGAAAACAGCACGCGCGGTGCGTCGGAGGGGGCTACGAAGTCCGCGAACGCGGCCCCGGGCCTTGCGACGAAGGTCCACGGCTGCCCTTGCATGTCGAGAATCTTCACCCGTACCAACGCCGCATCGGACTCCGGCAGGTCTGCAACTTCGAAGGGGTCGCGATACAGTCGCGCCGTTTCGGTGATCTCCTTGCCCGAGTAGATCGCGAGCGACAGCTGCTTGCGTGCATTCGGAAACAACTCCTCCAGCAGGCCGCCGATGAATTCCTGGGAGACGAACGACGCAAAGATCCAACCCGTGAGCGTTAGGCGGTGCTCTTCGGGGGGCTCCGGCGGCATCTCGCTGCCATACAACGGCAGGAAGAGCAGGAACCCCACCGAGGGGCGCTCGTCCTGGTGCAGGATCACGCGCTGCGACATCCGGGTCCGACCCGCTTTCTGCGCGCGCTCCATCGTCTCGAACCAGCTGGCCTCGTTCTGCATGTCGCGCCCGCGCATCGCGCTATTCCGCTCGATCGGCTCGACCAGTTTGACCAGGTAGAAGTGGTCGCGATCCCCGGTCGTCTGCACGCGAAAATCCGGATCGCCATCGAAACGCGCACGGGATTCGAAGACCGGCAGATCGGCCGACTTCACCACCTCGATGTAGCCAGCGCCGTTCACGCCGGGGTGCCGCCGATCGATGTCGAGCGAGTCGACGAATTGTCGCCATTCGCGGCTGGTCACGACCACCGAGTGTCGGAACAACGCTGCCGCACCGTATTGCGAATCCGAATAGGAATCGACCTTATCCTCGATCGCCGAGGTGAACTGTTCAAACTGCTGATCGAAGTGCTGCCGGCGGTTCCGCTTGTGTTCGTCGCTGGCTTCCTGCGAGCGCGAGGCAGTCAGCAACAGCGAGAAGCTCAGGACCAACCATGGAAGCAGCCTGTAGAAGCGATTGGCCATCGTGCGAATCCTATCCGAAGCCGCCAGGACAGCGAGCAGATCGTTGACTAAAGACTAATAGTCATTAGCATCCAAGTCGTCCAGAGGCGTGCACACATTCGCGGCCCGGGGTAGCCCCCATGACCAGAGCAGCAACACCGACGCCGGAACGAATCCTCGATGCGGCTGAAGCGATCTTCGCAGAGCGCGGCTATGACGCGACATCGCTGTCGGACATCGCCGAACGCGTCGGCATTCGCACACCGAGCCTGTACAACCACTTCAAGAACAAAGAGAATCTCTACGTCGCGGTGCTCGAGCGACTGCTCGACCCCTTCTTCGAGATGCTCGACGGCTTTCTCTCTCAGCCGCTGGACGCGACGCGCGGTGAGGACTGCATCGAGGCGATGATGGACCACCATGCCCGCACACCGAACCTCGCTCGGCTGCTCCAACACGCCTCCCTCGCCGGCAGCCGACACGTGGAGTTGCTGAACGATCGCTGGTATCGCCCCTTCTTCGATCGCGCAGCCCGCCTGATCGCGAATAGTCCGGCGCTAGCCGGGTCGGCGAGTGAGAAACTGCCTTTCGTCATCGTCGGATTCAACAACATGATTCTCGGCTACATCACCATGGCGGCGCTCCACGCGGAGCTGCTCGGCGGACAGCCGTTGTCCGCCGAGGCAATCGCGGGCCAGTCGGCGTTCCTGCGCAGAATGAGCCGCGCGTTCTGGGAAAGCTCCTGAAGCGAGCGACCAGAGCCTTCGGGGTGTTCACCCATCGCCATTCGGACGCCGCCCACGGATTCTCGCTTGACGAACACATTCAGATTCCTGTAGGTGTTGAGTTGGATGAGCTGGCACTACAAGATCGACGTTCCGAACCGACTCGTGCGAACGCATGTCGACGGCACCCTCACCGATGCGGATCTGATCGACGGCGATAGCGCGCTGCGCAATGATCCTGAATTCGACCCGGCCTACTTCCAGCTGTTGGATCTGAGGGAGGCCGACGGCAGCGAAGTCACGGCGGTGGGGATTCGGGCACTCGCCTCGCGGCCGCCGCTGTTCACGTCGTCCGCGCGCCGAGCGCTCGTCGTCCAGACCGACCTCGGATTCGGAATGGGCCGGATGTTCGAGCTGCTGCGCGAGGGCAAGTCCGGTGAAGTCCGGGTATTCCGCAGTCTCGAGGAAGCCTGCGACTGGCTCGACCTCGACTGAAGCACTCGGCTCACCCTCGAGTTTCGCAGATCGCGGCAGCGACTGGCCAGTCATCGGGGTCGATCGGTTCACGACCCGCCGGATCCAGCGAGAACGACCACCCCCGCTCGCGCAGTTCGCCGAGCGTCCGGAGGATTCGCTCGATCGCGGTCGCGAGCGCGACGAAGCTGTCGTCCCCGACGACCGTCGTCGGGCGCAGGATGTCGACGACCGCAATCCGACACTGCCAGCCCGGCTCACCGTCGATACGCCTCGGCGAGCCGACCGCGAGAGTCAGGCGCCTGGGCACACCTTCCGGGTCGACGCCGAAGATTTCGGAAGATGCAATCGTCGTCCTCACCGCTCCGCTCTCCACAATGTCGCAACCGGGCGCTCATGATAGCCTCCCGTCGAGGTGATGCGGGACGAGCCGTCCAGCAACACCACCGGAGGGCGGCCGTCGATGAGCAGGAAAGTCGCATTCGTCACCGGCGCAAGCCGCGGAATCGGTCGCGCGTCCGCGATTGCGCTCGCGGGGGTCGGCTACGACGTCGTGGTCACTGCGCGAACGATGCAGGAGGGGCGATCCGCCGATGGACGGCCACTTCCGGGCAGTGTCGAAACCACCGCTTCCGAAGTGCGCGCGCTCGGCCGCGACGCACTGCCGCTGCGCCTCGACCTGCTCGATCGCGCGAGCATCGACACCGCCGTGTCGCAGACTCTGTCGAGCTGGGGCCACATCGACGTATTGCTCAACAACGGCATCTACACTGGTCCCGGCTCGATGGATCTGCTGCTCGACCTCGACCTCGCCACGGTCGAGACGATGTTTCAGGCCAATCTATTCTCGCAACTGCATCTGGTGCAGAAGGTATTGCCTGGGATGCTCGAACGGAGTGAGGGCGTGATCATCAACATGGTGTCCGGAGCGGGCCTCTCCGACCCACCCGCACCTGCCGGCAAAGGAGGATGGGGCTTCGCCTACGCGGCCACGAAGGCCGCATTCCACCGCATGGCGGGCGTGCTCCGGGTCGAACACCCCGATCCGGGCCTCCGCTTCGTGAATGTCGAGCCGGGCTTCGTCGTCACCGAAGCGATGAAGCTCAACGACCCGAGCGGCGAGATCCACAAGCGTTTCCAGGGTGCACCTCCCGAGGTTCCCGCGGCCGTCATCGCCTGGCTCGCGAGCTCCCCGGAGGCTGCCGAGTGGAACGGCAGAACCGTGGTGGCTCAGAAACTCGCGCTCGATCGCGACCTGCACCCCGATTGGCGACCCACCCGGCCCGACGCCCAACGCGACGCCTAGCGTCGGTCCGCGTCGAGTTCGGCTCGGACTTCGCGCGCAAGGTCGTCCGGCGAGAACGGCTTGCGGAGAAACGGCGCACCGCGCGCGAGTGCACCCCGCCCCTCGACCATTTCTTCCGAATAGCCGGACATATAGACCACGCGAATTTCGGGACGAATCGCTGAAATTCGGGTGTGCAGCTCGAAGCCGTTCATCTGCGGCATCACGACGTCGCTCAGTAGCAGGTCGACCTGAGTCTCGCGTTCGCTCATGATCCGCGCTGCGAACTCGACGCTTTCGGCAACGATCACCCGATATCCCTGCCCCTCGAGGATGTCCTGCGCCAGTCCCCGAACCTTGCGGTCATCCTCGACGATCAGAATGGTTTCACGGCCACCCGCCGGTTGACTCGGAGCCGGGTAGACGGCCTCGACCTCCGGCAACTCGTCGGCCTGCGGAAGCAAGATCCGGAACGTGGTTCCTCGGCCCAGCTCGCTGTCGACCGAAACGTGGCCACCGTGCTGATTCACGATGCCGTGGATCGTTGCGAGGCCGAGTCCCGTCCCCTTGCCCTGCTCCTTGGTGGTAAAGAACGGCTCGAACAGCTGCCGCACCGTTTCGGGATCCATCCCGTCTCCCGAATCCACGACGGTCAACATCACGTAGTCACCGGGTTTTACACCCGTGCGGTGCCACTCGTCGCCCTCGTCGACGCACCGGTTGGAGGTCCGGAACTCCAGAGTGCCGCCCTCGGGCATTGCGTCCCGGGCGTTCAACGCCAAATTCATCGCGATCTGCCGGACCTGGGTCGGGTCCGCGTGGGTGCTCTCGAGCGTGGGGTCGAGCCGAAAGACCATATCGACGTCCTCACGGATCAGGCGTCGCAGGATCGGCTCGAATTCAGAGATCACTTGATTCAGGTCGATCACCTTCATTTCGAGTACCTGCTGGCGACTGAACGCGAGCAGCTGGCGTGTCAGGTCTGCGGCTTCCTGGGCCGCGTCGCGAATGTCGACCAGGTTTTCGCGTAGCGGATCACCCTCGGGCAGGGATCTGATCGACAACGTGCTGTAGCCCAGGATGGGAGTGAGCATGTTGTTGAAGTCATGCGCGATTCCACCTGCGAGGCGCCCGATCGATTCCATCTTCTGGGCCTGCCGCAACCGCTCCTCGCTCGACGCTAGCGCCTGCTTGACCTCCACGGCTTCGACCAGATCCGTCGACAAGCGAAAAGCCATCAGCACGATCATGCTGAGGTAGGCGTACTCGATCAGATAGATGAACGGGTAAACGCCCGCGCTCACCGCGGTGTCGTTGAACAGGCCCGCGAAGAAAAGCGACATACTGGCAACGAACGGCAGCGCCTTCCTGTGTTGACCGCTCTGGCGCAGCCGAAGCGCGATCCAGAGGATGTAACCAAATGAGATCAGACCGATGACGCTCTGGACCAGCACGAACGGGCCTGGCGTGGCCTCGTAGTAGGTAACCTCCGGGCCGAACGGCAGCGTGATCTGTTTGATCGACGGAACATCGACACGCCAGCTGAGCCCGCTCCGATCGAGTAGACCGAATACAGCCGCGAACAGGAAATAACACGACAACACCGTGAGCACCCGACGCGACACGAACCCGGTGTAGTCCGCCGCGAACCACAGAAATGCGACGCCGAACAGCGCCAACATGGCAACCTGGATTCTCTGCCATTCGACACCTTCGGCCACCGAGGTGGATTCGTACACGCCGATGCAACAGAGGTCGTACAGCGCGACCACCAGACAGGTGATCGCGAACGTCAGGTCCTCACGATCGCGCCGCCGCAGATAGACGAATCCGTGGTACGCGCCCACGTACAGCGTAATCGCAGCCATCGCAAGGACGGGGATGGATACCGCGTTCATGCACCCGCGTTTCGTCCGGACGAGGCGTTCTCATGAATCCCGGTCGGCCCGATCGGGGCGTGTGAGGAAGCCGCAGAACGGGTGCATCAGAAGCTGAAGACCATTGGATCGACTTCGGAATTCGCAGCCCCGCGCGATGGCCGCCCAGCGGCGGGCCCGGTCAGCTCTCTTCGTCGCTTCGCGCAAGCGCGCTGCCGGCCTCGGCCGCGACGCTTCGCAGGTGGAGATCACGCTGAGGGAAGGGGATCTCGATGCCGGCCTCGGCAAGCGCGCGGTTCACCGCGACGTTCAGATCGCTGCGAATCTGGATCCACTCGCCGTACCGCCCGGTCCAGGCGCGCAGCGAAAAGTCGAGTGAACTGTCCCCGAAGCCGACGAACAGCGCGTCGGGCGCCGGATGCTCGAGGATCCGGTCGTCGTCCCGCGCAACCTGGAGCAACAGTTCGATTACGCGCTCCGGGTCGGTGCCATACTTCACGCCGACGCTGGTTTCGATGCGACGCTGGCGGTCCGAGAGCGTCCAGTTCACCACCGTGTCGGAGACCAGGGTTGCGTTCGGGACGATCACCTCAGCGCCGTCCAGCGTGCGCAGCGTGCTCGAGCGGATCCCGATGCGCCGGACCGTCCCGAGCAGTGTCCCGACCTCGATCACGTCGTTCGTCTGTATCGGGCGTTCGAACAGCAGGATCAGGCCCGAGACGAAGTTGTTGACGACATTCTGGAGGCCGAAACCGACGCCGACACCGAGTGCGCCCGCGATCAGGCTGAACTTCCCGAGGTCGATGCCCGCGGCGGCCAGCGCCGCGATCATCGCCACGACCAGAATGCCGTAGTGGAGCGTCGCGGTGATCGCATAGGGCACGCCGCGCGGCAGACGCATGCGGGGCAGGACGTCCTGCTCGAGCGTGAACCGGAGCAGTCGCGAGAAATTGAGTGCGACGATGAAGACCAGGAAGAACGTCACGATACCGCCCGGCGAAAAGACCAGGTCACCCACGGCGACCTCCGCCGACAGCGCGCTCGTCACGGACTCGACCATCCAATTCCAGACAGCAAACCCGTCCGCCGTGATATAGACCCAGACCAGCACCAGGACCGCACGCAAGATCCGGAGAATCCGACGCGTGATCTGCACCCGATGCCCGCGAACCATATTCAGCCGCGAAGCGACCGGCGAACGCAACAAAACCTCGACCACGCCATCGTTTACGCGATACACGCCGTACAGCACGAGCGCGACGAAAGTGCTCGTCAGCACCCCCTCACCGAGCACGAGAGCAAAGGCGGTGCGGCCCAGCGCATCGGCGCCCGCCGCAACGACGAGCAGCGCAATGGCGAGACGAATCGCGGCTCCGGTGAACGGCAGCAGCCCCCCACGCACCGGCAGATGCTCGATCCGAACCGGCCGCATGGCGCGAGCGAGAATGACCGCCGTGGCCAACATCTCGCCCATGAACACCAGCCGTTCGAGCGTAGCCAACGGAGTGATCAGCTCGCGTACGATGTCGATGATATAGATCGCGACCAGCGCGTAGACGAAGCCGTGCTCCGAGCGGTGAAGGACCAGCGGGAGCAGGCGAACCAACGGAACCAGCCCAATCAGGCCGAGCAGATCCAGCAAGAGGAACGGCGCAGCCGGGTAGATCGTCCACGACAGCGAGTAAGCGACCAGCAGCGCGCCCGCAAACGGCCGTGCGAGCACCGCGGCCGAAGCGCGAATGCTCTCGTCATCCTCGGGCCATCGCAACGCGACCCCTTTCAGATACCGCAACACGAAGAACGCAAAGATGATGACCAGCACGTGGATCAGCACTCGGTCGCGCCGATCTCCCAGGTAGGCCCGCACGCCCGCTATGTTCCGGAGGAAGGCCTCCTTTTCATGCTCGATCACGAGGTCGCGGTTCCGTTCGCACCGAAGATGCTGGAGCGCCGTTGCTTCTCGGCATCCGCTACGAGCGCGAGGATGCCCTCGATCTTGTCGAGATCCCCAGCGATTTCCGCTTGCACCGCAAGCAGATCGTCCCGGCGTCCGGTGACGTTCCGGCGTGGATTCGCCAGCGACGACAGGGCCGTCTCGATCCGTTCCTGCACGGCCGGGGGCGCACGATCGGCCGTGAACTCCGAGCGCGTCCTGAGCCATTGTTCCTCGATCTCACTGAAGCGTTTGATCCCGTTCTCGAGAGTGCGCACACGTTCCGTAAGCGCCGTGTTCCAGAGTCCGAACTGATGAGACTCGCGACGCCAATTCGCGTCGATGTCGCGCAGTGCGCGCGTGTGGGTGGCGGCCTCGATCCGCTCGTGCACACCCGTGACGCGTTCCTCCAGCCGCTCGCGCGCCGCCGGCGACAATTCGATGATCGTCTCGATCGCAGGAACAGGCGCCGCCGTGGCCTCGAGCTGCCGGAGCTCACGCTCCATCTCTGCGGCCCGAGCCATCACGTCGGCGACTTCGAGCACTTCCCGCTCGGGTACTACCGGCGGCGGCGCCTCGCTGGGCTCCGCGGCTGTGCCGGGCAATACGCCTGTCGGCACGCCGGGCTGCGCCCAGGCCACGCCCGCGACCAGCAAAAGGACTCCCGCCGCGAACGTCATTGCGCGCTTCAACGATCCCCTCCCCGCTCAGCAGTCCGTGCCCATGGTAGAGGGTCGGCCTCCGCGTCGCGATTCGACTCGCTCCGACGAACCAGATGCGGAGTCGGCCCTCGCCGACCTCAGGCAATACCTCTCGAATCGTGCGTAACACCGCGTCGAATCGACAGGTTCCACCGACAGCCGGCTTCATCCCGGCAATCTGGAATACGCGCTTCGGATACCACGTCATTCCTCGGCGCGGAACACCGTGCGCCCGCCGATGATGGTCTCGAGCACACGGATTTCGTCGATGCGCTCGGGCCGGTCGAGTGGTGACTCCGACAGGATCACGAGATCCGCGAGCTTCCCCGGCTCGATGCTGCCCTTGTCCGCTTCCTCGAAGTGCTGGTACGCGGCGTCGATCGTCACCGCACGCAGCGCCTGCAGCACGCTCACCCGTTGCGCTTCGCCCATGGACTGGCCGCTCGACGAGACGCGGTTCACCGCGGCCCAGACCAGCCGCAACGGCTCCATCGGAACCACCGGGCTGTCGGCGTGGATCGTGAAGCGCAGCCCCATGCGGGCCGCGCTGCCGGCCGGGCTCATGCGCGCGGCACGTTCGGGTCCCATGAAGATCTCGCGGTGCCGGTCGCCCCAGTAGTAGGTGTGCAGGCTGAAGAAACTCGGGATCACGCCGAGGGCCTTCATGCGCTCGAGTTGGTCGTCGCGCGCCATCTGGGCGTGGATCACGATGTGGCGCGTACCCTCGCGCGGATTCTCGCGCTGCGCAATCTCGAAAGCGTCGAGGATCTCGTCAATGGACGCATCGCCGTTGCCGTGGACGGCGATCTGGTACCCCGCCGCGTGGTAACGCGTAACGCGCTCGATCAACTCGTCGCGCAGGATGCGGGGATAGCCGGAGTAGTCCGGATCCTCGCCCGGGGGCACGAAGTAGGGTTCACTCAGGTAGCCGGTGTAGCCCTGGATCGAGCCGTCTGCGATGAGTTTCACCGCCCCGCCGCGCACCCACTGCTCGTCGTAGGATTCCCACGTATCGCCGTCGTCGAGCATCTGGTCGACGACCTCCATTCCGGGCCAAAGCACCAGGCGCACCTGCGCGAGCCCGGTGCGTACCATCAGCGGCAGCAACTGCATCAACGGTTTCGCGGTGTAGCCGCTCTGCGCCGTAGTGACGCCGGCCGCGACGTAACGTCGCGACGCTTCGCGAACGATGCGGATGCCGTCCATCAGACCCGGCGTCGGCACCACGTCCGCGAGCAATTCGAGTGCGCTCTCCTCGAGCACGCCGTCCGGCTCGCCACTCCCCTCTTTCCGGCGGATCACACCACCCTCCGGATCGGGGGTCTGGGCGTCGATCCCGGCCAACTCGAGGCCGCGGCTGTTCAGCGCGACGAGGTGGGCCGAGATGTGCGTGATCACGATGGGATGCTCGCTCGAGGCGCGGTCCAGATCCTCGCGCGTGGGATGGCGACCCTCGGCGAGCAACGTGTCGTCGTACCCCATCCCGATGATCCACTCGCCGGCACTCTTCTCGGCCGCCCGCTCGCGGAGGCGCTCGAGCAACTCGTCCAGCGTGCGAATCGTCCCGATCGGGGGGCTGTTCAGGTCGACCATGACCGCGAACACGCCCTCCCCCGGAAAATGACCGTGGGCGTCGATGAAGCCCGGCAGCAACGCACGACCCGCCAGATCGACCCGGCGCGCATTCTGGCCGCCCTGCGCGCTCAGCTCGCTTTCACTGCCGACCGCGAGAATGCGGTCACCCTCGACCAGCACCGCAGACGCGACGCTAGCCTCGTCATCCAGTGTGACGATCGGACCGCCGAAGTAGAGCGTGCGCCCCGGCGGCCGCAGATCCAGCCACAGCAGGCACCCCAGAGCGACCAGCAGAGCCAAAACGAGGATTCGCCTCATGCTGCGAGCGTAGCGGCGCGTTGGCCGCTTTGCGGCCAACGCTTTCACCCGGCCGTCGCGTTGACACCGACGAGCCCGACCCCGAAGCTGCGACGGGTATGGCGCGACTCGTTCTGCTGCTCGAAGGCCGTCACCACCGACGCGCGCTGGTCGCAGTGCTGCTGTTCGGCTTCGCGCTGCGCGTGTGCTGGATCCTCGTGGTCGATGTCGATCCGCGCAGCGAGTTCCATTTCGACATGACCTTCTACGAGCTTGCCGCCTTGCAGCTGACCGAAGGCGCACTGCTCCGCGACTTGGACGGCACGCCGACCGCCAAGTGGTCCCCCGGCTATCCGCTGCTGCTCGGCACGGCTTACCTCGCCTTCGGTAAGCACCTGATCATCGGCAAGTTGCTGAACGCACTGTTCGCCACGCTGAGCGGCTGGTTCTGCTACCAGCTCGGGCGCCGACTGTTCCGGCCGGCCGTCGGGCTGGCAGGGGCGGCACTACTCGCGGTGCTACCGGGCGACCTCTTCTACTCCGCGCTGTTACTGTCCGAGGCCGCCTTTTCCGCGCTCTTTACCGGCGCGCTGTTGGGATTCGTGATCCTCGAGGAACGCCGCCCGGAGCGATTGTTCCCGCGCTGGTTTGGCTTCGGCATGTTGATCGGCGCCGCAATCCTGGTTCGCGGCACCGCGAGCCTCTACCTCTGCGTGCCGATCGTGATCTGGTGGATCTCGCGTTCGTTCGGAAGCGCGTTCCGGATGGGCGCGGTCGCGGCCGCGGGGCTCATCGTCGTGGTCGCGCCGTGGACGCTGCGCAACCTGGCCGTGCTCGGCGTTCCGGTGATCGTGAGCACCCAGCAGGTCGGCATGGCGATGACCTTCGCCCACTCGGAGGTCGCCGACGGCGGCTACTCGCAGCGCCTCGTGACCTTCCGCGACGAACTCGTCGCGCCGTTCGCCCACCTGCCGAACCCGGAACGCGAGATCGCAGAGTGGCGCTTCGAGATGCAGCGCGCGTTCGACTACGCGCGAACCCACCCGGGCCGCGAACTCATGCTGATCCCGAGGCGGCTGGTAAACCTCTACGCGCATGACCACGCCGCGCTGCCGTGGCTGACACCGAAACCTGCACCCGGCCGGAAGAAGCCCGCGATCTTCGGCCCGCGCCGCGACTACGCGCTCGCGTTCGCAGCCGACTGGAGCTTCTACGCAGTATTCGTGCTCGCGCTCATCGCCATTCCGCGCACGCTCAGCCGGCGGCGACCAGCGGCCTGGATCCTGCCGGGATCGCTCGCGTACGTGACGCTGCTGCACGGGGTGCTGTTCGCGGGCGACCCGCGTTTCCACGCACCGGTCGTCCCGCTACTCACGCTGTTGGCTGCCGCCACGCTGCTGCGCGCCGAAGTCACGCCGTTCGAAGACCCCGCAGGCGCGTACTCTTCGAGGTCCAGCATGCCTGATGCGCCGGTTTCCGGCGATTCCCGGAGGCCCACATGAAGTACCTGCATACGATGGTGCGCGTCAGCAACCTCGATGAGTCGATCGACTTCTACTGCACTCACCTCGGGCTCCGCGAGATTGCGCGCTTCGACAACGAGGCCGGTCGTTTCACACTCGCATTCCTGGCAGCGGAGGAGTCCCCTGACGCGCAGGTCGAACTCACCTACAACTGGGATCCCGAAGCGTACGACGTCGGCCGCAGCTTCGGACACCTCGCCTTCGAGGTCGAGGACATCTACGCAACCTGCCAACGCCTGCTGGACGCGGGCATCCCGATTCTGCGCCCGCCGCGTGACGGCCGGATGGCGTTCATCCGCTCGCCCGACCAGATCTCGGTCGAACTCCTCCAACGCGGTACTCCGCTGCAGAGCGAAGAGCCCTGGGCCTCGATGCCCAATACGGGGGAGTGGTAGCGGGGCGACCCGGTCAGATCTTCCTGTCGCGGCCCTGCCAGTAGCGGTCACGGAGACGGCGGGTGTAGAGCTTGCCCGTGGGATGGCGGGGAAGTTCCGCCTCGAAGTCGATCGAACGCGGCAGCTTGTAGCTCGCCAGGCGCTCGCGCGCGAAGGCGAGGATCTCGGCTTCGAGCTCGGGGGAGTCCGTGAAGCCGGGCGTGAGTTCGACGGCAGCCTTGACGCTCTCACCCCATTCATCGTCGGGGATGCCGAAAACCGCCACGTCCGCGACTGCGGGATGTTCCTGAACGACCTGCTCGACTTCGACCGGGTAGATGTTCACGCCGCCCGAGATGATCATGCTCGACTTGCGATCGGCCAGGTAGACATGGCCGTCGGACTCGACGCGGCCGATGTCGCCGATGGTGAAGACGTGGGGCTCGAGGTAAGCCGCCGCGGTCTTCTCGGGGTCGCCGTGATACTCGAACGGCCGCGCGACGGTCCGGTGTCGACAGTAGAGATCGCCGATCTCACCGGCGGGAAGTCGCCCACCCGAAGCATCGACCGCGAAGACCTCGAACGCGGGCAATGCGCAGCCCACGCTGCCCGGGTGCGCGAGCCAGTCCGCGGAATCGATCAGGGTGTTCACGCCGCCTTCCGTCGCGCCCCAATACTCCACGAAGCGCTCGCCCCACCACTCGATCATGCGCTGCTTGACCGCGACCGACACCGGCGCCGCACCGTGCAGCACGAGCTCCAGCTTCGGCGCTCGGAACGCGGCTCGGCGTGCTTCGGGTAGCCGCAGCAGCCGAACGAACATCGTCGGCACCAGGTGGGTGTGCGCGATCTCGCGGCACTCGATCACATCGAGCGCTTCGGCTGCTTCGAATCGCGGCAGGATCACGATCGGCGCACCGTTCGCGTTGTCGTAGATCGCGAACATCAGCGGTGCCGCGTGGTACATCGGGCCCGTCACGAGGTGCGGACCACTGCCGTCGAGTCCGATGTTGCGACCGAGTGTCTCGAGGTTCGCCATGCCGGCGGCGAGTGCCGCGGGCCGGGCGCGCTTCACCCCCTTGGGCCGGCCGGTGGTGCCGCTGGTGTAGATCATGTTGCCGCCCGCGGGGCCGTCCGGGTCCAGCGGCCGATCCGATGCGGTGGCGAGCACCGCATCGAGGTCGTCGCCGGCGAGCAGCACCTGCGCCCTGCCCGCGGCGCTCACTTCGCGTGCCACCGAAGCGAAGTACGGATCGCTGAACAACAGCTTGGCGCCGGAGTCCGCAACCACGTATTCGATTTCATCTCGACTCAGGTGCCAGTTGATCGGCGTGATCCAGACTCCGGCCATGATCGCGCCGAGGATCAGTTCGACGTACTCGACGCGATTTCGCATCAGCACTGCTACGTGATCATCGGCCCCGACCCCCGCCTCCTCGCGCAGGAATCGCGCAACGCGGATGCTGCGATCGCGCAGCTCGGCCCAACCACGGCGGCGGCTGCCGTCGTCGACCGCCAGGCCGTTCGGGTCGGCGACTGCGAGGTCATCGATCATCGCGACCTCATGCCGTGCACCGGACCACGGCCCGGCCGCAGCCATCCGCGGGCCGCAGCGGATCAGTGCCGAAGACTGCGGGTGCGTTCGCGTCGAACCGCGAACGCACCCGCTGCAACGTCTTCTCAGTCGTAGACAATCACACCGCGCGCATTCTTGCCGGCTTCCAGGTCCTGGAAGGCCTGCGGCGCTTCGTCGATCGTGTAGGTCGTGGTGACCATGTCATCGAGGTTCAGCTTGCCGGCCTCGTACAGGTCGAGCAGCATCGGGAAGTCGACGCGGAAATTCAAGTCTCCGTAGAAACTCCCC
The DNA here is from genome assembly GCA_019310425.1 of Deltaproteobacteria bacterium. Lineage (GTDB taxonomy): Bacteria > Myxococcota_A > UBA9160 > UBA9160 > SMWR01 > JAFDEI01. The sequence continues at coordinate 51 of JAFDEI010000062.1, read as the reverse complement.
TTCACGGTCTTGCCTTCCATCGACAGCAGCAGCGCGTTGAACGGGACGTTG
>JAFDEI010000061.1 GCA_019310425.1 Deltaproteobacteria bacterium | reverse complement strand
AGTCTAGTGCGGAGCATCAATTCGGATTCCCATCATCTATTCATCTATTCGCGTATTCGGCTGCTGTCTGGAGGCTGCCGCGCCCGAATCAGGGGGGGGGCTGTGGCGAATCCGGCATGCTGTAGACCACCGGAACTGTAGGCTGGATGCGGATTGGCTTCAAATCGACGCCTCCGTGCAAATCCGATCATTCGGGCTGGTTCGAAATCGAATTCGAACTGATCGAAGTGCCCCATTTTGCGACACTCTGCTTGACACGAATATCGGTCGGAGAGATCATTTCGGCTTTCAGCGAGCTCGACGGAGGGAAGCATGACGAAGACTAGAAGGTGGATCGCGCACAGCCTGGTCGTCACGGTGATTGTGATCTTGGGTGCCGGGCCGGCGGCTGCTTCGGGAGAGGTGCCCTTGGTCGACGGCGAGATGTGGCAGGCGACCGCGACCCCCTTGAAGCGCGCCTATCTGATCGGGATCGCAAACTTCTTGAGTGCCGAGTACGTCTTCCAGAAAAAGAACGGCTTCCCGCCGGATTCGCAGTCGAGCACCCGGGTCGTTTACGAGAGTATCGACGACGTGACTCTCGATCAGTCCATCGCGCGCATCGACGGCTGGTACGAAAAAAACCCCGAAAAGAACGACACCACCGTGCTCGAGGTGATCTGGCTCGACATGGTGGAACCCAACGTGCAATGACAGGCGAGGCCGGCTTCGAGTTCGATCGAAGCGATGAGGAGATGGAATGAGATTGAAAATCGCAGCACTTCTGGCCGTGGTCTCACTCACGCTGGCTTGTGCAACGATCGGCGGAAGCCTGATCGGCGCGGGCATCGGGGCCATCGCGGGTGACGCTGAACTGGGTGCCGCAGTGGGCGCGACCGCGGGCGCCGTCGTCGACATCTGGGGTCGCTGAGGCTCGGTTCAGTCCAGGTGCTCTCGCAGCGCCGCCAGTACGAAGTCGGGATCGGAGCGGCGCTGGTAGTTCTCGGACTGGTCGATCCAGCGAACGACGCCGTTCGCGTCGGCGAGGATCGAGGTCGGTACGGGTTGCGGCCTGCCGGGCGGGCCGGACTGGATCTTCTGGTTCCGCAGGCCGTAGCGGTCGGTGACAGCGAGGTCCGGGTCCGAGAGCATCACCGCCTCCAGCCCGTGCTTGCGGTGGCCCGACTTGACGCCGGCGGGCTCGTCGCTGCACAGCGTGACGATTTGAATTCCGCGCGCGTCCAACTCGGGCCTGAGTTCTTCCCATCGCCGTAACTCGGCGACACAGTAGGGTCACCAGTGCCCGCGGAAGAACTTGAGGAGCAGCGGCCGCCCGGCCGTGCTGGCGAGTTCGAAGGGTTCCCCGTTCTCGTCCAGAGCGCTGAAGTCGCGAAGTGCTTCCCCCACCGCGATGGCGTCGGGGGCGACTTGCTGTGGGCTGATCGTCACGGTGAAGAGCAGGAAGATTCCGATGAAGACCGCCAGGCCGGCGGGAATCCCGCTGATCCAGCCTGCACCCTGCACCAACGCGATGACGCCGAGCAGTGTGCCCGAGGCCCAGATGAGAACGAAGCCGGTGCGGTTCTCCGGCAGCCGAACCGAAAGGGCCAGGCGGAACCAGAAGATCACCGAGCCGACGATCAGGAGCAGAGCCAGGAATGCGAGGACTGTGGCGCTCACGATCGACTCCTCGCAGGGCCCACCTTCGTGGCTGCCACCTGCTCGCGGAGTAGAGATAGTAGTGACTCGCGGTCGAGGCCGCCCTTCTGGATCAGGCCCACCACGTCGCCGTTCAGGCGCCGGCGGTCCTCCTCCGTGATGTCCTTGGCGGTAACCACTACGATGGGGATGTTGCTGGAGGTATGCTGCTTGCGCATCTCCATCACGAACTCGAAGCCGTCCATCACGGGCATCATCAGGTCCAGCAAGATCAACGATGGCGCCTGGTCGGCCACCCTCTCGAGGGCCACCTGGCCGTTCTCGGCTTCGCTCACCTGCCAACCCTCGTTCTCGAGGGCACGGCGCAGCACCTCGCGGTTCTCCGCCTTGTCGTCCACCACCAGCGCACGTCGCGCGAGGTCGTCCGTTGCATAGCGGTCCAGCAACTGCACCAGCTGCCCGCGTTGCACGGGTTTGGTGAGGAATTCGGTGGCCCCGAGTGCGTAGCCGAGCTTCCGGTCATCGGTCATCGTCACCATGATGACCGGGATGTCGCGGGTCTCGGGGTCGTCCTTGAGTTCGCGCAGTACTTCCCAGCCGTCCATGCCGGGCATCAGCACGTCCAGGGTGATGGCCGCGGGGTGGAGCGTTCGCGCCAGGTTCAGTGCTTCTCGTCCATCACCGCAGGTCACGACCCGCACCCCGGCGCCCTGGAGCGTGCGCCCGAGCAGATCGAGCGCGCTGGGGTCGTCGTCGATCACGAGCACGACCCGCTCTTCGCCGGGCTCCGGAGTAACGGCCACCGGAGCCTCGGCTTCGGACTCCGCGGAATCCTCCGCCACTTTCACTGGCAGCATGATCGTAAAGGTGGAGCCCTCGCCCACGCTGCTCCGCAGCGTGATGTCGCCACCCATCATCTGGCAGAAGCGCCGGCTGATTGCCAGGCCGAGCCCGGTTCCGCCGTAGTCGCGGGTCGTGGTTTCGTCGGCCTGCGAGAACTCCTCGAATACGTGGTCGATCTTCTCCGGCGGAATGCCGATGCCCGAGTCGGACACCGACATCCGTACCCAGTCGCTGTCGTCTACCTGCTCGGCCTGCACTTCGATGCCGATCTCGCCCTCGTGGGTGAATTTCGCGGCATTGCTGAGCAGGTTGAAGAGCGCCTGGCGCACCTTGGTGAGGTCGGCGCGCATCTCGCCGAGTGACGGATCCACTTCGACCCTCAGGCGGTTGCCGTTCTTCTTCACCAACGTATCGATGGTGGCCACCACTCCGTCGACCATCGGCGCGATCTCGAAGGTCTCGAGGTAGAGGTCCATCTTGCCGGACTCGACCTTCGACAGGTCGAGCACGTCATTGATCAGGGACAGCAGGTGTGTTCCGGCACTGTGAATCTTCTTCAGGTCGCCGACCACCTCCTCGTTGCCGTCGTCCTCCGCATCCTCCATCAGCATCTCGCTGTAGCCGATGATCGCGTTCATGGGTGTACGCAGCTCGTGGCTCATGTTGGCCAGGAAGCCACTCTTGGCACGGCTCGCGTCCTCCGCGGCCTCCATCGCCTGCTTCAGCTCCACGGTGCGCTGGGCCACGGTCGTTTCCAGCTCGGCGCTGTGCTGCTCGAGTTCGCGGTTCTTCTGTTGGATTTCGGCCATCAATTCTTCGCGGGAGAGATTCTGGATGCGCCCGCGCTGCTCGGCGACGAACGCGTCCGTCACTTCGAACGACGGTTTCGGCAATTGCTTCAGCGCGCGAAGGCCCTGGACGCCGCCCTCTGCGCTCTTTCGGCTCAGGCCGTCGAAGAACCCCGCCAGCCCGATGAGCTGCGGGGCCTTGCCGTGGCTTTCGAAATCGAGGACGAGTTGTGGCGGCGAGGAATCCATCGCAAGTCCTACTGCAATGCGCGGCTCGCGGCCGCTACGGCGCAGCTCCCGTGCAGCCTCGGAGACGGCGGTTGCCAGGCGAGTCACTTCGATCGTGTCGTAGCCGAGTGCATTCGCGAGGCTGCGGATCTTGTCGCGCGCGTCGTACACCGACGTTCGGTGCTGGAGTCGGATCTGCCCGAGTTCGATCATGCGCCATACCGCACGGCGATGCAGGCGGCATCATCGTGATCCTTGCCGAAGCGCTGGACGATGTTGTTTGCCACTTCCTTGGGTGCGTGGTGCACGACACCGGGATAATCTTTCGCGGTGAAGCGGTCGCTCACACCGTCGGTGTAGAGGACAATCATGTCTCCCGGCTCCAACTGCAGTGTCTGGGACAGGGGCGTGCGCATGTTCTGGCCGAGCACACCGTCCTGCGAAACGAGTCGGGTTTCCGCCATGCCAAAACGGCGCAGTACGGTGTTTCCTATACCGGCGTAGTCGACACGCCCCGTGGCATCGATGGCGCAGAGGCCCACGGCGGCGCCACGCGTGCCCTTCAGGTGCTGATGGAGGCGCGTCATCAGGCCCGACACGTCGGAGCTGCCGTGGCGAGCCAGGTATGCGTCGATCACGAGCGTCAGTTCGTGGGCCTCGGGCCCGTGGCCCAGCACGTCAACGATGGCGGTGAAGAGGCCGTGCTCGAGTGGTCGGATCACCACCGCGTCTCCGCTCACCCGCTCGCCCAGGCAGGGTCGCGTCACGCTCGAGTGCTCGAGCAGGTCTTTCACGATCAGATCCATTTGCGCGCTGTGACCCGGGTGCCCTCGCCGGGAGTCGACTCCAGCGAGAACTCGTCCATCATGCGCTCCACACCGGGCAGGCCCAGCCCCAGAGTGCCCCCGGAACTGAAGTGGTCGCGCATCGCCGCCTCGCAGTCCGCGATACCGGGGCCCCGATCAACCGCCTCGATCTCGATTCCTCGGCAACCCTTTCCTTTCACCTGGCGCAGCCGAATCTCCCCGCTGCCGGCGTACTTCAGGATGTTGTGGACGAGTTCGGAAACCGCGGTGGCGATCATGCGGCTCGGCGTCTCGTCGAAGCCGGCGGCCTGGGAATACTGGGTTGCCTCGAGTGCGACGCGGCTCGCGTCCATATCGCTGCGGATTGTCCGGCGCAGTTCAGCGCTCATCGCTCGTCCCCGGGCGGCTGCTCGGACTCCGGCGGCAGTCGATCCGCCCAATCGTCGTCGCCCGCGGCAGTTTCTGCTTCGTCTTCGGGCTCGAGTTCGGGCTCCGGCTGGAGCAGAGCGAAGGCCGCGTCCAGGTTGATGGCGGCCTGCAGGCCGTCCACATCGGCTCCCGCCTCGATCAGGGCCGAGACGACTCCCGGTCGCAGGCCCACCAGCACCGACTCCGCTCCCATGATCGAACACATCGTGATGGTGCGGCGGAGGGCGGCGAATTCAGCAGAATCGAGCGTCTCTAGCCCCGAGACATCGAGGATGACCGCGCGTGAGCCCGTCTCGTGAATGCGGCCCAACAGATCCTCCCGGAACCGGGCCAGAACGTCGTCGTCGAGGTCGACCTGGATCGAGGCCACCACGACGTCGCGGCTCACCTGTATCGCGACCCCGGGGATGTCCGCGGAGAGGGGCATGGACCGCTCGAATCAGCTCGCTTCCGCGATGGCGAGATGGCTGGCGTCTGCGGTTTCTGTAGTGCTCATACGGGCCTCGTGGGGTGCTGCCCTCTCGATGGTACCCGAAAGCGTCGGTGACGCAGCGCTGGGTCGGTGTCGCCCGGAAGACACCCTACACGAGGAAGCAATCCGAAGAGGAAAGGCAGCCACCGTCCCCTGGTCGTGTATGCGGACGCTATGTCGGGCCGCACCCCCTTTGGTAAGCTAGTGCTTCGCGAATCGCAGTCGATTCCGCAACAGAATTCTAGCCCGCGGAGATATCTCTCGGAGCCTCGGAGTAATCAGATGGCGAAGAAAGTGCAGAAGGCGACGATGGCTTCAGGCGACCTGTTGGCCGTCTATCAGGCACTCGACAGGGTGCAGGCGATCATCGAGTTCGAGCTCGACGGAACGGTGGTGACGGCGAACGAGAATTTCCTTGGTATTTTCGGATACGAACTCGACGAGGTCGTGGGCAAGCACCACCGGATCTTCTGCGATCCCGGATACGTGGAAACGCCCGAGTACGCCGCGTTCTGGCAGAAGCTCGGCCGGGGCGAGTACGACGCGGGGGAGTTCAAGCGGTTGGCGAAGGGAGGCAAGGAGATCTGGCTCCAATCCTCCTACAACCCCGTGTTCGACAAGGACGGAGAGCCGATCAGGGTCGTGAAGTTTGCGACGGACGTCACCGCGGCCAAGCTCGAGACCGCCGAGTTCCAGGGGAAGATTCACGCCATCGACCGGGCGCAGGCGGTGATCGAATTCGAGTTGGACGGCACGGTGATCACCGCGAACGAGAACTTCCTCGCCACCTTCGGATACAGCCTCGATGAGATCTCCGGTAAGCACCATCGGATCTTCTGCGATCCCGGTTACGTGGAAACGCCCGAGTACGTCGCCTTCTGGCAGAAGCTCGGCCGGGGCGAGTACGACACTGGAGAATTCAAACGGCTGGCGAAGGGAGGCAAGGAGATCTGGCTCCAGGCCTCGTACAACCCGATCTTCGACGCCGACGGGAAGCCCGTCAAGGTCGTCAAGTTCGCGGCGGACGTCACCGCGGCCAAGCTCGAGACCGCGGAGTTCCAGGGCAAGGTTCGCGCCATCGAACGGGCGCAGGCGGTGATCGAGTTCGAGCTGGACGGCAGGGTGATCACGGCAAACGAGAACTTCCTTCACATCTTCGGATACAGCCTCGATGAAGTCGTCGGGAAGCATCACCGGATCTTCTGCGATCCCGGCTACGTGGAAACGCCGGAGTACGCCGCGTTCTGGCAGAAACTCGGCCGGGGTGAGTACGAAGCCGATGAGTTCAAGCGGATCAGCAAGAATGGGGCCGAGATCTGGCTTCAGGCTTCCTACAATCCGATCTTCGATACGGAGGGCAGGCCCCTCAAGATCGTGAAGTTCGCGGCGGATATCACCCTCGAGGTCCAGAAGCGAAGCCTCGCGCTGCTGGAGATGTCCACGCCGGTGACCAAGATCTGGGACGGCGTGCTGTTCGCGCCCATCGTTGGCATTGTGGATTCCAAGCGCTCCGTCGACATCATGAACAAAGCGCTGTCCAGCATCGCCGATACCCGCGCGAGCACGCTCTTGCTCGACATCGGCGGTGTCGCGGTCGTCGATACCGCGGTCGCGAACCACCTGATCAAGATCGCGAAGGCGGCTGTGCTGATGGGATGCAAGACCATCATCTCGGGCATCTCGCCCTCAATTGCACAGACGATCGCGGAGCTGGGCATCGATCTCGGCGCGATCCAGACCACATCGACGATCGAGTCGGCTCTGCGAGATTCCATCACCCGGACCGTCGCGGGCAGTCGGGTCGCAGGCGCCTGAGCAGCTCGTCTCCGGGCGATCGACGCTCTACAGTTGGGGAACAGGGCTCCGATGCCCGCACTTGACGCCGAAAGGGGAACGGGGATGACGAAATTCGGCTGCGGCTCGAATCCGCGTCTGTTTCTGGTCGTGCTGCTCCTTTCGACATTCTTCGGTTGCGCGAGTTGGACGCCGGCCAACGAACCGCTCGAGCGAGCCGACCCCAAGCATGGTTATCGCCCCAATCTGCCCGAACAGCATCGCGACTCCGGGAGTGTGAACATTACGCTCGCCTTCTCGGGGGGTGGAACCCGCGCGGCGGCCTTCGCCTACGGGGTGCTCGAAGAGCTGCGCGACACCGAGGTGGTGGTCGAAGGTGAGCGCAAGCGGCTGGTCGACGAAGTCGACAGCATCAGCGGCGTTTCCGGTGGCAGTTTCCCCGCGGCCTACTACGGCCTCTATGGGGACCAGATCTTCGAGGAGTTCGAGCCGAATTTCCTCAAGCGCAACGTGCAGGGAGCGCTGATCCGCCAGATATTCGCGCCGAAGAACTTCTTTCGCCTGATGACTCCGGCCACGAGCCGCAGCGAACTCGCGAGCCAATATTACGACAAACACCTGTTTCACGGCGCGACTTTCCGTGATTTGAGTGAAGCGCAGGGGCCGCGTATCTACATCAATGCGACGGATCTTTCGCACGGGAATCGATTCACTTTCTCCCAGGGCCAATTCGACGTGATCTGCTCTGACCTCGACGAATTTCGGATCTCGCATGCGGTGGCCTCGTCGTCGGCGGTCCCCGGGCTGCTGTCGCCCATCACATTGCAAAACCACGCAGGATCGTGCGGTTACGAACCCGGTGAATTGTTCGAAGAAGCGCTCCGGAGCCGAACCTCGGATCCTCGCCGATACCGGGCGGCCAAGTCCTTTTTCGATTACCAGAACGAGAAGCAGCGCCCCTATATCCACCTCGTAGACGGTGGAACCTCGGACAACCTGGGTTTGCGGGCTTCACTCGACATGAGCGCGGCCGTGGGGGGCTACAAGAAGCTGCGAGAACTGATGGGGATCGAGGTACCCGACCACGTGGTGCTGGTCATCGTGAACGCCGAAACGGACCCGAATCCGAACATCGATGTCGAGCCGCTTCCGCCGAGTTTGATGGTGCTGATGAACGCGGTCTCGGGTGGTCAGATCCGGCGCTACAACTTCGAGACGCTGATTCTTGCGCAGGAGGCGATCAACGGCATCGCACGCGATCTATCGACTCCGGAACAGGCCGTGAAAGGCCACTTCGTCGAAGTCAGCTTCGATTCCATTATCGATGAGGACGAGCGTCGCTATTTCAAGGGGCTTCCGACGAGTTTCGTGCTCGAAGACGAGGAGGTCGACCGCTTGCGCGAAGCCGGCCGTCGCCTGCTGCGAAATTCTGCGGCGTTCCAGGATCTGTTGTCGGAGCTTCGCTGATCCGGATCGGGATGAGTCTGTCTTGTCCGACTGCCGGCCCGCCGCTTACGCTTTCCACTGCGGCCATACCGGCATGACGCTGTATTCGGAAGTTCCCGTACCGACCTCGCCGGTCTCCAGCACTTCGTAGCTGCAGAAGGCCTCGTAGCAGTCCATGCGGTTCTCGAGGTCGTTCTCGGCACGCAGCCACAGCTGAATCGTGCCGTAGTGTTCCGTCGAACGAACGTTGATGACCTCGCCGTCGGGTAGCGTGAAGGCGTAGCTGAACTCCGACGCGGTTCGGCAGGCGGGGGTGCGGTCGCCGGGCAGCACCGCCGTCGCGTTCAACAGCGGTCGCGAGCCGTTCTTGTCCGACACGAAACCACCGATCGACTTCCGCTCGGGCGGGAGTTCGTTCTCGAAATAGCTGCCGAAGACGTTGATGTGGCGGTCGGGTAGTTGAATCGAGGGCCAGTAGTGCGAGGCGATGTGGGCCTCACGGATCTGCCACTTCGGCGGGATCGCGAAGCGGTCCGACCAGCTGTGATCCCGGTGACTCCAGCAGCCGATCTGTCGTGTCTCGCCCGCGTGCGGCCCGCGGTGAATCTGGAAGCTGCCGCTGCAGTTCATCGCCTGCTCGTAATGACCGCCGTGCAGCGGACCGGCTTTGGCGAGAGGGTCGCCGTTGGGCAGACAATCCGCGTAGTCGAACGGAGCGAATCGGCCCTTGAAATCGAGATCGAAGGAGTAGGCCTCCCAGTCGAGGGTGATCTTGATGTGGTTCCACGGGTCGATGACCGAATAGCTGAGGCGCCCGTCCGACCACGGGCCCTGATCGGGCTTTGCATCGAGGGGAATCTTGTTGCCGTAGAGTTGGACCACGCCGTCGATCACGAAGAGTGACTCGAATCGCGCGAAGCCGTTGCAGGTGAGGTGGAAGTGAATGACCCCGTGCACCCGAGCCTCCGGGTCGACGACGCTCACCCAGAGCGTGTCCCCGTATAGGGCGATTCCCGACTGCTGGTGGGCGGTGTGGCGGTACTCGTCTTCGATCGCAAGGCGGGGCGGGGGAGCAAAGGACATCGGCTTCGACCTCGTTGGGATGATTGGAGGAATGCGCCCAGCGGGGGGCGGCGCGAGGCAGTCAGGATAATCCGTCGAGCCCCGGCCACAACCGACGAATGGAGTTTTGCATTGCGTTCGGGCGGTTGAAGTCGTCCTGGACACGGCGGCCGCTCGATTCGATACAGCACTCACGGAGTGGCTACCCTACAAACCGTACGAACCGGATGCGAGCGGGCCGGACGAGATGAGGGCATTCGATGGCGAAGATGCGATCTGCAGTACTGGTGGGGCCGCGCGACATCCGGCTCGAGGAAGTCGAGCGCCCGGTCGTGGCTCGCGACACGGTCGTAGTGAAACTCGAGAGTCTCGGCATCTGCGGCAGCAACCTGCACTGGTGGACGGGCGCTCCCGTGGAACAGGGCCTGATGCGTTTTCCACTGCCCGGCGGTGGCGGACACGAGTACGCGGGGGTGGTGGATGAGGTCGGGAGTGACGTCACGCGCGTAAAGGCCGGCGATCGGGTTGCGGTCGACTTCTTCGAGAGCACCTCCTGCGGCGATTGCGTGCAGTGCGGGGCGGGCCTCTTCGGCCAGTGTGAACGTCGTCGATTCCTCGGCTTGGGGGGCTTCACCGAGTATCTCATGACCGGTGAAAAGGGTCTCTATCCAATTCCCGACGGCGTCGAGCTGGGCCTGGCCGCGGTGGTCGAGCCGATGGCGTGCGCGGCGAGCGGTGTGCGGCGTGCGAATCTGCGGGGTGGCGAGACGGTGGTGGTGCTGGGGGCCGGTGTGCTCGGCTTGTGTGCGGCGGGGGCGGCGCGTGCGCTCGGTGCGGGCAAGGTCATCATTTCGGCCAAGCACGATGCCCAGGCGGCACTGGCAAAACGCTTCGGTGCCGATGTCGTCGTGCGCAGCCGTGAGCCCGAGCTCGTCGAGCGAATCAAAGCCGAGACGGGACCTCACGGTGCGGACCTGGTGGTGGAGACCGTCGGAGGCCACGCCCCCACTCTCTCTCAGTCGATCGAGATCCTGCGCTCCGGATGCACCGTGGTCGTTCTCGGTCTCTTCGATGAGCCCGTTCCGGTCGACACCTGGAGCGCCGTCCTCAAGGATGCGCGGCTGCTCTTCTCCCTCACCTACGGGTTGAGGGGCAAGCGGCACGACTTCGAACTCTGCCTCGAATGGATGGCGTCGGGGCGGGTGCCCGCCCAGGAGCTGGTTACACACGTCCGACCCCTGGCCGAAATCGCCGAGGCGTTCGAACTGGCGGCCGACAAGAGCCGGGGCGTCATCAAGGTGATGCTCAATCCCTGAGTCATATGCGAGCAGACGTACAGCCTTATCGTGAAATTCGAGTGGATTCGATCGGATCCTGATGAGCCCCTCCAATCTCGAGATCCTCGCTTACGAGACGACGCCCCTCGGTGATCTGTGTCTGCGCCGCCGCGAACTGCTGTCGCGGCCCGGCACCGTCATTACCGAGATCACCCTCGACCACGAGCTGCTGATGAGCAGCTACAACACGGCGTCCGAGCGAGCGCTGGCCGAGGAGGCGCTCGCGCGGCACAGCGGGCGGGATCTCTCGGTACTCGTGGGCGGACTGGGCCTCGGCTATACGGCGAACGAGGTGCTGAAGTCGCCGCGGGTGCGGCGCGTCGAGGTGATCGAGTTCCTGCCCGACGTCGTGGGCTTTCTGCGCGACGGCTTGATCCCGCTGTCGCCCGCGCTGCTCGCGGATCCGCGCTTCAGCGTCCGCGAGGGGGATGTCTACGCGATGCTTCGCGCGCCGGCGGATAAAGGATGGGATCTCGTGCTCATCGACGTCGACCACTCTCCGGATGAGCATCTCGGAAACGCCAACCAGTCGTTCTACACGCTGACCGGCCTCGCGAGCGCCAAGCAGCATCTGGCGCCCGGCGGCATCCTCGCCGTCTGGTCGTACGCTTCGAACTCGCCGTTCGTCGAGGCGCTGCACGCCGCATTCTCGGTGGTCGAGACCGTGCCGGTGAATTACGTGACCGATCTCGTCGACGAGGAGTTTACGGACTGGCTGTTCGTCGCCCGCGACGAGCCGTAAGGGCCCGTTCTCGAGCCGAATCCGGGGAACCGTCGGCGGCCGATCTCGGGGTTTCCGAGAACGGCGAAGAGCCATTCCAGCCGTTGACCGAAATCGACCAGAACTGGGGCCGGGCCGGACAAGATCCTGCCCTTGCCGGCCCTCTATTATTGGAAGACCCCGCCACGACAAGGCTGGACAGAGGATCAGCTCGGCTCCCGGTGTCGCTTGCGCCGCCTGAAGCGTGAAGGAGGATACGCCCGATGATCGAGGAATCGGTTCTCACCCGGCGGAGCTTCCTTTACGGCACGGGGGCCGCCGTCATCAGTCTCTCGCTCAGCCACCTCAGCTGCAAGCCCGCCGAGGAGACACCCGGCACATCCACCGCCAGGGTCGGTACGAGCGTGCCCGTCTACCGGAACTGGGAGGACATCTACCGAACGCGCTGGACCTGGGACAGTGTCTCGAAGGGTACCCACTATGTGAACTGCTGGTACCAGGCGCGTTGCGCCTGGAACGTGTACGTCAAGGACGGTGTGGTCTTTCGCGAGGAGCAGGTCGCCGATTACCCCCAGACGAACTCGGATGTACCGGACTTCAATCCGCGCGGCTGTCAGAAGGGCGCCTGCTATAGCGAGCGGATGTACGATGCCGGGCGACTTCAGCATCCGCTCAAGCGCGTGGGCGAACGCGGCGACGGCAAGTGGAAGCGGATCTCCTGGGACCAGGCGCTTCGGGAAATCGCCGATCAAACCATCGATGTGCTGAGTTCGCTCGGCCCCGCCGGCATCATCTGGGATTTCGGCACCGCCAACACCAACGGTTGCCACGGGCTCGGACTGCATCGCACGGGGATGGTTCTCGACACCCCGATTCTCGACATGAATGCCGAGATCGGAGATCACCACCCGGGAACCGTCGTCACCACCGGCAAGATGTGCTTCTCCAGCTCCGCCGACGACATGTGTTACTCCGATCTGATCCTGATCTGGGGAGGGAATCCGGTCTATACGCAGATCCCCAATGCCCACTTCCTCACCGAGGCGCGTTACAAGGGGGCGACCGTCGTCACCATCGCTCCCGATCTGAATGCCTCCTCCATTCACTCGGACCTGTGGGTTCCCGTGGAGCCCGGTACCGACGCCGCCCTCGGGCTGGGCATGGCCCACGTGATGATCGAGGAGAACCTGCACGACGAGGCTTTCATCCGCGAGCAGAGTGATTTTCCCCTGCTGGTTCGAAAGGACACGCGGCTCTTCCTGCGCGAGTCCGATCTCGAGCCGGACGGGGCCGAGGATGTGTTCTTCTTCTTCGATCGGACTTCGGGGGAGATTCGCAAGGCTCCCAAGTCGACGCTGGCTCTCGGGGATCTCGATCCAGCGCTCGAAGGTGAGTACAAGGTCGAGGCGCTGGATGGCGACGTCATGGTGGAGCCCGTTTTCGCGCTCTTCCGTCGCCATGTCGCCTCGTACACGCCGGAGGCGGTGAGCGAGATTACCGGGACGCCTGCGAGCCTGATCCGGGATCTTGCCCGGCGCATTGCCCGCGCCAGGGCCGCGACGACTCTGACCCAATCGAACTTCTCCAAGTACTACCACGGCCTCGAAATGGAGCGCGTCCAGATCCTGGTGATGACCTTGGCGGGTCAGGTCGGGAAGAAGGGCAGTGGCTTCGCGGGCTTTCCGTTTCTTTCGCTGGGAAACACCGAAGGGCTCAACGTGTCGTCCGGAAGCCTTTCTCCGATGCTCGGGTTGATTGCTCTCGGGGTGAAAATGGCTCCGGAGATGATCAAGGCCAAGCTCGAAGGCTACACCGACGAGATGTTCCTCTATCAGGCCGCACGCGAGGAGTACAAGAAGGGAGGCTACCTCCCCACCGCGCTCTACCTGCATCGCGTGGGCGGCCTCGACGTAAACTCGGGCCGATCGCGCGAGTGGGATCCGCACATGAAGCGCGATTTCGAGGACTACCTGGAAGAGTCGCTGGCGAATGGCTGGCAGTTCGCTCCCACCATGGCACCCAAGATCATGTTCGAGGTGGGGGGAAACATGTTCCGGCGGGTTCGCGGTTACGACAAGCTCTACGACGGCTTCCTGCCCGGACTGGACCTGCTGGTCACCGTGGACTGGCGCATGAGCAACACGGCGCTTCACAGCGACTACGTGCTACCGGCCGCCTCATGGTACGAGAAGGATGATATCAGCTGGGCGACACCCCTGGCTCCGTTCGCACACGCGACCACTCGCGCGGTGGATCCACTCGGCGAATCGAAGTCCGACTGGGAGTTTCACGCGCTGCTGCTCAAGACGATTCAAGAGCGTGCTCTGGAGCGTGGGCAGCTCACATTCAAGGACCGCGCCATGAAGGAGCGGCGACTCGATACGGTCTACGACGAGTTCAGCTTCGGTCGGCGCTACACCGAGGAGAATGAGGAAGAGTTCCTGCGTGAGATCATGAACCTGAACACGAACCTGGGTGGGGCCACCTGGGACGACCTCAAGCAGAAGGGCTACGAGCGCTACACGGACATCGGGATGGGAGTCGCCAACATCGGCAACGCGACCGACATCGAGCCCAACGAGACCATCACGGCCAACACCTGGCATACGCGGGACAAGCTGCCCTGGCCGACGCTCACCCGGCGCCTGCAGTTCTACATCGACCACGAGCTGTATCTGGAGCTCGGGGAGGAACTTCCGGTCCACAAGGACAACCCCGCGATCGGCGGCGATTACCCACTGCAGCTGACGGGTGGCCATACGCGCTGGTCGATCCACTCGATATGGCAGGACGAGAAGAACCTCATGCGACTGCAGCGCGGCGAGCCGACCATCGTCATGAGCCCCGGCGACCTCGCGGCGCGCGGGCTCCGCGACGGTGATCTCGCACGGGCATGGAACGACATCGGCTCGTTCGAGGTCCACGTCAAGGTCTCCCACGCCGTCCGGCCCGGGCAGGTGGTTGCATATCACGGCTGGGAGCCCAATCAGTTCAAGGGAGGTCGCTCGCACCAGACCGTCTTCCCCAGCCCCATCAATCCCATCCAATTGGCGGGGGGCTATTTCCATCTGCAGCCGTTCATGATCACCGGCGAGCCGGGGCAAAATGATCGCGGGACGCGGCTCGAGGTGGAGCCGGTGGCCGCTTCCCGAGCGTGAGCGGACCCGAAAGACCGTAACTTTCGTCACCCCAACGTGGGTTAGACTCCCCGCGGTTCGAGAATTGAAGGGATCGAGATGGCGATCAAACAAGAAGGAGTGCTGACAATTTCGGAATTCCCTACCACTTTCACCCTCGAGTACCCGTACACGCGGACCCTCGGCCCCGTGATCGGGCCCTTCCTGACGGCGCTTCGTGATGGCCGCATCCTGGGTATCCGTTGCGGCAGTCGCGTCCTCTGCCCCCCGCTCGAGTTCGACCCGGACACGGGCGAGACCCTGAGCCCGGACTTCGTCGAGGTCGGGCCCGCGGGGTGCGTCGAGTTCTGGACCTGGATCGCCGAGCCCTCGCGCAAGCATCCCTTCCAGGAGCCCTTTGCCTTCGCGCAGGTGAAGCTCGACGGCGCCGACACCGCGATGACCCACGCCGTCAAAGCTGCGGGCCCGGAGGCCATGTCGGCCGGCATGCGGGTGAAGGCCCAGTTCCGCGAGGAGCGCACCGGCGCCATCACCGACGTCTACTTCGTGCCCGAAGGCGACGCGCGGGACGTGGCCATCGCGCCGGGTGAGGGTGAGGTGGCGATCAGTACGCATCTGATCTCGCTCACCTTCGAGGAGAATCTCTACCCGTCCCGCGCCCGCTATGCCCAGGGGCTGCTCGATGGAAAGTTCATCGGACAACGCAGCCCCGTGAACGGCACGGTCTCCATCCCGGGCAAGGGCTACGACCCGCTGGCGCGCGTGCTGATGACCGAGGCCGACGACGTGGAGCTCGCGTCCACGGGCACCGCCACCTCGTTCACGGTCATCACGCCGATTCAGTACAAAGGCCAGACGGAGACGGAGCCCTATGTCAGTGCATCGATCTTCCTCGACGGCGCGGATCAGGCGCTCTCCATGCAGAATATCTACAGCATCCCCGTGGACGAGTTCCGCGAGGGAATGCGCCTGCGTGCGATCTTCAAGCCCGCCGCCGAGCGCAACGTCGACAACGTGGACAACAGCTGGATGATCTTCACCACCGGGAACGTAATCGAGCGCTGGGAGCCAACCGGTGAGCCCGACGTTCCCCCCGAAGAATTCCCGGAGCAGATATAGTGTTGGCCGAAGAGATCGGGATCGTCGCCTATGCGCAGACGCCCTGTTACCGAAGCTACCCCGACACCGAGCCGTCGATGCTGATGGGGCTCGTGAACCAGATCCTGGAGGAGACCGGGCTCGACCGGCACCAGATCGATTTCACGATCGCCGGCAGCAGTGACTACCTCTCGGGCTCTCCCTTCTGTTTCATCGCGAACGTTGACGGGTTCGGTGCCTGGCCGCCGGTCTACGAGTCTCACGTCGAGATGGACGGGGCCTGGGCGCTCTTCGAGGCCTTCGTGCGTCTCCAGATGGGCGACATCGATCTCGCCATGGTCGCGGGCTCCGGGAAATCGTCGCCGGGTACGCCCCGCGAGATCTTCCCGCTTCAGACCGATCCCTACGTTCATGCACCGATCGGCCTCGACCCGGTCTCCGTCGCGGGGCTTCAGGCCAGCGCGCTGCTCCAGGCCGGAAAGGCCAGCGAGCGCGACTTCGCAGAGGTCGTCTCGCGAAGCCGGCGCGACGCGCTTTCGAATCCGTTCGCGCAGGTTGCGAAGGACGTCTCCGTCGAAGACCTGCTGAAAGAGCCCTACTACGCCTCGCCGCTCCGCAAGCACGATCTGCCGCCGATCTCCGACGGTGCGTCGGTCATGCTCATCGCACGCGGCAAGCGCGCACGCGAGCTCTGCGAAAAGCCGGTCTGGATCCGAGGCATCGACCACCGCATCGAGTCTCACCACCTGGGCTTGCGCGATCTGACGGACTCTCCCTCGGTGCGCATTGCCGCCCGCCACCTGGGTCTCGACCCGGGCTCCCTCGACATGGCGGAACTCTGCGTTCGCTACAGCCCCGAGGAGATCGTGCTGCGCCAGGCGCTCGAGCTCGGCGACAACACCCGAATCAACCCCTCCGGCGGCCCGCTCTGTGGTCACCCGGTGATGGCGACCGGTCTCACGCGGGTCATCGAGTTGGCACGTCGCATCCGCGCAGGTGAGGCGGGACGCGGACTCGGGCATGCGACCAGCGGCCCCGCACTACAACAGAACCTGCTCTGCATTCTCGAAGGAGACTCCTGATGGCCGAGCGTTGCGCCGTCGTCGGACTCGGACAGACCAAGTACGACCGTTGCCTGCC
>JAFDEI010000060.1 GCA_019310425.1 Deltaproteobacteria bacterium | reverse complement strand
TGATCGGAAACTGGAAGGGCGACAAGGGCATGGACGTCGCGCCCGAGCCCGACGGCAGCGAGGAGAGCCCCTACTGGGAGACCATCGACTTCGACGCCATCGGTGACGTGACCAACGCCGAGAGCCAGACGCTGGCGGTGCTTCGCTATCACCAGGTCGTTCGCAGGAAGTCGGACGACGAGATCTTTCACGACCAGACCGGCTACTGGATGTGGGATGCCGCGATGCAGACCGTGGCGCATTCGCTCGCGATCCCGCGTGCGGTCTGTGTCGTTGCGGGCGGGCGATACACCGCCCCCGCCGACGCTTCCGCTGCTGTAGTTCTCGAGGTCGAGGCGAAGCTCGGCGACGCGGACTGGGGAATCGCGCAGTCGCCCTTCATGCGCGACAAGGCGAAGACCGTTGAGTTCCGTTACCGGGCGACGCTCGAGGGTGACCGGCTCCAATACGCGGAGACCACCGTCGTGGAGATCTACGGCCGCGTGTTCGACCACACCGACGAGAACGAGCTGGCCCGAGTCTGACAGCCTGCGGGGCCCGGGTCTCTTGATCCGGCGGCGGATCGCGGCGCCAAGAACCCCCAGCGGAGCGATCTCGACTACCTCGAGACTATTGCGAGAGGAAAGTTCGCCTAGTAGCGGCTCCCTCTCTTCCGGTTTCCTTGCCCAGGTGGTCGCGACATTCGCGATCATCGGTGTCTGCCGAAATTTCGGTTCCGATCGCGTGCGCTTCAGCCCGAAAGGCTGTCGAAGCGGACGCCGGTGAGCGTCTCCGAGATATCCCAGAGTCGGTGCGCCGCCTCTGCGTCGTGCGAACGTCCGTTGGATTGGACCTTCTTCGGGTGACCCCAACTCTCGAAGTAGTCACTCGGGCCGATGTAGTCGCCGCCGCGCGCACCGGGCGACGTGGCGGCGTAGAGGGTCGGCAGCGCGCCCATCGCCGCGCTCTGGGCAAATACTCCGTTGGCCCACTCCGTTGTGCGCTCCATCCAGCTCGACCCGGTCATGCGCGGTGCGGCGAGCTGTAGGTTGGTTGCTGCATAGCCTGGGTGGCACGCGAGGCTGATGGCGCCCGCACCGTTTGCGGCCAGGCGACGTTGCAGCTCGTAGGCGAACAACAAGTTGGCGAGCTTGCTCTGGCCGTATGCGCGCACGCGGCTGTAGCTTCGTTCCGACTGCAGGTCGGAAAAGTTCATGCGACCGATCTTGTGGGCCGTGCTGCTGGTGGTGACGACGCGCGCACCCGACGTTCGCATCAGCGGCTCGAGCAGCAGGCCCGTCAGTGCGAAGTGCCCTAGGTGGTTGGTCCCGAACTGCATCTCGAAGCCGTCGGCGGTTCGCCGCAGCGGCAACGCCATCACACCGGCGTTGTTGCACAGCAGGTGGAGCTCGCGGTGGCTGGACAGGAATTTCTCGCTGAACGCGCGCACCGATGCGAGGTCGGCGAGGTCGAGCTGCAGCGACTCGACAGCCGCCAGCGGGTGCGCGGTGCGGATCGACTCGGCGGTCGTGGCCGCCTTCTCGAGATTGCGGCAGGCGAGCACCACCTGCGCGCCGTTGCGGGCGAGCTCGAAGGCAGTTTCGAATCCCAGGCCGCTATTCGCTCCGGTCACGATCGCGGTCTTCCCGTCGAGGTCGGGAATCTGGTCGGCTGTCCACGGGGTGGTGTCGGGCATGGGGGCCTCCTCGAGCCGATTATATGCTCTTTCGCGCTGCGCAGGGGAGCGGTTTCCGGTTCGGGCGGGCGGACTATCATCAGTCTGGGAGGAAACGACCATGGGTCTGTTCGGCAAGCCCGCTGCGATGCCATCCCCGGAAGCGGCGTTGCCCGGGCGTGCGGAGCGAATCTCGGTGCCCGCGAAACATTTCGTGAACGGCAACCCGCTCGAGCCTCCGTTTCCCGACGGCTTCGAACTCGCGCTGTTCGGAATGGGCTGTTTCTGGGGTGCGGAGCGGAAGTTCTGGGAGACGCCCGGAGTCTTCAGTACCTCGGTCGGCTATGCGGCCGGGCTGACGCCGAACGCGACTTATGAAGAGGTCTGCAGCGGTCGCACCGGTCACAACGAAGTCGTTCGCGTCGTGATCGACCCGTCGCAGATCGAGTACCGCGAGCTGTTGCGAATCTTCTGGGAGACCCACGACCCGACGCAGGGCATGCGCCAGGGCAACGACGCCGGAACGCAATACCGCTCGGGCGTCTACACGACGTCCGCCGCTCAACAGGATGCCGCGTCGGCCTCACGCGATGCCTACCAGCAGCGTCTCAGCGAAGCGGGCCATGGCGAGATCACGAGCGAGATCGTTCCGGCTCCGGAGTTCTACTACGCCGAGGCCTACCACCAGCAATATCTCGCGAAGAATCCGTCGGGATATTGCGGGCTCGGCGGCACGGGCGTGCGCTGCTGAAACGCCCCGATCAGGAGACTTCCGCCTCGCGCTCGTCGGCTGCGAACAGCAGTTCACCGATCGCCTGTGCGAACGCCCGCGTGATCTCCAACGGATCGCTCACCGGGCTTCTTGTGCGGCTTCTGCGACCTCGACGGCGGATGCCGCGGGTTCGTCGTTCGGTTCGGCCGTGCCGGCGACGCAACGGCTCAGGATACGGAGGCCCCGTGTGAAACCGCCGCGTTCGGTTTCGAGGGTGCGCAGCACCGCAAGCCGAGTGGCTCGACGCATGCATCGAAAGTGTGGGCCGCTCACGAAGTGCGCCGCACAGTCGACTCCGACCTGGTCGGAATTCGGTTGGACTTCGGACACATCGTCCATGTGGCTGCTCGGGATCAGCCTGTCGCGCCCACCCCAGACGAACGTGGTGGGCATGTCGATATGGGACAGACGGCTCCATAAACCGTCTGGGCCGTCGGCCGGGTCGAGTGCGAGCTCGCGCGCGGCCGACAGGAACGCGTGTCGAGTGGCTGGGCACGACCCGTAGTAGACGACGCGTGCGGCGGATCGCGCGATCCAGTCATGCTCGAATGCGGGCAGCTCGTCGAGGAAGATCGCGAGCCGTTTCAGCACCGGCCAGATCTTCTCGAGCGGCATGTAGTCGCTCCAGTTCGGGTCCAGCAAGCGGGCTGCGCCCAGTGCCCAGCGGTATTCTCGCCAGGGCAGGTAGGGTGCGATCAGCACGGTTCCGCGGACGGCTTCGGGCGCGCTGAGCGCGACCTCGAGCGCCACTCGACCGCCCATCGACATGCCGAGCAGCAGCGGCTTTGTATCGAACGAGCGCACCAGTTCGATCACCGGCGCGGCGAGTACCGTGGGCGTGAGGGGAACCGGTGGTGCCTCGGATACTCCGAAGCCGGGCAGGTCGACCGCGATGGTGCGCAGACCCTCGCGGGCGAGATCTCCTCCGAGCCCTGCAAACGCACTCGATTCGAGCGCCAGCGGGTGGAGTGCGACGACGGGGTCGCCCGCGCCCCACTCCTGGGTGTGCACTTCGGGTATCCTGCTCACACGGGATAGGTAATGCAGGCGGCGTGCCAGCAGAAGTTGGTTCGAGGCGCCCCGAGACGCCCCTGTCAGTGAGCATTGTGGCGAATAGGGGCATTCAACCGGGGTGATAATCCCCGGTACGGGCAATCGAGCTGCTCCAGCTGGGCCGATTCGCAGATCGGAACTTGCTGTCCGCGTGATCCCGGAGGCGACGTAGATGATCGAAATGTCCGGCGCGGATGCCTACTTCCTGCGGGAGGAGTCGCGCGCTCGACACATGCACACGCTGAAGATCGTCGTCGTGGAGCACGAAGGTGCCTACGATCCGCCGTCGATCGAACGCGTGCGTGCGGGGGCGGTTGGGGTCTTGCCGCGCGAGCCGGCCTTCCGCCGGCGCCCACTCGATGTGCCGGCCGGCTTCGGCAACCCCTTTTGGGTGGACGCGCAAGAACTCGACCCCGCCTACCACGTCCGCCACGAGGTACTGCCGGCCGGCAGTACCGACGCTGCGCTCGACGAACTGGCCGGGCGTATCGCGAGCGAACCGCTCGATCGCGAGCGGCCGCTCTGGCAGATCATCTTCGTCGAGGGCCTGTCCGACGGGCGCGTGGCCTACGTGATGAAGGTTCACCACGCAGTGGCGGATGGTGTCGCGAGCGCCGAGCTCGCGTTACGGAGCCTTCAAGAGGATCGCGAGCAGATGCTCTACGAACCGTGGCGGCCCCCGCCTGCGGAGCCGCTGCCGTCGCGAAGCGACCGGATCTGGGCGGCGACGAAGACCCACGCGCGGCGCCAGCGCGAGCTGCCGGGGCTACTCCTGCGTTCGATGCGCGAGGTCGGGACTTCGCTGTCCTGGCTTCGATCGGGCCGTACGATGCCGGCAAAGGTGTTCAACGCACCGGCTGCACGCTTCAATCAAGCCATCACTCCGAATCGAGTCTACGCACACGTTCGGCTTTCCCTTCCCGAGATCGTCGAGGTCAAGCGAGCTGCGAAGTGCACCGTGAACGACGTCTTTCTTACGCTGGTTGGCGGTACGGTGCACGGCTATCTCGCGGCACACCGAGAGCCCAACGACTCCGCCCTCACGGCCGCGATCCCCGTTTCGGTGCGCGGAAATCTCGAAGATCCCGCGTTCGGCAACGCGGTCACCGCGATGCTCGCCACCACGGCCAGCCATATCGCCGACCCGCTCGAGCGGCTGCGCGCCGTGGCGGAGAGCACGCGGGCAGCGCGGGCGCTGTTCGAGCGGCGCGATCCCCGGCTCGCGGTCGAATGGTACGACCACTGGGTGCTGCGCCGGTTGTGGCTCCACGATCTTCCGAAGTTCCTCAACGCGTTTCTCGGGCGGCCGGGCGTGAACTTGATCGCCTCCAATGTGCGGGGGCCCAGCGTGCCGCTCTACAGCAACGGTGCGCGTGTTTCGGAACTCTTCTCGATGGGGCCGCTCTCGGGACAGATGGGGCTCAACTTCACCGCCTGGAGCTATCTCGATGCGTTCTCGATCGGTGTGCACGCCTGCCGCGAACACGTGCCCGACGTGCGATCGCTCGCAGATGGCCTGGCGGTCGAGCTGGAGAAGCTCTCGCAGGAAGTACTCCGAAACTGACTGCCGGAAAGCAGCGCTATCGCAGCGGCTCGGCGCGCTTGCGCTGCCAGACTGCGGCGACTTCGAGGTCGAAGGCGCGCCTCTCGGAATGGACGCGCGTGAAGTCGCGCTCGAGCCGTTCGCGGTCGTAGGGAACCGCCCATACGTCGGTCGGATCGTCCATCCCGTAGCCGTGTTGGATCTCGGCACCGAGGGTCGTTACGACGTAGTCGCCGCGCGCGATTGCACCCGGGTCGTCGAGCCCGTTTTCGAGCGCGTAGTCGGGCTTCGGAATCGTCGCCGCGATGATATGCCAAGGGCGCACGAACGTGACCACGGTTTCGCCCGGCTGCGCGTGTGCGTCGACCCAACGCAGTGCCTGCTCGGCGCCGTCGGCCGGGACCTGCACCAGGCTGCGGGCCCCGATCGTCGGGCGGCCGCCCCACACGCTCGCGCCGACCCATTGGTAACCGTTCAGGTGATAGTCGGGGTGGCTGCGCGCCAGATCGACGCCCAGCAGCGTGATCGCCAGGAAGGCGAGAGTCACGGCGGCACCGCGCCTGCGGTCGAAGAGTTCGACCCCCATGTCGGCCAGCAGAATCGCGAGCGGCGGAAAGACGGGCAGCATGTAGAACGTCTGCGCCCAAGGCAGCCGAAGCAGGAATAGCAGGTAGCAGGCGATGAAAAGCAGCGGCAGGCGCAGCTCCGGCCGTGTGCGCACGCGCACCGCTGCCACGACCACGCCGAGCCAGGCACACACACCGATCAACAGGCTCGGCTTGATCGCGATCACCGCGAAGTGAAGTGCGGCGGCTTCGAGAGCGAACATCAGCGGTGATTCGACGTTGCTGAACAGGAAGGCGCCGATCAGGCTGTTGAACACATCTGGGTTGGTAGTGTGGAGCGGTGGCAGCGCGAAGAAGGTCATGCCGCCGAGCACCAGTACGAATGCTGTGAGTTTCCCCCGGCTCGGCCGTTCGCGGCGGTGCCGCCAACTGGCAATGAGCACCGCGATCCACAAACCGACGACCAGGCCCGCATGCAGGGCGAGAAAGCCGAGCCCGGCGCTTTCGTAGGGCCCCGAGGCCAGCCGCTTGCCGACCTCCCAGCCGCCGAAGACGGTTGCATAGAGGAGAGCGAGTAGCGTCACGAGGGCGGTCCATGCGCTGCTGGAAAGTGTTTTCTCGCGGGTGTGTTCGTCGCGCGCCGGAAACAGCAGCGTGATTGCGATCGCCGGAATCGCAGCCACCGCCGAGATCTTGGACGCCAGTGCGGCGCCGAGTGCGACAGCGGTGATGGCGCCCCAGCCCAGGCTGCGTTCTTTGCGGAGGTACGCCAGGCTGGCGAGCAGCGTCGCAATCGCGCAGGTGATGAAGGCATCGCCGTCACTGAAGGCGGACTTCGAATACGCGAGGAAATACGGGCTTGTCGCTAGCAACAAGCCCGCTACGAAGGCCTTGCGCGCGTCGAGCTCGCGCCGGCAAAATGCGATCACCGCGACCAGTGTGAACGCGCCGAGTACGCAGGCGAGCGCGCGCGCGGCCTCGAGTTCGGGGGCGAATATCTTGAACCAGACCGCGGAGGCGGCCATTGGCAATCGTACGTTGACCGGGTCGATGTCTGAGCCGATCAACCAACCGCCCGGCTCCGCGCTGTAGCTGAGCGCGATGCCGAAATCGGTCTGCTCATCCCATCCGATTCCGAGATGATTCAGCGTTGGCAACACCAGAGTCGCATAGATGCCGAGTATGACCGCGACGGCGAACCCGGAACGCAGGAACCAATCGATCCGCGCGGCCATCGCATTCCTCCGTTCCGCTCTCGCTCAGAACACGGGTCTTGTCGCGACGCGGCACCAGCCGCGTCGCGACATCACACGCGAATCAGAGTGCCCGCAGCATCAGGTCGGCGAGCTTTCGACTGAACGCCGCCGAGTCGTCCAGTCTTCCGCCCTCCGCAAGCAGCGCCTGCCCATAGAGCAGTTCGCCGAACTCCGCGATGCGCCGATCGCTCGAATCGGTTTCGCAGAGTTCTCGGAGCTTGACCAGCAGCGGGTGGGTCGGGTTGATCTCGAGGATGGGTTGCGTCTCCGGAACGTCCTGCCCCGCTTCGCGCAGGATCGCGGCCATCTGCGGTGTGAGCTCCCCCTCCTCGTTGACGAGGCACGCAGGAGACTCGGTGAGCCGCTGGGAAAGCCGGACTTCCTTGACCCGATCCTGCACCGCGACGCGCAGCCTCCCGAGCAGCTCGCCGAACGCATCTTCTTCCTGCTTGCGCTCTTCCTCGGCGGCTTGCTGTTCCTCCTCGCTGCCGAGGCGGATGTCGCCCCGGTCGACCGACTGCCAGCGCTTCCCCTTGTATTCCGGTGGGTTCTGTTCGAGCCAGACCTCGTCGACCCGGTCGCTGAAGAGCAGCACCTCGATGCCCTTCTTCTTGAACGCCTCTAGGTGGGGCGAGCGTGTGATGGTATCGAGCGAGGCGCCCGTGAGGAAATAGATGACATCCTGATCCTCGGGGATCCGGTCGACGGCTTCGGCGAGGCTGCCGAGCTTGCCCGCGTTGACGGTCGAGGCGCACAGCACGAGGTCGAGGATGCGTTCGCGCTTCTCGCGCGGATCGAGCATGCCTTCTTTCAGCACCGGTCCGAACTGGGAATAGAAGCCGAGGTATTTTTCCTCGTCGTTCTGCTTCAGCTCGCCGAGGGCTTCGAGGACCTTCTTCACCAGGTGCTTGCGGATCGCCTCGATCTGCCGGTCCTGCTGCAACATCTCGCGTGAGACGTTGAGCGACAGGTCCTCGGCATCGACGACACCCTTCACGAAGCGGAGGTACTCCGGCATCAACTCGCGGCACTCGTCCATGATGAAGATGCGCTTCACGTAGAGCTGGATACCGCGATGGGCCATCTCGCGGTGGTAGAGGTCGAAAGGTGCGACCGAAGGGAGGTACAGCAGCGCAGTGGCTTCGAAGTTCCCCTCGATTCGCGTTCGAATGTGAAGCAACGGGTCGCTCCAGTCGTGCGAAATGTGCTTATAGAATTCTCCGTGTTCGTCTTCGCTCACCTCATCGTCGGGCCGTGTCCAGATGGCCTTCATCGAATTGAGCGGGTCGTCACCGCCCTTGGATTCTTCTCCGCCGACGGTTTCGAGTCGAATCGGGTAGGAGACGAAGTCGGAATACTTTCGAACGATCTGCCGCAGTCCCCATTCGTCGGCGTAGTCGGGCGTTCCCGCATCGCCCCCGGCGGCCTTCAAGTGGAGCGTGACGTCGGTCCCGGTCGTCGCGCGTTCGGCCTCGGAGATTTCGAAGCCTCCCTCACCGGTCGACTCCCAGCGGGTTGCAGTGTCTGCGCCGGCCTTGCGTGTCGTTACAGTGACACGGTCGGCTGCCATGAAGCTCGCGTAGAATCCGACGCCGAACTGTCCGATCAACTCCGGCGGGATTTCCTTGCCCTGCTTCTTCTTCAGCGCCGCCGTGAACTCGGCCGCGCCGGATTTCGCGATGGTTCCGATGTTCAGGACGACCTCTTCGCGGCTCATGCCGATGCCGCAGTCGGAGACCGTGAGCAGTCGCTGCTCGGGGTCGACCCGCAGCGTGATGCCGAGTTCAGCTTCGGGCAGCCACTCCGGGTTGGTCAGGCCTTCGAATCGAAGCCGGTCGAGCGCATCGGATGCGTTCGAGATGAGCTCGCGCAGGAAGACGTCCGGGTTCGAGTAGAGTGAGTGGATCATCAGATCGAGGAGTTGTTTCACCTCGGTCTGGAATTCGAAGCTCTCGGTCTTCGTATCGCTCATTGAAGCATCCTCCGACGAGCGGGTCTGCATGGCTCGACCCGGCTCGAGCCGTCCCGACCGCTCGATCGCTTTCGTCCGGCATTTGAAAACATCACAAAATTCCAGCGCTTTCCGCGACTTCGCGGCAAAGTGTCCGCGTATCGTCGCACTCCCGCAAGTCGGATTGGGCCCAATATTTCCCCCATGGCGGGGTCTCGGGAGTATATTGCGCGAGGAGATCCCCGTCGGACGGACCGTTGGGAATCTCGCTCATGGTTGCGGCGGATCGGTCCCTTTCGAGCCGCCCGCGGCGGGGAATGAACTGTTGAAGAAACTGTACGTCGGGAATCTCGCCTTTACGGCCACCGAGGAGGAGCTGCGCGAATTGTTCGAGCAGCACGGGCCCACCGCTTCGGTCAGGGTCATCACGGATCGGGAGACCGGTCGCTCGCGTGGGTTCGGTTTCGTCGAATTCGACGATGCCGCCAACGCGGACAAGGCACTCGCGGCACTGGACGGCCAGGAAATGGGCGGCCGTCCGTTGCGCGTCAACGAGGCGCAGGATCGTCAGCGCGGCGGCGGCGGCGGCGGCGGCGGCCGGCGCTGACTCCCCAGGCAGGCCTCGAGCACGCTTCGCTGTTTATGAGCGCAACGGTCGGCTACGTCGTGAGCCCAGAATGAAGGCTGCGGATCGCACGATCCTCGTCGCCTACGCGGTCACACTCACCGCAGCATTCTCGGTCGCTGCGCTCTGCGCCGCCGAGCACCCGATCAAGGTGGCCTTCGTCGCGGACGTGGCCGCCACCTGCGTGATCTTTGCGTTCAGCTATGCCTGGCGTAATTCGAGCTTCTACGACGCTTATTGGAGCGTCGTCCCGCCGATCATCGCGGTCTATTGGTTGCTCGCTTCCGACGTTCCCGACGTCGACCCACTGCGCTGCGTATTGCTGATCGGCTTGGTGGCTGCCTGGGCGGTGCGTCTCACCTACAACTGGCACCGCGGATGGAGCGGGCTCGACCACGAGGACTGGCGCTACCGGGACATGCGGGACAAGACCGGCCGCGTCTACTGGCTGGTGAGTTTCGCCGGGATCCACATGGCGCCCACCCTCCTGGTGTTTCTCGGCTGCCTGCCGTTGTACCCGGCGCTCGCGGTCGGCACACGGCCATTCGGGCTTCTCGATGGATTCGCCACTTGCTGGATGGCCGCTGCGATCTGGCTCGAAGCGCGCGCGGATCGCGAACTCATGGACTATCGGATGTCCGCCCCTTTGCCCGGTAGCACGCTCACGACCGGCGTCTGGCGGTTCTCGCGCCACCCGAACTACTTCGGCGAGATCGCCTTCTGGTGGGGGATCGCCTTCTTTGGGATTGCGGCGGCGCCGGAGTGGTGGTGGTCTGCGATCGGAGCGGTGTCCATCACGTTGATGTTCTGGTTCATCAGCCTGAAGCTGATCGAAGATCGGATGTCGGCCTCGCGCTCCGACTACGCGGCCTATGTCGCGACGACCTCTCGCATCATTCCGTGGCGACCGAAGACGCCGGATGGCTGATGTGCGCTTGCTCAGATGGGGATTGGGTCGTGACACCACAATTGAAGATTGCGACCGTGGCATGTCCGATCCACGCAGCTTGGGTCCGATCACGGTCCCCCGAGGTGCACGCCGTCGTCGCAGACGCACGGGGATTGAGTGACATCCGATTCTCACCGTGCGGGTGCTGCGGAAAGGGTTTTCAGCGCGCGATGCTCCTGATGGTCCGACAGATTCGCCTCCGGAGCCGAAGAATGCGCCGAATCGTTTCTGGGGCGGCTCTTGGGATATGGTGTCGGATCCGGGTCGGGCCGGCGGCAACGCTGCGAATCGAGGCGAAATATGGCACGGCACGGCCCGCTAGAGGCGGAAACCCGCATCGGAATGGCGTTCGACTCGCGGGAAACAACGGTGCAGTCCTCGTCTTCCCGGGCCCAACTGGGCTAATCTCTGCTTTCGCCTGGAGGGGACCCCTGTGAGTCAGCATCCGTTGATCGAGCTAGCGAACGAACGCGAAGTCCGGCAGTCGAAGGGATTTCGCGCGGCCGCAGAGCAACTGACCGGCGAGGGGCTCGCCGAGATGTACCAGCAGGAAGTTGCCAACGCGCCGAAACGTTACGACGCGGACAAGAAGTTCCTCGTGTCTCAGAAGGGTGTCGCGCCGCGCGGTGGCAAGTCGGGCAAGCCGCACGAGCATCTCGCGATCGCACTCGTCAATCGCTGCCGCACCGCCGGGGAAGGCCTCGATCTGCCCGCTGCTCCGGCCGGTGATACCTTCGATTCACTCGTCTACCAGATGCCGCTCAAGGCTCGCCAGTCGGACCCCGACACGCGCATCGGCAAGGTCGACCTGATTGGATCCATTCCCGAGAATCGGCTTGCGATCGTGATGCTGAAGTTCGTTCCGCCGACTGCGACACGAGGCTCGACGGGCGACACACCGTTGCGTGCACTACTCGAAGGGCTCGCCTACACGGCGATCGTGCAGGCCAACCGGAATGAGATCCTCGACGAGATCGAGGAGAGCTGCGGGCGCAAGCTTTCGGAAGAGCCGCCGATCCTGATCATCCTCGGCAGCACGCGCTACTGGGAACTCTGTCGCAAGCGCGAGGCGCAGAAGGGTGCCGCCTGGATCAACCAGATGGAGCGTCTGGGGCAGGAGATCGACGAGAACCTCGGAATCGAGGTCCGTTACCTCGGCCTGAAGCTCCAGGGCGATCCGGGTTGGGAATACGAAGAAGACAAGCCCGTCTTGGACGGCACGCCGATTCTCGACCGCGCCTGGGGCCTGGGCGCCGGCAAGGTCCGTCCCAAAGGCAAGTCGAAGTCGAAGTCGAAGGGCGACCCGATCGACGAGATCGTCGAAGCCGACACGAGTCGACCCGTACGCGCCTACAAGATCACCGACAGCTACGAGTCGGGTGACAGCATCGACCACCCGACCCTGGGCTTCGGCGTGGTGCAGCGCTCTTCGGGTGCGGGCAAGATCAAGGTCCTGTTCGACGAGACCCCGCGCCTGCTGATCCACCAGCGCCCCTCCCCGGGCGCCTGATCGACGGCGACTCTGTCGCCCTCGCGACGAGCTTCATGAATCATGCGGGCTGCTGCGCGCTGGCCGCTTAGCGGCCAAAGCTTCCGCCCGGCTCTTGATCCGCTCTCGCGGATCCTTCGCCTAGCTGCGTGCGGCGTCGACGCTCCATTCGCCGGAACCGCGAACGGCGATGAAGAGGAAGACGAAGCTGTAGAGCGCCGCGAGTTCGCCGTGATTCGCGATCGGCAGCAGCCCCTTCGACTGGTGGGCAAAGAAGTAGGCGACGGCCATCATCCCGCTGCACAGGAAAGCCGCCCAGCCGGCTTGGAATCCCACCATCACCAACGCGCCGCCGACGAGTTCGATGGGCCCGGCGCTCCACGTGATCGCGGGCGGGGCCTGGCTGCCGCCGAATAGCCCGAAGACCTTCTGGATCCCGTGGCACATGAGCATGAATCCGGCGACGATGCGCAACAGTGCGTAGATGTGTTCCGAGTGGGGCTTCAGGAAAGCGGTCATGGATCCTCCGGCGATATGGGCGGAGTGTATCATGACGCGAATTTGCGACCCTGGGGTGAGACCCCGAGGAGGCCGGCATGCCGCGTTTGAAACAAGTTTCACGTTCGGAGGCGACTTCTGAAATCGCGACGATGTACGATCTGCTGTTCGGTGATCGCGATCCGGTGGCGGAGCCGGGCACAGCGACCGGAACACCCGGAAACTGGTGGACCGTGTTTGCCCTGGTGCCGGATGTGTTCCGACACGCGGTTGCCGGCTTCGGTCTGTATCGCAGCGACAAGCGCAAGCTCGACCCGAGGCTGCGCGAGCTGGGCCAGACACGCGCCGGCTACGCGCGGGGCAGTCAGTTCGTGTATTCGCAGCACTGCAAGTCTTGCCGATCGGTGGGGCTGTCCGAGGAGAAGATCGAGTCGATCCCCGCCTGGAGCAGCTCGGATGCGTTCAGCGCCGAAGAGCGCGCGGTGCTCGCCTACACAGACGATCTGGTACTCGCCGGTGGCCGCGTGTCCGACGCGACGTTCGAACGTCTACGGTCGTTTCTGTCCGACGAAGCGATCCTCGAACTCACCTACATCACCTGCACCTACGATCTGCACGCGACCATCTGCCGAGCGCTGCGTCTGGAATACGACGATGTCTCCGAGCGCATCCGTGAGATCGAAGCTCCAGCGGGAGACCAGAGCCTCGACGTGATGGCCTCGATCAGCCGCCCGGAGGATCGCTGATTGCTTCGTCGGCGGGCTCGACGACGAGTGTCAGATGCCGAACCTCGCGGATGCGCACACGCGTACCGGCCGTGATCGGTAGCGGTCCGGTCGCGGCGAGTGCTCGCCAACGCTCGTGCCCGAGTTGTACGAAACCCTCCGGGTCGAGGTCTCGGCTGACCCTGCCGACTGCGCCGATCATCGCCTCGACGCCCGCCCGCTGCCCGCCGGTCTCGTAGCCGATCCGGAGTACTGGGAACAGCGCGATCTCGACCGCCACCCATACGCCGAACAGAAGCGATGCGATTGCGGGAGTGAGTGGCCCCCAGTGAACGAAGGCCCACAGCCCCAGCGCGACGGCGAATCCACTTGGGATCTGCATCAGCAGGTATCGCGCGAAGACTGCGCGGTGCGGTGTCGGTTCTCCGCTCATGCGCTGACGACTTCGAGCCGCGTATCGACGATGTGCTCGCCGCGGCAGCGCGGGCAGCGCCCAGGTTTGTGGAAGCGGTTCGGCGCGCGTCTGCGGAATTGAAAATCGCAGTCTCGGCAGCGTGGTGGAGTGACTTCGAGCCGTGCGTTGCTTCGCCGCAGGCTGCGTTCGAGATGTCGCAGGTCGTCTTCGAGCAGGTGGACCGGGATCGCGAACATCGCACGAAGTTCTTCGAACGACCATTCTCGCTCGGCGAGATGGTCTCCGACTGCTTGCCGTCGAGTGCGTCGTTGCGGCGAATCCATAGATCTCGTCCTCGTCCTCGTTCGCGGCGCCGCGATCGCAGGGAGTTTGCTTCAGAGGCGGTGCGCTTGCACCCGGGGCGGAAGCTGGGGCAAAGTGCGCTCATGCCGATTCGAGCCGTGCTGTTCGACCTCTTCGATACGCTGGTAGATCTGCATTACGACCGCCTCCCGCGCGAACTCCATGCGGGACGGCCCATCATGCCGACTGCACGGCCGCTGCACGCCGCAATCGCAGAGTACAAAGCGGTCGATTTCGATCACTTCATCGACGTGCTGTTCGCCGTCGACCACGAGATCCTTCATCCGCGCTACGCGCGCGACATCGAGGTTCCGACCGAAGAACGCTTCGCGGCGGTCGTCGAGCGACTCGGCATCGATGACGCGAAGCTCCCGCATCGCCTCACCGAAATCCACATGGGGGCGATCCGCGACCACACGGTGGTGCTTCCGCAGCACGCTGATCTGCTCGCTGAACTCCACGGCCGATTCCGCTTGGGACTGTGTTCGAACTTCAGCCATTCCGCGACCGCGATGTCGATCCTCGAAGAGTCCGCCTTGAGTTGCCATTTCGACGCCATAGCGATCTCGGATGAGATCGGTTTCCGCAAGCCACGCAGCGAGATCTTCGAAGTCAGCCTGGAACGTCTCGGTGTCGGGGCCGATGAGGCGCTGCACGTCGGTGACAATCTTCACGCCGATGTCCAGGGCGCGGCGGCTGCGGGGATTGCCTCCGTTTGGATCACCCGGCGAGTTCCCGAGGCCGAACGGCGCCTTCAGGAATTCGACGGGCCGTCACCCGATTTCGTGATTGCCGATCTCGCGGAGCTGATCCAGCTATTGGACGCGAGCGGCTCATGATACGCCCGGTTCTGTCTCGGCGGGCCTGTATCCCAGGCACGAGAGTTCTCCGTCTCGCCAGCGGATCAGCGCGTCGTCGCGGCTGATCCGCGCCCAGTCGAAGTCCGCGACCAGTTCTCTCGGGGACGTCTCGTCGGTTGACTCGGTCAGTCCTACGACTCGAGCGAGGAAGCCGCACAACCGTTCCGGCGAATAGTGCTCGCGCAGCTCTCGCCAGCCCACCGCACCGTGCAGCTTTGCGAACTTGCCCCCCTGCTCTTCGAGCAGCAGCAGGTGGTGGCGGTATGCCGGCGTCGCGAGCCCGAGTGAGCGTTGCAGCATGACCTGGATGGCGGTGGATGGTGCGAGATCGCGGCCACGCACGATGCGTGTCACGGCCTGTTCCGCGTCGTCGACCACCACCGCGAGCTGGTACGCCACGGCTCCGTCGCGTCGCCGCAACACGGGGTCCCCCATCGCGGCCGCGGGGTCCTGGGCGAGGTCGAGTCCGCTCTCGTCGGGTGGTGCGATCCAACCGGGTTCGAGTCGGAAGCGCAGGGCGCTGTCACAACTTCGCCAGCCCGCCGCCGGAAGCGGTTGCGCGCGACAGCTTCCCGGGTAGCGGTAGCCGCCGTCGGCTGCGCGCAGTCCGACGCGCTTGACCTCGCTGCGGCTGCAATCGCACGGGTAGAGCTCGTGCTGTGCTGCGAGCCGGTCGAGGGCGCGTTCGTGCGCGGGCAGATGATCGCTCTGGCGCGATTCATCGTCCCAATCGAGGCCGAACCATGCGAGCGCATCGCGAAGCTCGTGGGCGCGGAGAGAGGTACAACGCGTGGGGTCGATGTCCTCGAGTCGGAGCCCGATGGACGCACCGCGACTGCGCGCGTCGAGCCAGCACAGCAGGGCTGCGACGAGCGTGCCCGGGTGGGCGGGTCCCGATGTCGTTGGCGCGAAGCGAGAGCGGTCCACCGGTCGGATTTCGGCTGCCGGTTCAGGGAAGTCCGGCGTGAGGGACGTCGACTTCGACGATCTCGATGCGTCCGGTTCTATTCGCGACGCACGTTTCGGGGTCCGGGCTCTCGGCGGTGCAGATGTGAAGTGTTCGACCGTTTGGCCCGCCGAGCATGCAGGCGAACGACTGGGTCTCGAGTGGGATCTGTTGGAGAATTTCTCCGCCTTCGGCGACGCGGAAGATCGCGTGGCTGACGGGCGAGGCGACCCAGATCGCGCCCTCCGCATCGAGGCAGATCCCGTCGGGCATGATCCCTTCGAGCTGCGCCCAGGTACGGCGACCGGACAGTGAACCGTCGGCCTCGATGTCGAAGGCGGTGAGGCGCGTTCCGAAGGTTTCTCCGACGATCAAGGTCGCGCCGTCGGGCGTGATGACACTGCCGTTCGGGAACTGCATTCCATCGGCGACGAGACGGGCCATACCGTCGGGCGTGACGAGCACGATCTCTGCATTCGTCGGCTTTGCGTGGTCGTGGAGGTCGAAGCCGAAGTTTCCCACGTATGCGCGACCCCGCTCATCGACCACCATGTCGTTGCAGTGGTACGACGCGAGTTCGCTGAGGTCGGCGGCTTCGGTGAGTCCGTTGGGGTCGAGGCGCAGCAGCCGGCGATCGGTCATCGATACCACGAGCAATCGACCGTCGGGAAGCCAGCCGAGGCCCGACGGGGCGTTCGGGACTTCGACCACCACTTCCGACTTCCCCGAGGCATCGACGCTGAGGACCGCGCCTGAGTGCATGTCGGAGAACCACAATTTCCCCTCGTGCCAACGCGGGCCTTCGGGATAGGCCAGACCATCGAGCAATACCTTGGTCGTGTTCGCCATCGAGAGGCAAGGTAACGCACCACCGGCCCTGCGCGGAATCGGCCGGGCCGGATCCGGTGCTTCGAGTCCTGCAGCCGCGTGGCTCCCGGATCAGATCGGCGTGGAGAACTTCGCGTGCGACGCCTTGCCGAGCAGCTGCATGAATTCCGCACCACCCATGTAGACGAGATCCTCGTGGTCGCCGGCCTCGAAGTAGACATTCGCGAGTTTCGTGAGGCAATCGTCGTAGATCATCGGGATGCCGTAGGCCTGGCCGAGCGGGGGAACCGCGCCGATTTCACAGTCGGCGAAGATTTCACCGAGCTCCGCTTCGGTCGCAAGCTCGAGCGGGCGATGCATACTCTCGCGCAGCCTCTTCAGGTCGACGCGGTCCTCGAGCAGGACCGACTTGGCGAGCTGGTCCTCCCAGATGTAAGCGGCGCCTGCGGTTTCGGCACTCGAACTCGTATGGGGGTGTTGCAGGATCTCGTAGCTCAGCTGCTCGGAGTCGAGATACCACTTGACGGTATTTGCGATGGACATCGCGGACCTCCCGTGTTGGGCTGCCACACACGGTTGGTGATCGGTGCCGGACGGAGGCGTGTGCTCTGGCGGGAGGCATCAGGAGGGCGACGAGAAGGTGGGGAGCGGAGTAGATGCGACCCGACTGCTTCACTGGCCTCGCCGACCCGTATTCACCCGCCGGTGAGACGCTGTTCACCCCCATCATGCACCACGGCGCATGCAAAAAGCAAGCGTAGACTCGATGCACCGACCTGCCGTATCGTCGCCGTTCGGCGCCCGGGGGGCCGAACGTTGGACTTCGAGTAGGGAGTGAAACGTCGTTATGTATAAATGCTCCATTGTTCTTTGTTGTCTTCTCGTGGCGTTGCAGAACGGCCCCGCAATCGCCGAAGACGACACGCTGCTGCTCGCGACCACCACGAGTGTTCGGGATACCGGTCTGCTCGACGCGCTACTGCCTTCGTTCCAAGCGGAGAGCGGCATCACGGTCAAGCCAATCGCGGTGGGTACGGGCGCTGCGCTGCGAATGGGGGCAGAAGGCAACGTCGACGTACTGCTCACGCATGCACCGGACGCCGAGGCGGACTTGGTTCGCTCGGGTGTGCTCGTCGAGCGGCAGCCATTCATGGAGAACTTCTTCGTGATCGTGGGCCCCCCGAAGGATCCCGCAGGGGTGCGCGCAGCCGAGTCCGCCGTGGAGGCGTTTCGGCGGATCGCCGCAGCCTCGGCACCGTACGTCAGCCGCGGCGACGATTCGGGAACGCACAAGCGCGAACGCGCGCTGCTGCGTGCCGCAGGGCTCGCTCCCGCCGGGAGCTGGGAGGGGTTTTCCCAGACCGGGAGCGGAATGGGTCTGACGCTTCAGGTCGCCGACGAACGCCACAGCTACACCCTTTCCGACATCGGGACCTATCTCGCGTACGAGAAGCGCATCGAGATCCGAGCGCTTTCGGACCCCGACCCCGAACTTCGAAACGTGTATTCGGTGCTGCGCGTGAACCCAGCACGCTTCGAGAAGCCGATCAATGCGACCGGAGCAAAACTCTTCGCCGCATTCATGATCCGCGAAGATACGCAGGCGACGATCGCTGCGTTCGGAGGCGAGCGGTTCGGCCGGCCGTTGTTCACCCCGCTGTTCAAGGGGCCTGACCGGCCGCGTGAGGAGTGACTCCAGCCGTGACGGAGTTGACATGGCCGCTCGTGGGCGAGATCACTGCGCGCACACTTCGAATGTCGTTCTTCGCGCTGACGCTATCGCTGTCACTCGGGTTGCCGATCGGGATCCTGCTCGGACGATCCCACTTCCGCGGGCGACGTGCGGTCGTAGGAATCGTGAACGCCGGGATGGGGGCGCCGCCGGTGGTGGTCGGGCTCACACTCGCGTTGCTGCTATGGCGCAACGGGCCGCTGGGCGGACTCGGCCTGATGTACAGCATGGAGGCGATGGTGATCGCGCAGGTCGTGATTGCGTTGCCGCTCATCGTTGGTATCACGCTCGCCGCGGTTGGTGCACTCGACGCGGACTGGGATCTCCAGGCGCGAACGCTCGGCATTCCGGCGGCTTGGAGGACGTGGCTGTTGCTTCGCGAGATCCGTCTCGGGTGCGGCGCTTGGTTCGATTCTCTCGGGCGTTGGCGCAGTGTTGATGGTCGGGGGCAATCTCGCGGGTGAGACCCGCGTGCTGACCACTTCGATCGTGATGTTTACCGAGATGGGCGAGTTCGAACGAGCGATCGCGCTCGCTTGTGTGTTGCTCGGCCTGATGCTGATGCTCTCGGCGGTCCTTACCGCGATACAACAGGCGGGGCGGCGATGACCGCCCCGGCGCTCGAAGCCTGCGATCTCATCGTTCGCCGTAGTGATCGGACGGGTAGCTTCGAACTAAGCGTTTCTTCGCTCGGTATTTCGTCGGGAGAGGTGCTCGCCGTGCTGGGTCACAACGGCGCGGGCAAGAGCACGTTGCTACGTGCGCTCGCGGGTCTCGAAGCTCCGGCTGCAGGGCGTATCGAGCGACGTGCGAGCGGTCCGGTCACGATGGTCTTTCAGCGCCCGATCGTGTTTGCGGGGACGGTCGAGCACAACCTGCGCGTAGCGCTGCTCGGGGCACGGCTTTCGCGAGGCGAAGCGGAGCGTCGAACGCGCGAATCGCTGGAGCGCTTCGGGATTGCGCGACTCACTGCGCGCAACGCCGCGACGCTTTCGGGCGGCGAAACGCGGCGGCTCACGCTCGCGCGGGCGTTTGCGCTGCGCCCAGCGGTACTGCTGCTCGACGAGCCGTTCGAAGACCTCGACGCGGCCGGGCAGGAGTCACTCTCGTTGGATCTCCGGCGAGCCATCGTCGAGACCGATGTCGCGGTGGCGGTCGTGACGCATGACCTTCGCCGCGCGCTCCTGCTCGCGGACCGCATCGCGGTTCTGAAAAGTGGTTCACTGGTTCAGTGTGGCCAGCGCGAAGCGGTGCTGAATCGGCCGATAGACCTCGATGTTGCTCGCATCGTCGGCATGTCGAACCTGATCGCGGGCCAAGTTGCCGCACCCACCGGCGACGGCACGTGTTGGGTCGAGGTCGATGCGCTGCATCGCGTTCCGGTTCCGGTCGCTCCCGCCGTCGGAACGCCGGTCTGGATCGGGATCCGGCCCGAACACCTGAAGGTCGATGTCGGACGCGGAGAGGGGATTTCGATCGGGAAAGGCGTGCTGCGACACCTGGTTTCCGACGGTGTGGCGGCGACACTCACGCTCGACTGGGCCGGTTTCGAGCTTCGCACGCATCTGATCGCGGGCCGCGGTCTGGCGCGGACGCTCGCAGCGGGTGACTCGCTGACGCTGTCGGTTCGGCCCGAGGAAGTGCACCTGATCGGCCGTAGATCGAAGATGGGGTCGATTCCAGGCCAAAGCAATGCCGGAACTCGCGACGGGCGCCGCTGAGGCGCCGCGGTCGACCGATCGCAGGGGGTAGCCCGCACTGCGACGAAAAGGACCCAGTTTTGGAACACGGCACGGCTGCCGGAATGCTCCGACTCTGCCGAAAATCATCCAACAGGCTGAAAATGAAAGGAAATACACGGACCGTCAGGTGGTGTGTTCGCCGCGAATTGACCTCGTGCGGGGCTTTTGCCACCACCACGGGCCTCCGCGAGGCCGGATCCGCGAGCACACTTTTCTCGGTAGAAAATGCGGATTGCGCGAATTCAAATTGTAGTGCGGGAGCGATCCATGTACGATTAGGCCCCGCTTTAAGCGCGGAGGAGGAAAGTCTTGGCTAGTGGCACCGTGAAATGGTTCAGCGACGAAAAAGGTTATGGGTTCATCACTCCCGATGATGGGGGCGAGGATCTGTTCGTACATCACTCAAACATCGTAGGGGAAGGTTTCCGATCCCTACAGGACGGTCAGAAGGTCGAGTTCGACGCGGGTCCGGGCCGTAAGGGTCCCGAGGCGACGAACGTTCGCCCCAACTGACTACCCTGTCAGTCGGATCTCAGAGAGGCCCCGGCAGCGCGCCGGGGCCTCTCTTATTTTGTCCGACCGAACGAAGCCGAAGTGTAATGGAGGCTGGTTCGAGCAATGACTGCATCGAACGACACTGAGGTGGCGGGAAGTCTGGCACGCGAAGTCGCGCGGCGGCGGACGTTCGCGATCATCTCGCACCCCGACGCCGGCAAGACGACGCTGACCGAGAAGCTGCTGCTCTACGGCGGTGCGGTGCGCGAAGCCGGTGCGGTGCGCGCGCAGAAGGCCTCGCGCCATGCGACCAGTGATTGGCTCGAGCTCGAGAAGCAGCGTGGTATTTCGGTCAGCAGCTCGGTGATGCATTTCGAAACCGCCGGCTATCGGGTGAATATCCTCGACACGCCGGGGCATAAGGACTTCAGCGAGGACACCTACCGCACGCTGGTCGCAGCCGACAGCGCGGTGATGTTGATCGATGCGGCAAAGGGCGTCGAAGTGCAGACGCGAAAGTTGTTCGAAGTCTGCCGGATGCGGCGGATTCCGATCTTCACATTCGTGAACAAGATGGACCGCCTCGGTCGCGACCCGTTCGAATTGATGAGCGAGATCGAAGAAGTGCTCGGGATCGACGCGGTACCGGTGAACTGGCCCGTGGGGCAGGGCAGCGACTTCCTCGGAGTGTACGATCGGATTCGCGAACGGCTGCTCTCGTTCTCGGGTGGCCATCACGGCACCAGGCGAGTCGATCAAGCCGAAGTGAAGGGCGCCGTCGACAGTCCGGCGGTGCGCGAAGCGCTCGGAATTCGCGCCGACGAGATCGGGGAAGCCCTCGAGCTGCTGGATGGCGCGGGAGCGGCCTTCGATAACGAACTCATGCTATCAGGCGATCAGACCCCGATGTTCTTCGGCAGCGCGCTCACGAATTTCGGTGTTTCTCCGTTCCTGGATCGGTTCCTGGAGCTCGCGCCCAGCCCGGGAGCGCGCGAATCCGACGCCGGGCCGATTGACCCGATTGGAAACGGCTTCTCGGGTTTCGTGTTCAAGATCCAGGCGAACATGGACCCCGATCACCGCGACCGTGTGGCGTTCCTGCGCGTCTGTTCGGGGCGCTTCGTGAAGGACGCAAGTGCCATCCACGTGCGCACCGAGAAGAAGCTGCGGTTGTCGAAGTCGACACTCGTACAGGCGCGAGATCGGGAGTCGCTCGAAGAGGCCTACCCGGGCGATGTCGTCGGCCTGTTCGATCCGGGGATCTTCCGGATCGGTGACACCGTGAGCGAGGCGGGCAGCTTCTCGTTCGCGGGAATTCCGACCTTCCCTCCCGAGATGTTCGGTCGAGTCGAAGTCGCCGAGGTGATGAGGCGTAAGAGCCTCGAGAAGGGCCTCGACCAACTCGCGCAGGAAGGCGCGGTTCAGCTCTTCTTCGAACAGGGAGCCGGTTCCTCGGCCCCGATCATCGGCGCGATGGGGCAGTTGCAGTTCGACGTACTCCAGCATCGGATGGAGAGCGAGTACAAGGTGAAGCTGCGCTTGACGCTCCTGCCCCACAAGGTGGCGCGCTGGCCCGTGTCGGGCTTCGATGTCGACGACTTCCGATTCTCCGACGCGGTGAAGGTGGTGGAGGACCGCGAAGGGCGCCCGGTGCTGTTGCTCAAGAGCCCCTGGTACCTCGAGCGGATCGCCGAGAAGCACCCGGACCTCGTGCTCAGCGACGCTCCCGATCGCGTTTCGGCCCGCGACTGAGCGCATCTGCGCTGCCCCTGCCTGCGCGTTGGCTGGTCCGCGGCCGCAGCTTACGTGTCGTGTCCCTCTGAACGGAATTTCACTTCCACTGTGCAGAATCTTGCGCCCACCTCGCGCAGTCGCACAGACTGGTCGCTTCTGCAGCCATTTCAGCCGCTTGTGGGGATCGTTGCCCGCCAGCGACGGGTCGTGTGAGTTTGGTATCCGGCTTGCACTCAAGAAGCTCGTCGCGTGTTCGAAGCGCGATGGGTCGAAGGCGGAGGATGGCGCGTGCGATTTCTTCTACTGGGTCTATTGCTGCTGCTGCCCACGAGCGGATCAGCCGATCCGGTTGATTTCGGCAATCCCGTACCGCGTTGGGTCGAGATCGCGTTCGAGGTCTCGCCTCGCGACCGGCCGGGCCAGATCGACACCCACTACACACCGAAGATCCAAGCGTGGCTCGAGACCGTGGAGGCGGGGCGCATCCGTGTCACGATCGACCGCGGCGATGTCGAACGGATCCTGCTGGCCGATCAGAACCCGATCGCGGGCAGTTTCAGCGACTTCGTCTGGATCTTCGAGGCCAGAACCGGTGAGGTGCTCTCGGCCACTATGTCGGGCGAGCTCGAGAAGCAGCTCGACTGGGGGCTCTTCGACTCAAAGGTGCGCGCCGCAATCG
Organism: Deltaproteobacteria bacterium; assembly: GCA_019310425.1. Classification (GTDB taxonomy): domain Bacteria; phylum Myxococcota_A; class UBA9160; order UBA9160; family SMWR01; genus JAFDEI01. The sequence goes on along the minus strand of JAFDEI010000060.1, from coordinate 13,415 downwards.
AAGTCGACATGGCGACTCGGCGCAACGTCGGTTTCAAGCCGGCACGACGCTGGATGGGACAGGAGTTCTTTACGACGTGTCGGAGTATCGCCGAGAAGCGCTGCACTCAGGTCAGAGCGAGCGATTACGATCCCGAGCGCGGCTACGTGAACGCGATCGGGGATCTGCAGGTGCGTTTCGGCGAGGTGGTGCTGCACACTTTCTCACCCCTCGGCGAGGCGAAGCTCTACGAGGTCGCTTCCAGCATCGCAGCGGCACCCGCGGAGCACACTCCGATTCCCGCGTTGGGGGCGGCGTTCACTGCCGTGGGCGTGGCGCATTCGCCCGCGTGGGTTGGTACGCCCGCGGTGTCGTCCGGGCCTCCCTCCAAGCACTGAGCTGCCGCCTGCTCAGGGAACGCCGGCGGCGCGGCGGACCGTATCGAGCAGTAGCTGTGTTCCCAGCCTCAAGTTCGCGGTCGAGATGCGTTCGTCGTGCCCGTGTACGCCACCCGCTTCTTCGGTCGTGAGCAGGACGGGCGTGTAGCCGATCGAAGGCACTCCGTGAGCGCGGTAGATACGGCTGTCGGTGAAGCCCGGCGAGATCATCGGCATCACGACGCCCCCCGCAGTCTCGTGGCGGATGGTGGCTTCGACGTGCTCGAGGATGTCGCTGCGAATCTGCGAGACCAGCGGCACGTCCTGATGCACCACCGAAATCTCCACATGCTCGTCGTCGATCACCGCACGCAAATCGCCGAGGAAGGTGTCGACGTCCTGGCCCGGGAGCAGGCGGCAGTCGAGTGTGGCCTCGGTCTTCGCCGGGATCACGTTGATCTTGGAGCCGCCACCGATCGACGTGAGGCTGACCGAGTTGCAGACCAGCGCGCGCACGAGATCGCTCGCGCTCGCGAGGCCTTGCAGCACCTCGGGATCGGTGACGTCGAGGTCGGCCGGAAACAGGCCCTCGCGCTTCAGCGTCTCGAGCGTCAGCCGGGTTTCGGGACACAGCGTTGCGGTCTGCTCCACCGCCGCGACGCGGGCGAGAGCCTCGATCAGTCGCACCGCCGCGTTCTGGCCGTGCGGAATCGATCCGTGGCCGGGGCGTCCGGTGGCGGTCAACCGCAACCACAGCGGAGCCTTCTCACTGGTGGAGACGCCGAAGATCAGGCCGCGGTGCCCCATCAACTCCCCGAAGCCGAATGCGCCTTCATTGATCACGGCGTCGGCACGGAGCAGCTCAGGATGGTGCTTGGCAAGCCAGCTCATACCCGATTTGCTGGCTGCTTCCTCGTCGGCGACTGCGAGGAAGAGCAGGTCGCGTTGGAGGGGGACGCGGTGGCGCTTGAGCAGCGCGAACGCGAGTAGCTCCATCACCGCCATGCCCTTCATGTCGAGTGCGCCGCGGCCCCACAGCACGCCGTCCCTGAGCGTGCCCGCATACGGGTCGACGGACCAGTAGTCGCGTTCGACCGGCACGACGTCGATGTGGGAAAGCAGTACCAGGGGCAGCGATCCCGAAGTGTTCGTTCCGGGCAGCCGAGCGGAGAGTGACACGCGATCGTTCCCGGCATCGTAGAAGGTCGGCTCGAACCCGTCCCTGCGCAGCACCTCGGCGAGAAATTGCGCGCCCGCTTCCTCGCCGCCCGGCGGGTTCGTGGTGTCGATACGCAGGTAGGTCTGCAGAAGATCCGTGGCCTCGTGCTCGATCTCGTCCCAGTCGACCGGTAGATCGGGGAGCTTCTCGTCGGATCCGGGGACCGCCATGCCCCGAAGATACTCGTGGGCCGCTCTCTCCGCCGCGCGAATCGACGAGGCTGCGGGCTCTCGCAGCGATACCTGCTCCGCCGCCCAGCCCGAACGCTATGGTTCTCGTCCATGCGAACCATCGTCGGAATCTCGATCGGAGCCTTGTTCATCGGCGCGATGATCTACGCCGTCATGGCCGAGAGTCGGGTCGAATGCAGAGTCTGCGTGGTTTATCGCGGGGAGACGGTCTGCCGCACGTCGACTGCGGTCGATCGCCCGCAGGCGATCGCGGGTGCGGTCACCTCGGCCTGCGCGGTTCTGTCGGGCGGTGTAACGGACGGGATCCAGTGCAGCTCGACACCGCCGCGCAGCCAGACCTGTAGCGACGGTTAGCAGCGTGCAGCGCGAAGCGTTTCATGCGCTGACGCGGAAGCTATGGCCGCAGGGCGGCCAACGCGCTGGCGGGCTCGCGACACGCGGCCCGATTCCGGCTACGGTCGGATCGACACCTGAGTGAGGATCAGTTCGTCGTCGATGTCGATCGGCAGCGGCATCTGGAATTCGCTGGCTCCGCCGAACTCGTCGATTCCCGAACCGAGCGCCGACAGCTCGTACTCGGGTGCGTCACTGCTGATGAAGGACGCCCAGCCCTCCACGTCGAACTCGAGCAGCTGCGAGCTGGGTTGGTGCGCGACTTCAGCCGCGGTCAGGAGCAGGGGCGGTGTGATCAGGGTCGCGGATGCGGGCGCCGCGGCGAGTAGCAGGGCGGCAAGTACTGCGGCCGATCGGTGGTGTACGCGCATGCTTGTGGTCCTCGAGCGGGGAGTCCTTCATCATCCTCAACGACTCGATCCAGCAGTCGCTTGAGTGCTTTATCGCCTCGTCTCGAGAAGTTTTGTTCCTCGGCGTGCAGGCACGCGCAAATCACCGGAATTCAGCCGGAAAGGGGCGTTTTGGACTTCAGCTCCCCGCGCTTCAGCTTTCCCGACGCGGTGCGGGGCAGGGCATCGAGGCGCTCGAAGCGGACTGGAACCTTGAAGGCTGCCAGGCGCTGTCGGCAGAATTGCCGCAACGCATCCGCAGCGGGAACCTCGTGCGCGTCCGGGTGGAAGACCAGCCAGGCGGCGGGGCGCTGGCCGAATTCCGGGTCCGCGACCGCGGCGACCGCGGCGTCGACGACTGCCGGGTGTTCGCACAGTGCCGCCTCGACTTCCGCCGGATAGACGTTCTCTCCACCGGAGACGATCAGGTCGCTGCGCCGCGCGAGAATCGTGAGTGTCCCGTCGCCGGCCCGAATCGCGACGTCACCCGTGTGGAGCCAACCGCCTGCGAGCGCGGATGCGGTTTCTGCGGGCTGTTGTCGATAGCCACGCATTACGGTCGGACCGCGCAGCCACAGCTCGCCGGCGTCGCCGTCGGCGCAATCGCGGCCGTTCTCTGCGACGATGCGCAGCTCGTTTCCGATGAGGGGCACGAGGCCCGCTCCCGCAACCGCAGTGCCAGACCCGGGCGGTCGCGTGGCGACCTGCGAGGCGGCTTCCGTCAGGCCATAGGTCGGCGCGATGGGAAAGCCGAGAAGGGTCGCGTGGTCGATCAGGTCCGTCGGTGCCGGGCCACCGCCGAGGAGTACGCAGCGCAGCGTGTCCGGCGCGGGCCGCGAGCCGCGCACGTCGAGGATGCGCGCGAGCATGGTAGCGACCAGAGACACATGGGTGACGCCATCTCGGTCGAGAGCGCGGTCGACCGAGACGGCGTCGAAGCGCTCATGCACCACGACGGAATTTCCGTAGAGCAGCGCGCGAATCAGGATCGACAATCCGCCGACGTGAAACAACGGCATACAGGCGAGCCAGCGGTCGCGGGGGTCGGCGCCGAGGTGGGCCGCCGATGCCAGCGCACTCCATTGGAAGTTCGCGTGCGTGAGTTCGGTCCCCTTTGGTGTGCCGGAGGTGCCCGAAGTAAACAACAGGGCGAGAGTGGAGTCCGGTCGGACCTGCGTGAACATTGCATCGGTGCGTTCGGATTCCGGCGCGCGCTCGAACGCGCGCCGCGCGCTGGCGATCTCCAAGGTGCGGGTTCCAGGCGGGGCGGCGGCACGCGCACGCTCCGCGATCGCGCCATTGCCGTGTACCAGCAATCGGGCCCGTGCTTCGCGCAGCTGCACTCCCAACTCGGTCGGGGTGAGACGGAGATTGAGAGGTAGCAGGACCGCACCCGAGAGCACCGCGGCGTACAACAGTTCGACGAACGGCACGCCGTTTTCGAGCAACAGCGCGACGACATCGCCATGGCGGATTCCGAGTTCGGCGAGATGCCCTGCAGCCTCGTGCGCACGGGTGCTCAGCTCCGCGTAGCTGAGCACGGCGCCGTTGCACTCGATCGCTGGGAGTGGACCCGAGACCTGCGCGCGCGCGCCGAGCCACGGCGCAATCGCGCTCATTGTCGAACCTCGCGCGTTCGTCCGTGGGTGCAGCGTTCGAGCGCCTCGGGGTCGGGTCGAAGCCCGAGGCCGGCTGTTTCGGGCAGTGCCATCGATCCGTCCACGATCGCGAGTGGAGTCGCGAGATCCTCTGCCAACAGCGGGGCTGTCGCGAGGCCCGCGGCGTGGGTGGCGCGCGGGAGCGACGCGGCCAACTGGAGTGCGGCGGCGATTCCGAGGCTCGAATCGAGGAACGACGTCACGAGCGCGTCGACTCCGGCACGCTCCGCCTCCTCGGCGATACGCCGGGCTGCGCGCAGCCCTCCCAGCGCGGCGGGCTTCAGTATCAGAACGTCGGCGGCACCTTCAACGAGGATCCGCGCCGCCGATGCGGGGTCGCGAACCGCCTCGTCGGCTGCGATTGCGATCGGCGAAGCGGCACGCACGCGCGCGAGTGCGCCGAGATCATCGGCCGCGATCGGTTGTTCGAGAAATTCGATGCTGAAAGCGTCGAGACGAGCAACCGCGGCGAGCGCGCGGTCTTCTTCCCAGGCTTCGTTTGCGTCGAGACGCAGGTGTGGGCCGTAGCCGATTGCGCCCCGCACGGCCGCGACGCGCGCGACGTCGCGGTCGAGATCGCCGCCCAGCAATTTGAGCTTCAGCGTGCGATGGCCCCGCCGGACTGCAGCGCGCGCGGATGCGGCGAGCTCAGCGGGCGACGTGCCGCGGACCAGCGCGTTCAGCGTGACTTGCCGCAGCGGTGAGGATTCGAACAACGCCGCGAGTGCGACACCCGCCTCACGTGCGGCTAAATCGTGCAACGCGACGTCGGCAGCGGCACGGGCGGCTTTCGCGGTCGGGGCGGTTTCGTCGGCGCAGTCGAGCGCCGTGTCCACTCCCGCGAACTCTTCGGCGACGAGTGCCCGGCCGATCGCTTCGAGCGCCACTACGGCTTCTTCGGCAGTCTCGAGCCCGAAACCCGGCAAGGGCAACGCTTCACCCCAACCTCGAGTGCCCGACTCGGAAACGAGCTCGATCAAGGCACCCTCACGTATTCGAATTTCGCCGCGAGAGGTCGCGATCGGCTCAGCCAGGGCGAGACGGATCGGAATGACCCGCGCGCGGATGATCTTCACAGCAACCAACCGATCGAGAACAACAGCGAGAACGCGAGCGTGAGTCGCGCGGTGTCGGCGAGCGCCTGATTGAGTGTCGGCCCGTCGCAGGACGCCGCGATGCGGCGCACGAGCCCGAGCGCCCATGGCAAGGTCAGCAACGGGAGCGCGACCCACGGCGAAGCGACGCCGAGCAACCAGAAGTCCGGCACGATCGCGTAGGCGAATACGAGCAGGCTCGCGTATTCGATCCGCGTCGCGCGCGAGCCGATTCGCACCGCGAGCGTGCGTTTTCCGACGCGGGCATCGGAGTCGATGTCGCGCAGGTTGTTCACCACCAGGATCGCGGTCGCGAGGGCGCCGATCGGCAACGACGCCGCGAGCGCGAGCCCCGACGGTGACAGCGCCTGTACATAGTGGGTGCCCGCAACCGCGACCGGCCCGAAGAATACGAACACCGCGATGTCGCCGAGCCCGCGGTAGCCGAACGGGAACGGGCCGCCCGTGTAGGCGAGGGCGGCTGCGATCGATGCCAGTCCGATCACGACGATCGGCCAGCCCCCCACGAACACCAGGTAGGCGCCGACCAGGGCCGCTGCGCCGAAGCTGCACGCAATCGCGAAGCGCATCTGCTCGGCGTTGACGAGACCGAGCTGCATCGCGCGCGGCGGGCCGATGCGGTCATCGCCGTCGGCGCCCTTCTCGGCGTCGAACAAGTCGTTGGCGAAGTTTGCGCCGATCTGGAGCAGCAGTGCGCCGAGCAGTGCGGCCGTGGCCGGCAGCGCCCGTGCAGAACCTTCGGCGATTGCGAGCGCGGTACCGACGAGCACGGGAGCCAACGCGACCGGCAGCGTGCGTGGGCGTGCCGCGAGCAACCACACTCGCAACCCGCGGGGCCGCGGCGAGGTCTCTAGCGTCGCCATCGGAGTTGCAACCTCATGGGTGGGTGTGCCTCGCGGTGGAGTTTCGAGTGCTTCCGGATGCTGCTCGCGATCAGGACGTATGCTGCGGTCATGCGGCGTGGGGATCCTCGGGGTGGGCCCGCTGAGCTTCGACCTCGTCGATGAAGGCGCGCACGACCTTCAGGAAGGCTTCCGGGTTCTCGATATGTGCCGCGTGCCCGGATCCGGGGATCGTCTCGACTCGCGCGTGCGGGAGGTCGTCTGCGAGCGCGTTCGCGATTCCGGCGAAGCGCGCGTCTTCATCGCCGACGACGAGACAGACCGGCGCGCAGATCTCGGCGAGTCGCGCATGTAGTGGTGGTTGCGCTCCGGCCCCCATGGCGCGGAGCGAATTGGCGAGGCCGTGTGCGCGGTTCGCGAGTCGTTGTTTACGCTCCTGGGCGAGACGTGCGGTGCCGAGCCGCCGTTGGCTTGCGAACAACGGCAGCGCCATCCAGCGCGTGACGAACGCGGGGACGCCCTCGCGCTCGATGGAGTCCGCGAGTGCTTCGTCGTCGCGCACCCGCTCCGCGCGTTCCGCCGCATTCTCGATGCCCGCACGAGCGCCGATCACCGTTGCAGACTTCACGAGTTCGGGCCGCGCGACGCAGAGCCCGAGTGCGACTCGGCCGCCCATCGAATAACCGATGAGGTGTGCGGGCCCGTGGGCGAGCTGGCCGATGACGTCCGCGATCTGGTCGACACAGCGGTCGAAATGGTACGGCTCACGTTCGGCCGGCGCATCGCTTGCCCCATGCCCGATGAAGTCGATCCGCAACATCCTGTGGTGGTCGCTCAGGTCGCGAGCGATGCCTTCGACGCTGGCGCACGAGCCCGTGAATCCATGCAGAATCACCACCGGTATTCCGTCGCCATCGAGCAGCGCGTGCAGTTCGACGCCGCCGCTGCGGATGCGGTGCTCGTCGGTTTTCAACGCGTGCCCTGGTCGGCGGGGTCGCCCGCGATCGCAGCTCCAACGGCAGCTTCGATCGCACGATGGTGCGACACGCTGCGGTCGCGGTCGATCGGAATTTCGATGACACAGGTCTCGGCTGTGTCCGCACTCTCCTTCAGTGCGGTGCGGAGATGTTCCCAGGAGCCCACGCGCGTGAAACGTACGCCGAACGTCGCTGCCGCTGGCTCGAAATCGATGCCGAGAGGCGTTCGGAAGTTCGCTTCGAAATCGACCTCGTCGGCGTAGTCGGCGATCGGAAGATACGAGAAGATCCCGCCACCGTCGTTGTTGAACACCACGATGGTGGCGTGCAGCTCGTGCCGTCGTGCGGCCAGCAGGCCGCCGAGATCGTGCGCGAACGCAAGGTCGCCGGTGAGCAGCACGACGCGGCCGCAATTCGCGGCTGCGGCGCCGAGTGCGCTCGAGATCATCCCGTCGATTCCGTTTGCGCCGCGGTTGCAGAGCACGCGGAGAGGGCGGGAAGACACGGGAAGGAAGGCATCGAGGTCGCGGACCGGCATGCTGTTCGACACGTAGAGGAGCGCGTCATCGGGGAGCGTGGCTGCGATTTCCCGCACAGCCCGCGGCTCGAGCAGGCTGTTGTCGCCTGCGAGGACCATTTCGATGGCCGCGTTCGCGCGTCGATCCGCGTCGACGAAGGCCTCGAGCCAGGGGCTTTGCGCGGCGACCGGGCCGCGGTCGAGTTCGGCACTGACGTCGACGCAGAAGCGCGTCGGATCGACCGCGATCACCTGAGACGCGAGCTGGCTCGGGTCGTTCCAGGTGTGCTCCGGGTCGATCAACAGCAGGTGAGGCGGTGTGTGGCGCTCGATCCAACGTCGCTGTGCGGCGCTTGTGGGTGTGGCGCCGATCCGCAGCACGACGTCGGGCGCGTGATCGGCAGCGAATGTCTCGTTCCGCAGGAACAAGTCCGAGGTTGCGATGATCGCGGCGTCTCCCGTGTGAGGTCCGCAGCGGAGCTGCGCTGTCGGTTCGGCGAGCACGGGCCAGCCCGAGCGGCGCGCGAGTCCCGACACGGCTGCGGCCAGGCCGGGTTCCGCGTCGATCGGTCCGCACGCGATCACGCCGCGCGGATACGCGCGCACGAGCTCGGCTATGCCCACGACTGCAGCCGGGGGGGGCACGGCGAGCGGTTCGATCACGTCGGTGAACGGTCCTGCTTCGCGCCCGGCAGCTGCTAGCGGGTCGCGCTCGCGCAAATCCGGCGCGACGTCACCCGGGGTCGGCCGCGGCTCCAGCGGTTTGCGGAACGGCAGGTTCAGGTGGACGGGCCCCGCCGGCCGCCGCTTTGCAACGCCCACTGCACGGCTCGCCAGCGCTCGTGCGTAGCGCAGCATCTCGCCATCGGCGCTCGGCAGCGCGGCCTCGGCGAACCAGCGCACATGGCGCCCGAAGAGGTGGAGTTGGTCGATCGTCTGGCCGGCTCCGCGATCGCGAAGTTCGGGTGGACGGTCTGCGGTGAGGAGCAGCAGCGGAACGCCCGCGTAGTGGGCCTCGACGACGGCAGGCAGGAAATTTGCCGCCGCGGTGCCGGAGGTACAGACCAGCGCGACCGGCTCGCAAGAGGCTTTCGCGAGGCCCAGTGCGAAGAATGCCGCCGAGCGCTCGTCGATGTGAGTCCAGCAGCGTAACTCGGGCTGTTGGGCCGTCGCGACCGCGAGCGGCGTCGACCGTGAGCCGGGGCAGAGGCAGACGTTGCGCACGCCCGCGCGTACGAGTTCTTCGAAGAAGGCGGTGGTGAAGGCGTAGGCGTGATTCGGGGCCTCGGCGACGGTGGCGCCCATCGTCACACCTCCAGAAGTGGCGCCAGCATTGCGTGGAACTTCAGGCGAGTCTCGCGCAGCGCCACGCAGAATTCACCGTCGCCGCTCGAGTCGACGAAGCCGACCGGGCCCGCGTACCAGCCGCGGTCGAGGCCTTCGCGCGCGGCAATCCACTCGTTGGCGGCTGCCCTCGGTGCGCCGCCGACCGCCGGGGTCGGATGGAGCCGGCCGACCAGCTCGAGGATGGACTGCTCGTTGATGAGGTTTCCGTGGATCGCGGTTTCGAGGTGCTGGATCTCGCCGAGGCGGAGCAGCTGCGGCGATTCGGGAATGCTGAGTTCATCGCAACACGTTTCGAGTGCGGCGCGCAGCGCACGCACCACGATGGCGTGCTCGGCCTGTTCCTTCTTGCTCTCGAGCAAGCACCGCCCGTGGTGGGCGTCAGCCTCGGGGTCGCCGCTGCGCGGCGCCGAGCCCGCGACGGCCGCCGTTTCCACTCGGCCGTCCGTGAGCCGGACCAGGTGTTCCGGCGTCGCGCCGCGCGTCGAGCAGTCGGCCGGTGTCGATCGGCGATTCACAGTCGACTCGGAGCGAACGTGCAAGCACGACTTTCTCCAGGTCGCCCGCACGAATTTCGGCGAGTGCAGCTTCGACGCGCTCGCGGTAGTCCGCGTGCGGCTGGTCCGCATGGATCGAAAACGCCGCGGCATCGCTCGTGCCGGTGGGTCGTGATCGTGCATGAGGGATGCCGGGCTGCGAGGCGATCCGTGACTGCATCGCCCCGCTCAGTGCGGTGGCAATGGCTCCGGGGTCGTCGTCTGCGTCGATACGCTGAACGAGGGTGCACCAGGCGTCGTCGCGTTCACGTGCGAACAGCATGGACGGCAGCGTGAAATGGCACGGAGAAAAGTCGCGCCAGGCCATCTGCCGCGATGGTGTTGCGGCGAACGCGAAGCCGCCGACGAGTAGCGGCCCGCTGTGTCGCGGGCCGGACTCGCCCGCGACGTGGAGGTTCTCGAACAACTCGCGGGCTGCACGCGCCGCAACGTCGAATCGGTCGTCACCTTCGGCTTCGATCGAGAACGCGCAGCCGAGACCGGTAATCGCGAGCTGCTGGTCGGGGCGTTCCCAGTGGAATCGGTCGTCCTGCGGCGCGGTGTCGAAGAATTCGAGGCCGTCGTGCGCGGGCACCCGTGCGCGAAGCGCGACCCAATGCGGTTGACCATCGGTCTGTGCTCCGCGGACGGCCGCCACGGCCGCATCGTGCAGCGAGCGAGTTCGTGTTTCGGCCGTCACGTCGTCTTGCCTCGGACACCCGTCAGGGTCTGGACCGCGCCGAGCAGGTGCGAAGTGCGCTGCACGTCTTCGAAGCCCGCGCGTCGCAGCATTTCGATCAGCTCGGCTTCGGGTGGAAGGTAGGCGGTCGAGGCCGGCAGGTAGGCGTAAGCGGCGCGGTCCGACAGCAGCCCGCCGATGAATGGCACGACGCGGTCGAAATAGAAGGCGTGGCCCTGGCGGATGACGGGCGTGGTGGGGCGGTCGACGTCGATCAGCGCGATGCGGCCGCCCGGTTCGAGTACACGCGCGAGCTCGCGGAAGATGTTGGGCAGCGAGACGAAGTTCCGCAGTGCGAAACCGCAGACGGCGACGTTCGCGCTGCGGTCGGGAAGCGGCAGCTTTTCTCCGTCCGCCTGCACGAGGGCGGCGCGGATGCCGCGTTTTTGTGCGCTTCGGAGCATCTCGCCGGCAAAGTCGACCGCGATCACTTCGGCGCCGCGGGCTGCTGCGAGCTCGGCGAGATCGCCGGTTCCCGAGGCAAGGTCGAGCACGCGATCGCCGGAACCCACGCGGATGGTGTCGAGCGCCGCGCGTCGCCAACGCTGGTCGAGGCCCGCAGTAAGCAGCCGGTTCATGCGGTCGTAGCGCGGTGCGATGCGGTCGAACATGGACCGGACCGTTGCATGCTTGTCTTCGTGACTGGGAAGGGCGTTCAGCGGCACGCGACCTCGACCTCGTGGTTCTTCGATTCGGTGGCGGTGATCGCCGCGCGGAAGGCCTCGCGCTCTTCCCTGGTCTTGAGGCGTTGCAGCGCGCGGTTGACGAGTGTTCGCTCGAAATGCAGTGCGACGAGCCGTGTTACCTGCGGAAGCAGCTTGCGAAACGCGTCGGTGACGGCGCGGTCGTCGTTCGCTGCGGGCCCGCTCTTGCGCACGTGTTCGTCGAAGAGTTCGATGGCCCGGTCACAGGTTTCCTCGATGTTGTGCGCGTGTGCGATCGAGTGTTCGAGGATCGCCGGCAGCGGAAATCCGATCTCGAGGATCGCCTTGCCGGCGAGTGTCATCTCGAGGTCGGCTTCGCTGAAGCGTTCGTCCCCGTCGATCTCGACCGCCTGCAATAGCCCCTGGCTCTCGGCGGCGCGGATCAGTGCATCCGGCACACCGGCTTCGGCAGCGAGCGCTTCGCGCGAGAGCGTGCGGGCGCCGACCCGCTCTTCGACGAGTGCGGCGAGCAGGTCCGGGTCGCCGCTCGCCGAGGGTTCCAGTACCTGCTGGATCTGCGCGAGGGTGAACCCCTGTTGCTGGAGTTCCTTGATGCGACGAACGCGGGCGAGGTGCTCGTCGCAATAAACCGCGACCCGCCCGACGCGTTCCGGTGCGGGCAGCAGGCCGCGCGCCTGGTAGAAGCGAAGCGTGTCGACCCGGACTCCCGACTCCGCCGCGAGCTCTTCGACCCGATATTCCATGCAGGTATTCTAAGAGTAATCGCTCTGATTGTCGAAGTCAGTCTGGTCTAAGCGAAAAAATAGTTCAAATTCGATAGGTTATCGAAGGCGACGCTTCAGAGACTCAAGCGATGTCCGCGAGCCAGCCCGCGATTGCTCGGCCGATTTCGTCCGGGGAGTCTTCCTGGACGAAGTGATTTCCGACCACCGTCAGCTCGGTCTGGTTCGGCCAGCTGCGGCAGGTTTCGCGCACGGCGCCGGTCAGGATCGCGCCCGGCTCGGCATTGACGAACAATTTCGGAACCTCGGATTCCGCGAGCCAGGCCGCAGCGTCGCGCGAGATGGCGGTCACGTCGTCGGGTTCGCCGGCGATCGGAATCTGCCGCGGCCAGGTCAGGGTGGGACGTCGGCCCTCGCCGGGCTCGTCGAACGGCCGGCGGTAGACCGCCATCTCGGCGTCGGTGAGCTTGCGTACGACCGAGCCGGGCAGAATGTTCTCTACGAAGATGTTCTTCTCGAGGATCATCTGCTCGCCTGCCGGTGAGCGCAGCGCCTGGAAGAGCTGTCTGGCGGCCTCCGGCCATTCGTCCCAACTCGTGAACGGGCGCACGATGGCTTCCATGTACGCGATCCCCCGCACGGCGTCGCGGTGACGGTTCGCCCAGTCGAAGCCGAGCACCGAGCCCCAATCGTGAATCACGAACGTGACGTTGCGCTCGACCCCGAGCGCTTCGAGCAGCGCGTCGAGGTAGCGGCGGTGTTCGACGAAGCGATAGCGATCCGGTCCGCTGTCTTCGAGCTTGTCGGAATCGCCCTGTCCGATCAGGTCGGGGGCGATGCAACGACCCACTCCTTCGAGGTGCGGGATGATGTTGCGCCAGAGGTAGGACGATGTCGGGTTTCCGTGCAGGAAGACGATCGGGTCGCCGTTGCCGACTTCGACATACGCCATCTTGGACCCCAGAACTTCGATGCTCTTCTTCGGGTAGCGTTCATCGCTCGAGATCATTGGTTCTCCCTTCGGCCGGATCGAGTGCCGTGTCTCCATTGGTTTGCAGACCTGCGTTGCGCGGGAATCGAGTGCTCCCAGTCGGCGAGTAGCGTCCGGAGACCGGTCACGAGTGCGAGCGGTTGGTCGAGCATCAAGTGGTGATGCGCTTCCGGCACCTCGACGACGGGAGCGTTTCGGTTGAGCAGTTCGTACATATAGCTGCCGATGTCCGGCGTCACGAGACCATGGGCGGCTCGAAACAACGCGATGCGGCAGCGCACTTCCGGCAGGATCTCGCGCGCGGCGCGCGGTGTGGCGCGCAGGAAGACCATCGGATCGAATTTCCAGGTCCAGCCGCCCTCGACCTCGTGCAGCGAGTGGCGCCCGACATGATCGAGGAGGAAGCGATTCTCGCACGGCTGTGAGGGGACCAGGCGGTAGTGGCCCAGCGCGGTCGCTTCGTCTGGATAGACCTTCGGGTTGCGGAACGACTGTCCGCGCGCGCCCTCTTCGGCTTCGGGGTCGGGGCGCGTCACGGGCGAATCGAGGATCACCGCGCCTGCGAGTCGGTCGCCGTAGGCCGCGGCCGCGGCGATGCAGACGAACCCCCCCATGCTGTGTCCGATCACGATCGGAGGATCGCTGAAGCCGGCATCGTCGGCGACCGCGAGCACCTCGTCGGCCCAGAGCTCACGCGGGTATTCGGCGCGTCGCCCGCTGTCGCCGTGTCCACTCAGATCCAGTGCGACGACCTGGTACTC